>JANPES010000149.1:0-7987 GCA_031423035.1 Cyclobacteriaceae bacterium | reverse complement strand
GTCGAGTTGCCACATCCCGGCAAAGAGAATACGGGGATTATTGGGATCCATAACCAGGTCAGACGCACCGGTGCTGTCGTTCACTGACAATACTTTCGTCCAGCTCTTTCCACCATCCATTGTGCGATAAACACCGCGCTCTTTCTGGGGCGCGTAGCTGTGGCCGAGCGATGCGGCATACACTATTTCAGGATTGGTGGGATGCACGATCATACGACTGAGGCGGAACGTGCTTTCAAGTCCCATCATCTGCCAGGTGGTACCACCGTCCGTAGATTTCCACGCACCGGCGCCAACAGATACGTTCGAGCGGATGTGCGGTTCACCGGTTCCGGCCCAGAGTATTTGCGGATCTGATGGAGCGAGGGCCAGCGAGCCGATGGAGTGCACGGGCTGCTCTTCCAAAATTGGAGTCCAGGTAGCACCGCCATCCAGTGTCTTCCAGATACCGCCTGAAGCGGCGCCCACGTAATACGTAAGTGGATCACCGGCTACACCTACAACAGAGATGACCCTGTTTCCCACCGGACCGATATGCCGGTACTTCATGGGCTTCATTTGCTGAACCTCCAGCTTCTGAGCAAAGCTGGACAAGGCACTGAGGAATACCAGACATGCCAAGAGGAACATGACGTGTGATGAACGGATGGATTTGGATGTGAACATAGCGTTGGATTTAAAGGTCATTGAATATAGGGCAGAATATTACCAGATACAAGTCAAAATAGACGGGCGGAAAAAATACAGAACCCGCTGAGCCGAAGAGAAGAGAAAGCAAATCTCTTTGCGCCTTGGCGCCTTCGCGGTTAACTTCTCCTCTGCGGTGAAGACGTTTCTCACTTCTTCTCCTCCGGGGCTTTCTCCCAGGTATACCCCTCGCCGAGTGCATATTTTAGAAACCATTCCAGTTCAATATTGACTTTGTACAGGCGGTGACGGAGCTCCGCCCAGCCGTGCGGCTCCCGCGGTGCGATGTAGAGGTGGGTCGGAACGCCGTTGCTCTTCAGGGCCTGGTAAAGTTCAATTGACTGCGGTGGCGGCACGCGTGGATCGTTGCCCCCGACCATGACGAGTGTGGGCGTCTTCACCTTGTAAATATCTTTCAGCGGTGAATTATTCCAATAGGTTTCTATCGGCGCATCCTTTTGCCACGGTGTTCCACCAAACCACGGTGTCCGGTAAATACGTACATCGCTCTGCGCATACATAGAAATCCAGTTAGCTGCTCCTGCACCCGAACTGGCTGCCTTGAATCGGTCGGTGAACGTGATCAGCTTGTTGGTCATGTGGCCACCGGCACTCCATCCCATCTTCACCAGTTTATCGGGATCAACAAGCTTTCTCGCAATCAGATAATCTACCCCGGCCATCACGTCGAGGTGGGAGTTTCTGAAATACGCACCTACCATATCACGAAGAAACGGATCGCCATACCCAGTGCTTCCGCGGTAGTTGGGCTGCAGAACCATAAACCCCCTGGCCGCAAGGACCGGGTGATACTCAGCCCACGACCGCCCCAACCCAAACTGATCGGAAGCAGCCGGCCCGCCGTGGGTCTGCACCACCAGTGGGTATGATTTACCCGCTACATAGTCATTGGGGTACATGAGCAATCCCTCCACGGCAACACCATCGGCACCTTTCCACGTCACCCGCTCTTGCTTTGGAAGTTTGAAGTCGCGATCCAGGTAATCAAATATATGGGTGAGGCGCACAGGCGCATGCTTGTCAACGCTTTTAAGCAGGTAAAAGTCGCCAGGGGTTTTCTCCTCAGCCAAGGCAAACAAATGCTGGTCGAGCGTGGCGTTGTAGTTCCAGGCAGAAACTGCGTGATTACCCTTGGTCACCTCTGTCCACTTCCCGGTGACGGGAGAAAGATTGTATAATTGTTCCTCGACTCCCATGTTGCAAACCAAATAAATACTCTTCCCGTCACCCGACCACTCCGCCTCATCCACGGCGAATGGAAAATCCTTGCTCACCAGCACCGGCTTCCCTCCAGAAGCAGAAATGGTAAACAACTTCCCGTTGTAGTAGCCCTCAGAATCGGCATTGGCACGGGCTACATACATTATGCTTCTTCCATCGGGTGAAAACCTCGGGCTGCCTTCATCGATCTGATTAGTTGTGACTTGCAAGGCCCCCTTGCCGTCTTTGTCCATGACCCACAGTTCATTTTTGTCGGAGTCATTGAACAAGGGGCTGATGCTTCGCTTCACAATAATCCTGCCGCCTTCCCGGGAGAGCACATATTCATTTACAGAATAATTCCCCTCCGTGATTCGCGTTGCCGCGCTATCCCCGATGTGGATGCGCCAGAGGTGCGACTGCTTAAAATTCTCGTCGTACGCATAGACATCATCCTTAAGTTTATCCCGCTTCTCCTCGTCGGCTGTTTTCCGGTCGTTGGCAAGAAAGTAAAGGGTTTTGCTGTCAGCCCATTCGATTTGCCGGACAGCGGTCTTGTGCTTGGTTAGTGCGTATGCCTCCCCTCCTGCATTACGAATAAGATGAATCTGGTTCTCTTCGGCTGGCGGGCGCTTCGCAATAAACGCAATCCACGTCCCATCCGGTGACCACTTCGGGCTGCTTTCGCCATTCTCGCCGTTAGTCAGCTTGATTGCATCGCCCTTCATATCGCTCCTCCAGATATGGCCAACCATGCGGTTCATCTTCCAGTCGCTCTCGGCCATAACGTACACAAACTGAGAGCCATTCGGTGAGAGCTCAGGACTGGCCAGGTTTGGAATGTTCAACATGTCAATGATGGTCATGGCCCGCTTTTGCGCAATTGATCCAAGAGCCTGGAGCAGAAAAAGGAAAAGAGTGAGGCGTTTCATATGCATCTTTGGGTTAAATTCATTGTTCAAATCAAATATAAGAATACAGATAACAATCCTATTTTCTACCAATTGATACCTTCAGGAGGTCATATACCGGATCCAGAATGAAAATCAGCAAAGCAAGGCAAGATCAAATTTTATCCTCCATTGGATTAAAACTAGAGCCTGACAATATCGCGTACGAGGAGAGTCAGTTTATGAAATACATTTCAAAGGAATACTTAACCTCTGAACGCAAGCAGACTGACGAAATTTACCGGATGTTTGAACTCAACCTGCTGCATCGTGACTCCGGGCTGCGAATAGTTTACACTTCCACGGAGAGCTACTTTGGTGACCATGTTGAATATAAGGTGATAGACCTGTTCATCATCAGCGCGACGCAAAAGCGACTTGAGTTAGCGGATGTTGATTTCACGAAAAGGGCATTTTTAACTTCAGATGGGGTAATTCCATTTGCTGAAGTAGATAGACAGACTGACTAGTGAAGCCCAATCTTCCTTGCGCCTTCCCCCCGAGCAACCTTTTGGCGCGCTCCTGACCCGATAACACCATTCCCAAGGTCTTAACCAGATTAACGCGGTTCTTACATTCTCTCTGCCCCATAAAAAATTCAAAAGCGAATTTTTATGGAATCTAGCTATTGGCCGCATCCTACAATAAACTTTAAACAACGATTGTATGAAAACAAAAAACATCATCAGCCTTCGCCTTTTACGCGTTGCTATTGTCCTGCTGGGCATGACCCTGCTTTCAGGCTTCCGATCCAGTCATTCGATCGAATCAATGTCTGAGAAAACCAGCGCAAAGGATCAGCAAATCATGCTTGCTTTGTTATTGGATACGAGCAACAGCATGGATGGACTTATCAATCAGGCGAAATCACAACTGTGGAAAATCGTAAACGAACTGGCAGTAGCAAAATGCGGAGACGGTTCGCGGCCCCGAATCAAAATTGCTTTGTATGAATACGGAAATGATGGTCTGCCATCAGCAGAAGGATACATCCGCCAGGTGAGCGGTTTAACGGATGACCTGGATCTGATCTCCGAAAAATTGTTTGCGCTTACCACCAATGGAGGAAATGAGTTTTGTGGTCACGTGATCAAGACCTCACTTAACCAGCTGGGCTGGTCAACTTCAAATGCGGACTTGAAAATGATCTTTATTGCGGGCAATGAGCCGTTCACTCAAGGGTCTGTCTCCTATCGCATCGCTTGCTCGGTTGCCAAAGAAAAGGGTGTAGTTGTGAATACGATATTCTGTGGAACCTTTGATGAAGGCATAAATACCAATTGGAAAGATGGCGCGGAGTTGACGGGTGGAAGCTATATGAGCATTGAACAAAATCGCAAGACAGTCTATATATCCACCCCCTACGATTCAAAAATTGATGCCTGCAATGAGCGGCTGAACAAAACGTATATCTATTATGGCGCCGCTGGCGAGCAAAAGAAAGCAGCACAGGCTACCCAGGACATGAATGCGGAGAGCTATGGCATGGGCAATAAAGTAGAACGGGCCGTTTCAAAAAGTTCACATGCCTACAAAAATTCATCCTGGGATCTGGTGGATGCGGCCAAGGAAGATGAAAGCGTAATTTCTGCTGCTCCTGCCGAGCAACTGCCCACGGAGATGCAGGGCATGTCGGGTGAGCAGCGCAAAAATTATGTGACACAGAAAGCCAATGAGCGCAGAGAAATTCAGAACGAAATTCAGGAACTGAACAAGCAGCGCCAGGCGTACATCGCATCTCACAGCCAACAAGCGAATGAAGATACCATGCTGGATGCTGCCCTGATAAAAGCCATCCGGGAAAAGGCGAAGTCAAAGAATCTTGTTTGGAATAATTAACCGCAGGAGGCGCAGGAAAAATTAACCACGAAGACGCGAAGGCGCGAAGGAAAAGCAAAGAAAAATTAACCGCAGAGAAAACTGCAAAGGCACGAAGGAAAGGTGTTCATTTTGAGCGCCTTTCTTTTTTGGCTGCCATCATGGACATAATGCCTAACCAAACCGCAGAGATTCTGTGTTAAGAACCAAATCTGATTTTTAGTAATTTTGCATTTAAGGCGGCTTTGTGTCAGCCTGTAAAGAAAGGCGGTCGTTTATTAAGTTAAATGATCGCTTTTCCGTTTTAGGCTGCCACATTTTGCTTCTCAATCTGAGCCTCATTGATGGTTAAGTAGTTTTTGTCATAAGCTGTATTTCTGGAATAGACAGTGTAGATCATCTCCAATAGCTTTCTTTGGACTGCAACGACAGCCTTCATTTTAATCCCATGTTTGGATACTAGTCTTACAAATACGGCCTTAAATCTTTTTTCATGCCGAATGGCTGCCAATGCGGGCAGATGACTTGGAGCGGGTGACCAACTACAAAGTCTGGCAGGATGGCAATCATCCGGAGTTGTTGACAAAGGCAAAATTTACCAGACAGAAGATGGATTACATTCACAACAACCCTGTTGCTGCCGAGAGTGTTGGAGAACCGGAAAACTATTTGTACAGCTCGGCAAAGGACTATTTCACCAAGGGGCGAGGTTTTTTGATTATCGATTTTATATGATGCAATTCGTACTTTCGAACAACGCTTTCAACGGTCACGCGCTAGAAGCGCGCGCCATACGGTATGTCGATTTCACGAAAAGAGTCTTCTTCACGGCAGACGGGATGATCCCATTTACCGAAGTAGATTGGCGTATTGAATAGCGGCCACGGGCAGCAGTTAGTGGTTATCCATTTAATGGAATTACGCTGCAAATTCCTACCTTTCTCTTCCAAATCCCACCTCATGAAAAAGCTGCTCCTTCTATTTGTGTTCCTCTCATGCTCCCAACAAAAAGAATCACCCCTCCAATCCTATTTCAGCACACACAATATCCCCGCCGCCTTCATGAGCAGCGTCGACAAGGGTGGGAAAATTTCATCCTATGCCTTCGGCCCTTCGCGATGGGGCGGGAAAGACACAGTAAACGGTGACAACATCTTCCGGATTTACTCCATGACAAAAGCCATCGCCTCCGTCGGTGTCATGCAGCTGGTAGAAAAGGGACTCCTTACCCTGGATGCACCGCTCAACTCCCTCATGCCTGAAATGGATTCCATCCCGGTATTCGACGGCGCAACGCTTTCCTACCGCCACGACACGATCACCCTCCGCCACCTGCTGACCCACACGTCCGGGTTCGGGTATCGGTTTACTTCTGCCAAACTTGCCGCCTTTCATCCGGAGAAGTGGATATACAAAGATGATCCACGGCTCTTCAAGTCAGGCAGGGGTTGGCACTATGGAACGAGCACCGACTGGGTTGGACGTGTAATAGAAAAAGTTAGTGGAAAGGACCTGGAGACTTATCTACGTGACCATGTTACAGGTCCCCTGGGGATGACCAGCACATGGTTTAATGTCCCCGCCAATCTGCAAGACAATATCGTCACCATAGGCACGCGCGATACCACGGGTCATTTCACTGAGTATCCACGCGTTCCTGACAAGCCGGTAACAGAGTTCAGCGCCGGCGGTGGTTTGTTCGGTTCGCCCAATGATTACCTGCGCTTTCTGCGTTGCATGCTCAACAAAGGTGAGCTCGAGGGCGTTCGTGTCCTCAAGGCCGAGACCGTATCGCTGATGCTAAAAGATAACCTGCCAAAAGACGTTTCGCTGCATTATGAAATCTCAGGTGGCCTGGCCGATTCAACGGATCGTTGGGGATTGGCGTGGGCATTGGAAGCAAACCCCGCTGAAAAAATCCGGCCTGCGGGCACAGCCTATTGGGCAGGGGCCGCCAACTCATTTTACACACTCGATGTAGAAAATGGCATCGCTGTAGTCTACTTCAGCAATTTCTTCCCCATGAATGACAGCGAAGCGTATGAGCTTTATAGATTAATGGAGGGGGAAGCTTATGAGCGGAGTAAGAGGTGATCGGTAAAAGGTAAATCAGTAATCGGTGAATAGAAATCGGTGAATGGTAATCGACAAGAGGTAATCGGTAATGGCAAGGCCTGCTCCAGAAAGTTTGCCTCACTTGCGTTGAATCATGCAAAAGAAAACAGAGTTTACGTACCCCGGATAACGTTTTTCCGGATGGTAGGTAATGTGACGATCATAGGTGAATCCATGAACTCTGCCTGCCGCGTGTGTGATAACATATTTGCCTGCTGACTTCCCATCCGTCACATGGAAGGTAAATCCTTTTCGGCTTGTGATTTTGAGCGTTGATGAATGGCCATCAAATTTTGAAATCACTGTACTGTCGGTTACGATAATCTGACCCTCAAGATCTTTAACATCAGGGCCCATTTTTACGATTCCGACATTGTATGTCTGGCAGAAGCTGTTAGCGGCGATTAACACTCCGATAGATACTATTAAAGTTTTCATAAAGCTCCGAATTTCAAACATTGTGAATGTGAAGATACTACTTCTTCCCTTTTGTTGGATCATGGCCGTATGGCGCCTAAGGGGTAAGCGTTAATCAGTAAACGGTAAGCGCTGGCTCACCCAAGAGTGATGCTGTACTGAGAAGCCAAGCACAAAGCCACCAGCCGTTGATTTCACCTTATAGTGCGCACCCCCGGCAACCTGCCTGCGCGAGACGCTTCCTCCTACGCTGAAGCTTCGACGGACAGGTCGGCAGGCAGGCTGGCAACTAATTGAAACGATTATCGCGTTTTCAAAAACGCCATGAATTCATCCTTGCTGGAGATGAAACTGAATATGTCGGCCAGCGTGTAGTACTCGGATTTTTCGGTAGAGAGATCGTAGGCATACTTGACAAATTCCAGAGACTGGTCCTCAAACGAAAACAACTTGGCAATACCCCGTATCTGGTTGTTGCTCATGCATTTCCCTTTCGTGGCGAGCTGCGCCATGTCCATCATCTCGTCACGGAATGATTTTGACTGAATGGCTTTGACCGCGTTGTCATACTGCTGCGGTGTCATCTCACAAGAGGGCACGACGGCCACGGGTTCCGTTTGTGTCACTACCACCGCCGGTGCTGCCACGGCGGCAGGAACTACCACGGGAGCAGCGACCTCGGCCACCGGGGTGACAATCGGTGTGAAGAGGTCTTCAACGATCAGGGAGGATGTCCTGTTGTCAAACACCTGTGAGATCGTGAGGTCGGCATCTCTTCC
>JANPES010000148.1:0-4813 GCA_031423035.1 Cyclobacteriaceae bacterium | reverse complement strand
GGACTGAAAAGGTAGAAATAATCCCGTAAGACCCAAAAAATTTCGAGAAATATCTTGTGTCCTACACAATTTCTTTTCCTATTTGTCCCAGATTTTTTGCCGAAGTAACCACCCCATGGCCGTTAGTAAGAAGAAAGTGATAAAGAGCCTCGATAATTTATCTGAGGATTTGAGGGAATTGCTGAAAAAGCAGTATCCGGCAGGATACGAGAACAGCATTACACGAATTAATAGCGGAAAGAAGGAGCCCATCTTTGTTTTCCCCCTGGAAGCCGATGAAGCCACCTATCTGGTGAAAATTCCCGCTACCAAAAACAGTGAAGGGGAATACGATGTGGACTCGAAACCAAAGAACCCTGAATTTGGAGCTGAAGAGAAGGGCGCAGAGGAAGATTTCGGCAACTCAGATGATTTTGGGGGAGACGACAATTACGGCGATGAGGAGGCCGGACAAGAGGACCAGACCAAAGACCCCAGTTACGAACCAGATTTTGACAATTAAATAGTAGTCATCAGATTTTACCAAAGCACCATCTGAAAAGGTGGTGTTTTTGTTTGAGGGCTCCTCCAACACAGACAGTTATCCGTACATTTAAGGCCTACGCATGAGTGCCCCCGCAGTTGATCCCGAGTCAGGACTGGATAAGTTAGATCCCAGGCAATATATTATCATCAAGCGGGCGCGGGTCAACAATTTGAAGAATCTGAGCGTGGCCATTCCCCGCAATAAACTAGTCGTTGTCACTGGGCTTTCCGGATCTGGGAAGTCATCCCTTGCCTTCGACACGCTCTTTGCAGAAGGGCAGCGCATGTACGTGGAGAGCCTCAGTTCCTATGCCCGCCAGTTCCTGGGCCGTATGGAAAAGCCCGATGTCGACTACATCAAAGGGGTTTCTCCTGCCATCGCGATTGAGCAGAAAGTTAATACCCGAAATCCGCGTTCAACCGTTGGGACAAGCACTGAAGTATATGACTATCTGAAACTTCTGTTTGCGCGCATTGGTAAAACCATTTCACCCATTAGTGGAAAGGAAGTAAAGCGTGACACCGTAACTGAAGTCGTCGACGTGATCAACCGACTCAGCCGCGGTAGCCGGGTAATGATTGCTACACCCTTGAAAATCCAAAAAGGACGAAAGGTCGAAGAAGAACTAGAACTTCTCCTCCGTAAGGGCTTCACCCGGATTATTCTCAATGGTCAGGTAAAGTTTATTGAAGAAGTCTTGACGGATTCGAAATCCAAAAAGAAACCTGCTGGAAAGAAATCCCCGACTGTCGAAATAGAAATTCTGATCGATCGTGCCAGTATCAGCCCGGATGATGAGGACCTCCTCTATCGATTATCGGATTCAGTTCAGACCGCTTTCTTTGAAGGCCACGGTGATTGTCATGTTTATGTCGAGGGAAAAGACAAGCTTCATTTTTCCGATCGGTTCGAGCTGGATGGATTAACATTCACGGAGTCTTCCGTCAATTTTTTCAGTTTCAACAACCCCTTTGGTGCCTGCCCGACCTGTGAAGGGTTTGGAAAAATCCTCGGTATCGATGAGGAGCTTGTGATTCCTGACAAAAGCCTATCGCTTTTCGAGGGCGCTGTGGCCCCCTGGCGGACAGATACCATGAGCGAGTGGACAAAGCCCTGGCTGCGGAATGGTGCCAAATACAATTTTCCGATACATCGTGCCTATCATGATTTGTCAGAAAAAGAGCGAAATCTGCTTTGGCTCGGAAACCAAGAGCTTGACGGAATTAACCAGTTTTTCAAGTACCTCGAATCAAAGTCCTACAAGATCCAATATCGGGTGATGCTCTCCCGGTATCGAGGAAGAACAACATGCCCAGATTGCCGTGGCACCAGGCTCAGAAAAGACGCATCGTTTGTAAAGATTGCAAAAACATCTATCACTGATTTGGTCCTCTTGCCAATTGAGGAGGCCCTCACTTTTTTCAATTCGGTTAGCGTCACTGCGCAAGATCAGAAAGTGGCGGACCGGCTGTTGAAAGAAATACGATACCGACTTGAATACCTTGACAAAGTTGGGCTCGGATACTTAACCTTGAATCGCCTTACCAATTCCCTTTCCGGGGGCGAGTTTCAGAGAATAAAGCTTGCCACTTCCTTGGGAAGTGCCTTGGTCGGATCTATGTATATTCTTGACGAGCCCAGCATAGGCCTCCACCCAAAAGACACCGAGCGAATGGTTCAGGTCTTAAAATCGTTGCGCGATCTTGGCAATTCCGTAATTGTCGTTGAACATGAAGAGGAAATCATGCGGGCTGCCGATCAGCTGATAGACATTGGTCCTGACGCCGGACAGCACGGCGGACATCTTGTTTTTCAAGGAACTGTCGCCGATATCACGAACGAAACAAGAACCCATACGGCCGACTACCTCACGGGCAAGGAAACAATCCCGGTACCGGCTCGTCGTAGAAAATGGAAAGACGCTGTGGTTGTGACCGGGGCCAAGGAGAACAACTTGAAAAATCTAACCGTAAAATTCCCGCTCGGCGTACTCACGGTAATTACCGGTATTAGTGGATCAGGAAAATCCACTTTGGTAAGAAAAATCCTCTACCCGGCCATCGGTCGAATCAGTGGCATGGTGGCCGACTCGCCTGGACGCTATGATAAAATGGAAGGAGACCTGTCTACCATTACTCAAATCGAATACATCGACCAACACCCTATTGGAAAGTCCTCCCGATCAAACCCCATTAGTTACGTAAAGGCGTACGATATTATACGTCAGCTGTATGCCGACCAGCCATTGGGCAAACAGCGCGGTTATAAGCCATCACACTTCTCCTTCAACGTCGACGGTGGGCGATGCGAAAACTGTGAAGGAGAAGGAGAAATCAAGGTGGAGATGCAGTTCATGGCTGATATTTTCCTTACATGTGAGGTCTGCCACGGAAAACGGTTCAAGTTCGAAGTGCTAGAGGTGGAATACAACGGCAAGACAATTTCAGATGTTCTCGACCTGACAGTAACCGAGGCGATGGAATTCTTCAAAGACAAGAAGCAGATCATCGACAAGATTCAGCCCCTCTTCGATGTGGGGCTAGGATATGTGAAACTTGGACAGTCCTCCAACTCCTTAAGTGGTGGTGAAGCACAGCGCGTGAAGTTGGCCTCTTTCCTTGGCAAAAACACACCGGGTGGCCATATTGTCTTCATTTTCGATGAGCCTACTACGGGGCTTCACTTCCATGATATCTCTAAATTGCTCAAGGCCGTCAATGGGCTCGTAGATCAGGGGCATACCGTGATTATTATTGAACATAACCTCGAGGTCATCAAGTGCGCCGACTGGATCATCGATCTGGGACCGGAGGGTGGAGAAAAAAAGGGGGGATACCTGGTTTTTGAAGGGACGCCAGAAGCGATGGTGAAATCGAGGAAGGGGTATACGGCCCAATACTTAAAGGCCAAACTAGGGGCTTAGTCATTCATCAGGAAAACCGTATTCCATCGATTCAGCCATAGACCTACATTCGTCTTGGTCTAATGGTCAATTATCAATGGTAAATTATCAATGAAGCAGAATGCAATCAAAACAAAGAGCTTTGGGTTTGCCATACGAATAGTCAGACTATATCAGGAATTGGTTGGAGCAAGGGAGTATGTTCTCTCAAAACAATTGTTGCGCAGCGGTACGTCGGTAGGTGCTATGGTGCATGAGGCCGAACATGCTGAATCCAGAGCTGATTTCAACCACAAGATGTCAATCGCTCAAAAGGAAATTAACGAAACCATCTATTGGCTGGAACTTCTGAAAGAAACCGGCTACTTGACGGCCGATCAATTTCAGCCAATTCATACGGATGCAAGAGAAATCATCAGACTGCTTACCAGCATCATAAAAACAACTCAAGCCAACATTAACCATTGACAATTGACCATTTATGCCGTCGCCTCCTCCCGTAACGCCCTCCTCAATATCTTACCTACGTTCGTCTTTGGAATCTCCGCCTTGAACTCGATGAATTTTGGCCGTTTATATCCGGTAAGATTTTCTTTGCAGTAATCAGAAATTTCTTGTTCCGTCAACGATTGGTCTTTCTTAACCACCACAATCTTCACTGCCTCTCCGCACGCCGGATCAGGAATCCCAATCGCGGCAACCTCCAGAACTTTCGGAT
Source organism: Cyclobacteriaceae bacterium (assembly GCA_031423035.1). Lineage (GTDB taxonomy): Bacteria > Bacteroidota > Bacteroidia > Cytophagales > Cyclobacteriaceae > ELB16-189. Next base: position 667 of record JANPES010000148.1, on the reverse strand, counting down.
GGGCCGCTACGACCCCTTCAATTTCGTTGGGGTACACATTGAAACCTGAAACCAGGATCATATCCTTCTTGCGGTCAACAATCTTGATGTATCCGTCGGCATCCATCACGGCGATGTCACCTGTCTTGAACCAACCGCCCGGATAGAAAACAGAAGAATTATCCTTTTGCCAATACCCTTTGAAAACCTGAGGTCCACGCGCGCATAGCTCCCCTGCTTCACCAAAAGGCAGCAGATTGCCGTCATCATCCATCATCTGGATTTCTGTATTAGGAATTGGAATACCAATGCTTCCCATACGTTCCTTTCCCGGTATCTGAAAGGTGAGCACTGGCGAGGTCTCGCTTAGTCCATATCCTTCACCGATGGGGATGCCGGTTTTTTCTTTCCAGCGCTTATACACAATTTCTTGAAGTGCCATTCCGCCAGCACTGCATCCCTTTATACCCGAAAGATTGATGTCATCGAAATTGTGATGGTTAAGAAGCGCATTATACAGCGTATTCACACCAATCATGGTGTGAAATGGCTTCTTGAGAATCTTGATAAACCCTGCGAAGTCTCTGGGATTGGTGACAAGCAACACCTTCAGCCCTAAAGATTGAACCACAAATGTGGCCATCAGCGCATAAATATGGTACATCGGCAATGGAATAACGGCCACATC
>JANPES010000147.1:0-2954 GCA_031423035.1 Cyclobacteriaceae bacterium | reverse complement strand
GCAGACACCAGGCTGGATCACCCGATCATACAAGTCTTTGCGTCGGTACTTGAACAGGCGATGATTCAAGAGTTAGCCAGTTGCCTTGTTCTGGCCAATTCATCGCTGGGCACACCGGTGGCGGCGAAAGTTGCGATACGCATCGGGGCTGGATTTGCGTCTAATGTTGTTGAGCTACCTGCAACAACCTCCGGATTCATGGTGAAGAGAAGCATCTATACCGGCAAAGCTTTTGCTTGGGTAGAAATGAAAACAGAAAAGAGAGTCCTGGCGATCAGGAAGAATGCTGCTGAATTGAAAATAGTTGGAGCGGCCGTGCCGGTCACCGCATTCTCTCCGAAATTGGATGAGAAGGACTTTAACACAAAAGTGGTTTCTACTGAAAAGGCAAGTACTGCAGTGTCACTTCCCGAAGCCAATATTGTTGTGTCTGGTGGTCGGGGACTCAAAGGCCCTGAGCACTGGGGAATGCTGGAGGAGTTGGCTAAAACTCTGGGTGCTGCCACAGGCTGTAGCAAGCCCGTTTCGGATATGGGATGGCGACCCCATCACGAACATGTTGGGCAGACAGGCGTAAAGGTCGCGCCACAATTGTATATCGCTGTGGGTATTTCAGGAGCGATCCAACACCTCGCTGGCGTCAATTCATCAAAGTGCATTGTGGTGATCAATAAGGATGCGGATGCTCCATTCTTCAAGGCGGCTGATTATGGTATTGTGGGTGATGCATTTGATATTATCCCTAAACTGACAAGCGCTCTGAAAGCGGCTAAATAATTCCCTAATTTGCATCGCAAAGGTTTAAAATTTAATAATATCGTACTCTGATAGTGCAGTTGTGGCGTTAAAAAAAATTAAGCTAGAAATCCTTGGACTTTCTTCCAGCCAGTCGCAGACCGGCTCATTTGCTTTGGTGTTGGGTGAGGCCGAAGGAAACCGCAGGCTGCCAATAATTATTGGAATGTTTGAGGCCCAGGCGATCGCAATTGAAATTGAGAAGATTGTTCCCAATCGCCCTATGACGCATGACCTCTTTAAGGCGTTTGCGAATTCCTTTCACTTCCATGTTGAGGAGATCGTGATTTCTGATTTGAAAGAGGGTGTTTTCTTTGCCAAAATTGTTTGTACCGATGGCTTGAAAAAATCTGAGATTGATGCCCGCCCATCCGACGCCATTGCGGTTGGCCTTCGGTTTGACGCCCCCATCTTTACCTATGAGGCAATCCTGGCCGAAGCCGGGATTGTCCTGACGGATGAAGAAGATGAAGATGACAAGGAGGAAAAGCCGGATGCGAAAACCGAACCTAAAGTAAAGATCAAGAAAGAGGCTTCTAAAAAAGGCGATGACTACAAGAGTTACTCCATTGAAAAACTCAATGAGTTGCTGAAAGCGGCAATTGACAATGAAGATTACGAACGGGCTGCCAAGATCCGTGATGAGCTCGGGAAGCGGAACTAATTTTGAGTAAGTATTGGCTTAGCTATTAGCTGACTCGACCAAGAACCAAAAGCCGGGAGTGGTTCGTCAATTCATTCCTTTCCCTATATTGCCGTTACATGGAATACCTGAGAGGCTTTGCTGGCCTGCTTTTTATCCTGGCAATCGCCTATCTTTTTTCCGCCAATCGGCGCGGAATAGATTGGCGCCTGGTGGTTATTGGCGTCTCCATTCAATTATTTTTTGGACTGCTGATAGGCAAAGTAGAGGTCGCGGAGAACGTATTTATTTTTATCAGTGAGAAATTTGTAAAGTTCCTCAGTTTCGCTCAAAAAGGAGCCGAGTTTTTGTACGGCGACTTGGCGAAGAACAGCGACGGGATGACAGGTGTCAAACACAACCTGGGATTTTTGTTTGTATTTCAGGCTTTGCCGACTGTAATCTTCTTCTCTGCAATCACCAGCGGGCTCTACTACCTGGGTGTCCTTCAAAAAGTAGTGTATGGGTTTGCCTGGGTGATGGCCAAGACCATGAGGCTGTCGGGTTCAGAGAGCCTGTCGGCTTCAGCGAATATTTTTATGGGGCAAACGGAAGCACCGCTTCTCATCAGGCCGTTCATTTCCAATATGACTCAATCGGAATTGCATTGTGTCATGGTCGGAGGGATGGCAACCTTGGCAGGAAGTGTCCTGGCTGCATACGTTTCATTTCTCGGAGGGGGAGACCCAGTGGAGCAATCGAAGTATGCTACATACTTGCTTAGTGCCTCCATTATGAATGCGCCGGCTGCCATTGTGTTGTCGAAAATGTTTTTGCCCGAAACGGAACGTGACAAGATTGACATGACACTGAAAGTCAACAAGGAACAAATCGGAAGCAGCGTAGTCGAGGCATTAGCCAATGGTGCTTCGGACGGATTGAAACTCGCTTTAAATATTGGCGGCATGCTGCTGGCATTCATTGCCGTCATTTATGCCCTGAACTGGATATTGGTGGACTTCGTTGGCGCGCTAACCGGCCTAAACGAATTTGTTCAACAATCAACGAATGGAGTCTACACCGGATTCTCGATGCAGTACATTCTGGGTCAGGTATTCCGGATTTTTGCGTTTTGCATCGGTGTAAGTTGGGATGAATCTCTTCAAGTGGGTAGCCTGCTGGGGCAGAAAATGGTGATCAATGAGTTTGTCGCGTACCTGGATCTGGCCAATATGAAGAGCGCTGGCACCCTCAGTGAAAAGTCTATCCGCATTGCTACCTATGCCCTTTGTGGTTTTGCTAACTTCAGTTCCATTGCGATTCAAATCGGAGGAATAGGAGGTATGGCGCCCAATCGGACTGGCGATCTTGCACGTTTGGGTTTCCGGGCGATGGTTGCGGCCTCGCTGGCCACGATGATGACAGCAACAATTGCCGGAGCTATTTTCTAAGTGTCGATCTATCTTTTAGGTCTCTTCGCGGGTTTCCGCTTCTTTATCATCTTCTCTTTGTTGCTGTGGCCCATCTTCGATTCCAG
>JANPES010000146.1:0-20587 GCA_031423035.1 Cyclobacteriaceae bacterium | reverse complement strand
AAGTCTGACTTCTTCATGGAACTGGCCCGCGTAATCTTGATCGTGCGTTTGCTGTACTCATCCAGGCGGCAGACCATGTACTTGAATATGTCCTTATGGGTAAAAATGAAGTACACCTGGAGCAACCCGGCCATCAGCAATGCCCCCGAAAAGAAACCAGCAAGATCAAGAGCAAGTTCTTGGGCAGTCGTGAATTCATTATTGATTTGGAAGCCAATCAGTTGGTACAGATAAGTGGCAAAGAAGGCAATCGGGATGATGCTGTTGTTCAGGCTGAATTTATTGAAGGGGTTTGGAAGGGCGGCGATAAAGGAGAACCGGTGCCCGTCGGTGATATAGCAGGTGATGTTAAAGGCCACTGTGAACCCGGAAACCATGACGCCGATAATGAGGAAACTGGTGAAGTTTACTTCGTTGAGGTATTCCGGGTCAAGAAAGAGGTAGGGGATTCCAAGGTACTTACCAAAATTGCCCGTAATCATAGCAAAGAGAATGATCCAACATAAGATCAGCACGTGGTTGCGCCGCAGGTTATTCAGCAGGAGCTGAATGGGAAATGAATAAAAGATGGAGTCTGCGATCCGGTAGAGCCTGGCCATAGGAGTAGTTGGCTCAATTTATGAAATCAGGGGCTAACGTGCTAGCGCGAGACCGTGTTTAGGTGCTTGCGTGTTTCCGTGCAGAAGAACTACATTGCATAAGTGCCAAAGTGTCTACGGGTCAAGGTGCTTAGTCATAGGTTCAAGAATCCTATTAATGAACCTGGTGCTTTCTCCTTCCAATCGAGACCTGTGCCTATTTTCCTGCTCGCTTGGCCTTTATGGGGTAGGAACCAAATTGGCCTACCGCCATCGTGCCAGACATGGTGTCGCCATCGATGATGGACTTCACAAAAACTGTTGATGTGTTTCCACCGAAGTTTACATCGTAAGCGAAGGTTAACTCATTGCCTGCCAGTGCAACGGATGAAAGCGGAGTCTCGCGGTTGTTGCGGCTATTGAGCATCACACCGCTGAATTTGTCCCCTTCTTTTTTAATAGTAAGGGTGCCGGCTCCTCCCTGAGGAGATTCCACGGTATAGGTCCAGGTTCCTTCGGCCACAACAACTGCGGCAGGATTTGAGGCAGCTGCGGGCGCTGCGTTGGTTGGTCTTGCTGCTACAGGGGCTGCTGCTGCGGGACGTCCACCACCACCGGCCGGTGCACCTTGCCCTTCGCCTCCACCCATCTCACCGCCTCCATCTTTCAAGTCATCATTGTTGATGGACTTCTTGCGACGACGAGGTGCATCGAAGCTCATCTTTCCAATCCGGTAACTGAAGGTTACCTTGAAATTCATGCTGTAAAGTTCCGTAGTGCTGTTTTGTAAAATTATCGGAGACTTGATTGAATTCTCAATGCGCAGTGCAGGTGTAAAGAACTGCTCGGCGCCAACACCAACACTTCCTTTCTTGTTGGCAAACTCTTTTCTGACACTCAGACTATAGACATAGAAGTTGCCCTGGAACCCCTGGAGCTGAACTTGCGGTCCCCGATAAAAACTAAAGAACTGAAGTCCCCAGCCTTTTTTGAGTGCGTAGCTTCCGAAAATCCGGAAATTGGAAACCCAGCCCTGGTTGCTGGCGGTATAGAGCGGATTCGGATCATTATTTTTCAATACTGCATAGTAAACGTCCGTTCCAAGATTTACTGTGAGTTTGTTGGAAATATTGATGTTGGCAAAAACGCTTCCCCCGTATGCATCCTCCCGTCCTATGTTTTGGTAGGTAGTCAACAGCGTATCTGGATCTGTTGCGTTATTCCCAAAGACTGAACGAATGCTCTGAATGGCATTGTCTGTATTCCGGATAAAAGACGAGAAGTTCAGGCTTGTGCTCTTGATGGAGGTACTATAGGACAACTCGTAGTTGTTTGTGTATTCGGGGCCGAGGTCAGGATTTCCCACGGTTATCGAATATGGATTGCTTCCCTGGATGTTGGGGTTTAGGAACTGTATTGAGGGCCGCTGGATGCGGCGGTTATACGCCAGTTTCACCGTGCTCCCATTCTTCAGACGCTTCGAAATATTGGCACTTGGCACGATCACACTGTACGATGGGATCACAACGGGACCTTTTTCCGAAGCGAAATTGGCGTCAATGCTGGTGTACTCATATCGCGAGCCCGCCTTAAAGCTATACCCCGTCTTCGAACTGTAGGTATAGGAAAGATAGCCTGCAGCAATATTTTGGTTGTAGTTAAATATGTTCGAAAGGTTGCTGTTGGTTGCTGGCACGTAAGGCCCGTTTGCACCCGTTGCGGTAAAATATTCATAGTCGCTGGACACTTTCCGCATGATGGCCTTCCCCCCAAACTCGAGCAACTGATTTGTGCTGATGGGAGTCTGGTAGTCGGCCTGTACGGTTATTTCTTCGTTGAAGCTCCTATTGTCATTCTTGAGCCGACTCTGGACAGATTGGTCGGGTTCACTGAGAATGGAGTTGATAAAATCATTGTTCCTGTTGTTCCGGCTATATTGACCCAGCAAACTGAATTCTTGCTGGGGTTTTTTAAACATATGCGTGTATGTCAGACTTGCGTCTACCGTACCAGAAACATCATCCACTTCTACATCCCGAAGACTGCTCGTTGTCAGTATGTTATTCTGGTAGATTTCTGTGTTGAGTTTGTCCTGAAAGTTGAATCCGTTGCGGGCGCCATAGCGTACCGAAGCAGCAATTGAATTGGTTGGGTTGATGTCATAATCCCAGCCGAGGTTGATGTTGCCAAACAAATCATTCCTTCTTGTATCAGCTTCCTGTAGGGTTGTGGAGGCTGACCCGGTGGTGGATAAGGTGGTTTGGCTGTTGTTGAACTTACCCAACACATTGTAGCTGGATCTTCCGAAGCCGCCAAGAGAGAATCCCATGTTCTTCTTTCGGTAGTTGCCGTTAAGTCCAAGGTTTGATCCCCGGTAACCAGCGCTTCCATCTACGCTAAAAGTTAATCCCTGAAGCGTGTTCTTCTTGGTGATGATGTTGATAATCCCGGCAGATCCTTCTGCATCGTATTTAGCTGAAGGGGAAGTGATTACTTCAACCGTCTTGATTTGATCGGCTGGGATTTGCTTGAGAGCGTCCGCTACACTGCTGGCGGTAATAGTAGAAGGTTTGTTATTGATGAGTACACGGATATTCTGATTTCCGCGGAGAGATACATTTCCTTCCAGGTCAACGGATAGGAGCGGGACGCGTCTTAGAACATCTGTGGCGTCGCCTCCTTTGGTGGTCGCGTCGTTTTCGGCATTATAAACGGTGCGGTCAACTTTTTCTTCGACCAGGGCGCGTTGACCCTCCACGACAACGGCCTCCAGCTCTTTGTTACTGGATGACATTTTGATGGCTCCGGTTTCAGCCGTTGTTTTCTTATCTGAAATCGTGATGTTATCGAAGACAACATTATCATATCCGATAAATGATACGATGATCTTATAGGTACCGTTAGGCACTTTGGCTATGGAAAAGCGGCCTTTGTCATCGCACACGGCACCGTTGATGGGCTTGTCGGAGCCTGGAGCAGTGAGCGCAACTGTGGCAAACTCGACAGGCTTATTGGTGGCCAAATCAATGATTGCGCCTTGAATTTTTCCTTTGCCTCCCTGGGGCTGTCCCTGGGCAAAAAATACAATCGATACCGCAAAAACCGTCAAAATCCTCTTCATAACCACTTAATTGTGCAAAAATGTGACTTCTAATGTCATCTTGCGCTTTAAACAGTTATTAGCCGATAAAGTTGGCCCGCGCAGCCACGTATTATGCCGCTCACCATATTTATCGAATGGTGGCGAAGATAAATCCATAGCCATTTGTCATAGACCAGGAATTCTGTCAACGGTAGAAAGCGCAGGTGCTATCGTGGCCCGGGTGGGCAATGGGTTCTTAGATAGCTGGTGTACAGCGTGGAGAGGTGTATATCAGTCCCTTCTCCTTCCGAGATTCCATGCGACCGGTTGGGATAGGGCATGACTTGAAATTGCTTGTTGTATTTGATCAATTCATTGATCAACATATCCGCATTGTTATAATGAACGTTGTCGTCACCGGTTCCATGAATATAGAGGAGGTTGCCTTTGAGGTTCTTGGCGTAAGTAATGGGAGATCCATCCATGATGTCTGACAGATTTTCCTGCGGCAGCCCCATATACCTTTCCTGGTAAATATTGTCGTAGGTGAGTTGGTTGGCTACTGCTGCTATGGCAATACCTGTTTTATAAATGTCTGGATATTGAAACATAAGGTTGAGTGTAGCGGAACCGCCACCACTCCATCCCCATACTGCTGTGCGTTCAGCATCTACAAAGGGCCACTTGAGAATCTCGCGTGTTGCCATGGCATGATCGCGGATGTTGATCCGGCCAATATTCCGATATATACTTTTTCTCCAGGCCGCCCCTTTTGGCGCTGGGGTTCCGCGGCCATCGACCGACATGTATATGTAGCCGTCAGCGGCCATGTCGCCAATGTAGAGCCGATTCTTCCCCGTACCAAAACGGTCTAAGACCGTCTGACCGGCTGGTTCGGAATACACAACAAAGACTACCGGATATTTTTTGGATGGGTCGAATCCTTTCGGTTTCATCATCCAGCCATCCATTTCGATGCCCTCCTCCGTCTTTACTTTGAAAAACTCAACCCTTTCGGCAGGTGCCGGCTTCATTTTGGCAGCAATGCTTTCCGCCTCGACCAGGGGTTTATTTTTGCGCAGGTCGATGAACTCAGTAAGGGGTGCTGTGTACGTGTTGGAAAATGTGTGGCGTGCAAATTTTCCTCCCGGCGAGATCGTGTACTCATGCGTGCCGTCCTGTCCCACGGGGCTCAAACGCTCGGCTTTGCCAGTGCCATCGAGTTTTGTTTTGTACAAGTATTGTTGTGTGGCATTTGTAGGAGAAGCCAGAAAATAGGCCGTGTTGTTGGTTTCGTCCAAAGCTAAAAAGCTGATAATATCGTAGTCGCCTTTGGTAATTAAGGTTTCTTTAGTGCCATCCTTCATGATACGGTACAGGTGGTCCCATCCATCTTTTTCACTTATCCAGAGAAATTCCTTCTGTTTGTTTAGCCACAGCATTTGGTGGCGAAGTGAACGACTTCCGGGTGGGGCAAAGGAATACATGTCGATCCATGCCGGGTTTGTTTCGGTGTACACCAGTTTTGCCTCACTTGTGTTGGGGTTACACCAAAACAACTTGCTTTCCTGTTGTTTTCGGTTCAATTGTTGAACGAATAATTCCAGGGGTGAGAGCCACTCCATCCGCGGCAAGTAGTGTTGCTGTGGATCACCGGGAATGTTTAGCCAGGTTCTTTTTCCGGTAGCCAACTGAATGATGCCAATCCGTGCAGGTGAGGGCCGTTGCCCGATCGTGGGATACTCCACAGGAATTATGCGTGAATAGGCCGAATCTGTATTGTTGACCATGTAATAATCCCGAATGGTATTGGCATCGATTTGCCAGAAAGCGATCGAGGCTCCATCGGGCGACCATTGAAATCCATCGCGGCATCCAAACTCCTCTTCGTAAACCCAGTCAAAGGTTCCATAAATCAATTTTCTGTTACCGTCTGTGGTCAGTGGTGAAATCTTCTCTGTCGCTAGTTCTTCTACAAGAAGGTTCTGCTGGCTCACGTAAGCCACACGGGATCCGTCAGGCGAAAATTTTGCAAACATCAAGCTGGAGGCAGGTAAGCCCTTTCCGACTTGTTGTAGTTTTTTTGTAGGGACATGCAACACCCAATAGTTGCCACGCGTTTCCAGTCGCCAGACACGAACGGAGTTGGTAAAGAGCAGAAGTTTTGTGTTGTCCTCGGAGATGGAAAAGGAGGTGATTTCCAAAGCAGGCAAGCCAGCTGGCGTCAAATCCTGCTTTGTTATGAAGGTCGTTTTGGTATTCCCGGGCAGTGTATACTGGACGATTGCCCCCGCTTCAATCGCGTAATAGGAATTCCCATCCTTGGCCCAATTGATACTTCGTTGCGCTGCTCCGTTAATTGCCAGGGTCAGACAGAGGAACAGGAGAAAAACGCGGTTTGTACTGTAGTTGATTACCATGGCATTAGTTTATTTGGCGATGCGGCCATAAAGATAGAATTGTAGCTGAATAAAGCATGCAGGGCAGGTATCTGATCGAATAGCCGTACCTTTGCGCCCAATCTATTGAAATGAAAAACTTTGAATCGCTGGGGTTGTCCCCAGGCCTCGTCCAGTCCGTACAAGTATTGGGATTTGAAACCCCTACGCCCATCCAGGAAAAAGCAATCCCTGTATTATTAAAGGGCGATAAGGACTTTGTGGGCCTGGCCCAAACAGGCACCGGGAAAACAGCCGCCTTTGGCCTTCCGCTCCTTGAATTGATTGATGAAAAGAGCAAGAACACGCAGGCACTCGTCCTGGCGCCACCCCGCGAGCTTGGCATGCAGATTACCAGTGATTTGGAGAACTTCGCCGAAAAATTTAAGTCGTTTAATATTGTTGCCGTCTATGGCGGAGCCAGTATCAGTGAGCAGATCCGGAAAGTAAAGCGCGGTGCGCAAATCATTGTTGCTACGCCGGGCCGCCTCATTGACTTGATTGATCGAAAGGCAATCAGCCTGGGTACGATCAAGTACGTTATCCTGGATGAAGCCGACGAGATGCTCAACATGGGCTTCAAAGAGGACCTGGACAAGATTCTTTCCTTTACACCTGAAAACAAGATCACGTGGCTGTTTTCAGCGACCATGCCCCGGGAAGTTCGGTCAATCATGAAGAACTACATGACCGACCCATTTGAACTCACGGTGGGAGAGCAGAGCAAAGGCAATGTGAACATTGAGCACCGTTATGTCATGGTGCAGGAGCGTGAGAAATACCTGGCACTTAAACGAATCCTGGATTTCACACCCGATATCTTTGGTTTAATATTTTGCCGGACCCGGATCGATACACAGCGTATCGCAGAGATGCTCATCAAAGACGGATACAACGCTGACTCGCTTCATGGCGATCTCACACAGCAGCAGCGCGACCGGGTGATGATGAAATTCCGCAACCGCGGTCTTCAGATTCTTGTAGCCACCGACGTAGCGGCGCGGGGCATAGATGTGGAAGACATCACCCATGTTATCCACATGAATATGCCGGATGAGATGGAATACTATACGCACCGTAGCGGCCGTACGGCTCGTGCCGGAAAGAAAGGTATCTCTATCGCAATGATTGGCCGGGCTGAGCAAGGAAAATTGAAACAAATTGAAAGATCTCTCAAGTCACCTGTGCAAAGGATGTTGGTTCCGACAGGTGCCGAAGTATGTCAAAAACAGTTGCTGGCACTGATGCACAAAGTCCGGGAAGTAAAAGTGAACGAAGAGGAGATATCCGCTTTCTTGCCTGCGGTATATGAAGAATTGAAGGACGTCACGAAGCAGGATTTGATCAAGCGCTTTGCCTCGATTGAGTTCAACCGTTTTTTGGATTATTATCGCAATGCTCCGGATCTAAACTCAGAATCAGGCAAATCGAGAGACTCCGAACGAACAAGTTATCAGACCGGTACGCGGTTCTTTGTCAACTTGGGAAAAATGGATGGCCTGGACAAGGGAAAAATGTTGGAGGTCATCGATGAGTTTACCGGACTGGAACAGAAAGACATTGGGAAGATCGACCTGAAAGGAGCCTATTCATTTTTTGAGGTAGAGAAGAGTTTCGAGAACAAAGTCCTGAATGGATTTAAGGATGTCGAATTTCAGGGACGCCCGGTTCGCGTAGAGGTAACGGGACCAGACACAACGGGCCCGTCGGACAGACCGGAGCGGGAACGTCCGAAAAAACGATCCTACTCCAGCGGCGGGTCCTATTCGAATGCGCCCTATGCCAAGAAGCGGCAGGATGGCGGCTATAAAAAGAAATGGGGCCGCTAGGTCGGTGATTTCTCTTCCGTGGTGAAGTAGCAAAGTGGAGTAATTCTGACGTTGCCAGCCGTTACCTTTGATCTTGTTGCTGGCGAATCAACATCAAGACCCGTTGCAAAAAGGACCTTTCGGGCGCGAAGGTGAAAATGCCTGATGATTTTTTGATTCAACTCAACTATCTGGTTGGCCGCAGAAATGATCATTTGAGAGAATGCATCCCAGGACAGTATTGCCAAAATCTTTCCAAATGGCGCATCGGTAGAAATGCCCTGCTTCTGGACTGGGGGGAGGGATTCCGATAGTTATTTTGTAATTTTTCTTGTTTATTGGGACTCTCACCATGGCGAAACTCAAAAATATCATCAAGCAACTGTCTGACAACGACTACAAGGCGATTTATGATTCCCTGATCAGCGGGAATGCCGAAAAGTCAGCCTATCTGCTTAAGGCCATGCGAGAAAGACAATTGTCAGAGACCAAAGTAATGGTAGAGCTGGAAATCAATGCCAATGCCTATTACACGATGCGTTCGCGTCTAAGCCAGAAAATTGAGGAATACCTGATTCAGCAAATGGAGAGTCCCCGGACGGACCTGCTAAGAAAGGTAGCCAATATCAACGAGGTATTCTTCACTCAAAAGAAGACGATTGCCATCACGACGTTACGCAAACTGGAGAAAGAGCTCATTGAGGCGGACCTGGTTGGTGAACTCCCTACCATCTACAAGCTTCTGAAGAAGTTGCACGTCAACTCCGCCGAGTACTTTCAGTTTTCACAACTATACAACCGTCATGTGGCTTACATGCTTGCAGTTGATAAAGCCGAAGATGTCGTTGCGGATTACTTCAAGAAGTATGGAAACTATTTCCTCACCGGTGATCTCACGGAAAAACTGAGCTTGGATCTGCTCACGAAGGAGATTCATAGCATTGCCAACCTTTACGAATCACATCGCTTGTATGTCTACAAGTCCTGCGTTGTCGTCTTTCACCGACTATTTGTGGATCCAGATGATGATGCGCGGCAGGACGATGAGTCTATTGAGGATACCTTTAGTCGCGTGCAGGATATATTCAGTCGCTACAACCTGGATCCGGTCTACTACCACCTTAACCTTTTGTTTGAGTTTCTCAAGCTTGAGTATTACAATCATTACAAAGTCTTCAAGCAGGCGGAGCGCTATTATGAAGAAGTAAATGATGCCGCCTCCAACTTGCTGGTCAATTATCCCTATTATACATTTTCGATCCGTTTTCTGATTTCCAAGATGGAGCGCGCAATCCGGATGGGAACTGAGGGTGAGTTGTACGGAGAGCAAAAGCAGCTATTCGCTGATTTCGAGCCGGACGTGCATAATGTGCCACAGCATGTTATTTATACTGTTTATTGCGCTTTGAGTGCTTATTACGCAGGGAAGTATGAGGAGACGGCTAAGGTGCTGAATAACCTGATCAACGACGTGAGCCTGAAGAAGTACCCCCTGGCGCAGATGGAAATAAAAGCCCTGCTGTGCCTCCAGTATTGCATGCTGAAGGATATTGATCTCTTTAACCAGCTGTCAAACAGCGTTCAGCGGAACATCCGCATCATCGGCAAGGATGCCTGTGAAAATGTTTTGACATTCTTGAAGATTCTGAAAATCGCCGTCAGCGAGGCAAAAAGGGAAAAACACAAGAAGATTTCGGCGTTGATCCCCCGGTTCAAGTCGCTTTCCGTAGGTTACTTTGCACCTACATCCTTCATCCGTATGGATGAGAAGTTTGTAGAAAGACTTATTGCCCTGGAGATTCAGGGTGGAGAATATACCGAAGTTGGCGAGGGCTAAAGATTTAACGCCATGATACTCTCATGGGTTAGCGGCTTGTTAAGGTACAATTTCACATTCGCGTATTTCTTGGAGCGGTTCACATCTTGTGGGTTGATGGAAGAAGTAAGCATGATGATTTGACACTTTTTCTTGGTGCTGGTCATTAGCTTTTCAAATTCATCAAGGAACTGAAACCCGTCCATCAAGGGCATGTCAATATCCAAAAAGATCAGATCCGGCAATACCTGATCGGCGAGTTCCAGTTTTTCGATATTTCTTAAAAATTCGATGGCACTTCGTGCACCGGTGTGAACAAATATGTGCTGCGTGATAGAAGCCGCTTCAACCATTTTTTGATTGATGAGGTTATCGATCTCATTGTCATCAATCAACATGACGGAACGATATTTATTGGAGCTCATAGGATATTTGTGTAGCCTAAAGTAACGTGGTTGTCGACGACTTCCAATAGATCAACTGCCTCTTTTGATAGGCGGTCAGACATCAAATTTGATGCCTTGGGCCAGCGGCAGCGTGTTGCCATAGTTGATCGTATTGGTTTGGCGCCGCATGTAAATTTTCCACGCATCAGAGCCAGATTCCCTTCCTCCGCCGGTTTCCTTCTCGCCACCGAAGGCACCTCCTATTTCTGCTCCCGAAGTTCCAATATTGACGTTTGCAATCCCGCAGTCACTTCCTGTCGCAGCAAGAAAGCGCTCCATCTCCTGCATATTGCTGGTCATGATAGCTGAAGACAATCCTTGCTTGACCCCGTTTTGAATTTCAACAGCCTCATTGAAGTTTTTGTACTTGATAAGATATAGAATAGGGGCGAAAGTTTCCTGCTGGACAATCTCAAAGTCATTCTTTACTTCGGCGATAGCCGGGTTCACATAGCAGCCTGATTCATAGCCTTTCCCTTTCAAGGAACCACCCTCGACCAGGAACTTACCTCCTTGCTTCTTGATACTCTTGAGGGCCTCGAGATAGTGCTGCACGGCGAGTTTGTCGATCAGCGGCCCAACATGATTCTTTGTGTCCAGTGGATTACCAATCTTCAGCTGACCATACGCTTTGGTAAGTTTTTCTTTTACTGAATTATAGATCTTTTCATGAACGATTAGTCGCCGCGTCGTTGTACACCGTTGCCCCGCTGTGCCCACTGCGCCAAAGAGCGCGCCGCGGATCGCTATGTCCAGATTGGCATGCTCGGAGATAATAATGGCATTGTTGCCCCCCAACTCAAGCAGGGGTCGGCCCAAACGTTCTGTGACTGCTACGCCAACCGCCTTGCCCATGCGTACGGAACCAGTAGCTGATACAAGTGGAATGTGCTCATTGGATGCAAGCCATTGGCCGATCTTGAAATTGCCATTGACAATGCAAGACACGCCTTCCGGTACTCCATTCTTTGCAAAGACACCTTCGACGATACGCTGACAGGCAATGCTACAAAGGGGGGTCTTTTCTGATGGCTTCCAAATGCAGGTATCGCCACAGACCCAGGCCAACGCCGAGTTCCATGCCCATACAGCCACCGGAAAGTTAAAAGCAGAAATAATTCCAACAATGCCGAGCGGGTGATACTGCTCGTACATCCGATGCAAAGGACGCTCCGAGTGCATGGTAAGTCCATTCAGTTGGCGTGAAAGCCCAACCGCAAAGTCACAAATGTCAATCATCTCCTGAACCTCGCCAAGGCCCTCCTGGTAGGATTTTCCCATTTCAAAAGACACGAGCATACCCAATGCCTCTTTTTGCTTTCGCAGGGCCTCTCCAACCTGACGTACTACTTCCCCACGTTTAGGCGCGGGCACCAATCGCCATTGTTCAAAACCTTTCCTGGAGACGTCAACCACTTTAAGAAATGTCTTTTGATCCGCGCTTTGCACGGTGGCAATCAGCTTCCCATTCACAGGGGATAGGGATCGGAGGATTGGCCCGGAGGACTTGATCCACTTGGTCCCTGTGGAGACGCCAGGGTTAGTGTTTTTGATGCCAAGTTGCTTAAGAACAGAGGGGAGATTTGTTGCGTCCATGGGGAAAATAGAAAGTGATTAGTGAAAAGTGGTAAGGTAATAGTGAGGATGCAATTTAGGGACAATTTTTGATGTTCACTTGGTGGTTATATGCATTCAACCTGCAAATTGATCGATGGCTACGATGTTTCAGACGGGTATGCTTCGTTTGCCCTTGTCTGCCAAATAGCCAATAGCTAACAGCCAACCCTTGTTCACCATGCCAGCCCGTACACCTTCTTCACACCATCTGCATACATTCCCTCCACCAGCATGCCTCCGGATTTGAAGTCGATTATCCGGTTGAGGTCCTCCACGTTATCGACGGCGACTTTGTCAATGTGGGTAATAATAAACCCTTTCTGAACCCCTGCATCCATCCATTTGCCTTTTGACATTTTTCGGATGAGAACGCCCCCGTCAAGATTGTGTTTGGCCAGTTCCGAATAGGAGAGATCTTCCAGTGTGGCGCCTTCCAGTTCATAGGAGACAAGCTTTCGTGATATAGACTTGCGGCCTTCGAAGTTCTTCAATGTGGTCATTACCGAAATGGCCTTGCCTCCACGACGGTATGTTACCTGAACATTGTGCCCGGGTCGATGCCTGGCAACCAACTCCTGCAGTTCGGAGACACTTCCAACGGTCTGCCCATCGATAGCTGTAATAACATCACCTTGTTCAATGCCCGATTCCTCTGCCGCGCTGCCGCTATTCACCCTGGCCACGAAAATCCCCCGTACAACATCCAGGTTTCTGTCTGCGGCGAGTTTGGCAGTCACGTCACGAATTTCAACGCCAAGGAGACCTCGTTGTACCAGACCGAATTCCAGGAGGTCATCCATGATTTTCTTTACGAGGTTTACGGGGATGGCAAAGGAATATCCCGAGTAACTCCCGGTGATCGTTGCAATCGCTGAATTGATGCCAATGAGTTCGCCTCTGAGGTTAACCAAGGCGCCTCCGCTATTGCCCGGGTTCACGGCAGCGTCCGTTTGGATGAAGGATTCTACCTGAAGATTATTCTTGTCGCGGAGGATTCCAATGTTGCGGGCTTTGGCGCTCACAATTCCGGCGGTTACCGTTGAATTCAAATTGAATGGATTGCCAACTGCGAGGACCCACTCGCCAGGTGCGATCAGATCGGAGTCACCATATTTGAGGTGTGGCAGATTCCTGGCTTTGATCTTCAAAAGTGCAAGATCGGTGCTGGGGTCCTGGCCAATAACTTTGGCGAAGTACCGTTGGTTGTCGTTAAGGACTACTTCGATTCCGGTGGCATCTTCAATAACATGCTGGTTGGTGACAATATACCCGTCGTCGGAGATAATCACTCCGGAACCCGAAGGTCTGGCCAGGGGATCGAAGTTCAAATCCATGGGGGTGAGGCTGAATTCACCTGAGCCAAAAACCGTATTGATGTTGACCACGGCAGGCGTCACTAGTCTTGCTGCGTTTTCAAAATTAATGACCGAAGAAGGCGCCTTGGAAGTTCCTGCAGGGATTCGAATGTTTTGATGCGCTACAATAGAGGTGTAGTCAGGTATACTCTCCATATACTGAAGGGTGTACACCACCCCAAGTGCGGCCCCAATGCCAGCAGAAAGGATAACAACTAAAATGAGAAGAAGACGTCGCATGGACGAAATTAATGGATAATTACCATCGGACAGTTGGTAAACTACTAATTGTTAAAGTCCTTGAACAAGTTCCTTGTGGGACAAGAGAAGTGCCAGAGACAATTGCCTAAGCCAGATTCTTCAAAAGAAAAAAAGGGCGCCCGCCTTGACGGAGCACCCTTTCAACCAACCCCTCAACCAAAATTGTCCTGATTCGAGTTAATTGACTTTAATGGTCTTCTTTACCTCTTTCTTTTCCTCTTTCGGAATGGTCACCTCTAGAATCCCGCTATTGTATTTGGCGTTGATCTTGGCGCTGTCAACGTTTTCCGGGAGAGCGAAAGAGCGGCTAAAGGCTCCGAATTGTGTTTCAACAGAACGGTAGTTGGCCTCTTTCCTTTCATTTGAATACTTCCGTTCGCCGCTTACGGTGAGAACATTGTCTACTGCTTCGATCTTAAAGTCTTCTTTGCTTACCCCTGGAACTGCAAGATGCAGTTCGAAGGTGGTGTCGTTCTCCACGATGTCAACGCTCGGCTGGAATGAACTTCCCCCAGCCCGCGTTATCGCGTCGTTGAAGAATTGATCGATCAGGCTGCTGAAGGTGGCAGGCACATAATCTTTGCTGCTATAGCGTATCAAGCTCATATGGTTTTGTTTTTTAGTGGTTAATAATCTTTGGTAAACACTCAGGAAATTTTGTGCCGAGGCAAAAAACAGTAGGAAATACAGACAGTTTGACCGGAATGTGACTTGTCCCAATAGGAAGTAAGACAAAATGACCTAACGCGGCCTTCGGAAATGGAGAGCTGTGGGTATTGGTTGTTTTCTATAGGCCCACCTTTTCTGTATTTCCGTTGGGGCAATAGACGTGTAATTACCTTATCGTTCCTACGTCGCAATTGCAGTTAACGCAAGCTGTCCCATTCCTTGAGATTCGTCAGATAATCAGGATCAAGTAATGTCTTTTCGCAAGCTGCTGCGTGAGGCAGTTCATACCGAAAGTAGAACTTCATCGTGTGCACCTTCCCTTCATAGAAGGTGCGGGATTGGCTGGAGAAGTCATTTGCTTGTAGTGCAATTTCTGCGGCATGCGCCATCTTCAGCCACTGCCAGCCAATAACCACGTAGCTCACTAACTCCATGAAGATCGTGGCGTCGGATAGAAAACGGTCAAGGTCGGATCCGACAAATTTCAAAAGATTTGTCAACACCGATTGAATGCGAACGAGTTCTTTCTCCAGTTCTTTGCCGTAAGGAGCAAGCCGGTTTGCCTCAGTGTCCCGGATGGTTTTGCGAATGGCTGCCAGAAGAACGCCGAGTGCTTTTCCCTTTTCCATGGTGACTTTCCTGCCAAGCAAGTCCAGCGACTGGATGCCGGTAGTTCCTTCATAAATTGACATAATCTTCAGATCGCGGTAGTGTTGCTGTACCGGAAAATCGGTCGTAAATCCATATCCACCAAGTGTCTGAACAGCGAGGGAAGCTGACCGACTTCCTTGCTCCGAAGCGTATGTTTTTACAATGGGAGTAAGAATTTCCAGCAGAAGCCAGGCTTCTTTTTGTGCTTCACCTTCTGTTGCGTGCGCGAGGTCATAGCGTTTGTTACACTCCATGGCAAGCGAGAGTGCGCCTTCAGTAATCGCTTTTTGTGTGAGCAGCATCCGTTGTACATCGGGGTGCCTGATAATTAGCGTTGGTGGTTTGAGCGGATCTTTTTCGCTTGCCAATCGACCTTGGGCTCGTTCCTGTGCATATTGAAGTGATGCCTGGTATGCTGCCATGGCCACCGAGGCAGCTGTCTGCCCAACACCGATTCTGGCTTCATTCATCATCTGAAACATATAGGTTAGTCCCTTATTTGGCTCACCAACCAGCCAGCCGTGACAATCTTCGTGGTCGCCAAAGACAAGGTGAGTCGTTGTGTAACCACGCTGACCCATCTTCTGAAAGTCTCCTGTGCAAAAGGCATCATTGGGCTTCAGTGTCCCATCGGTTTCAGGTCTGAACTTGGGAATAATGAACAATGAAATTCCTTTAGTGCCGGCAGGGGCTCCTGCTATGCGCGCCAGCGTCAGGTGTACAAAATTGTCACAACCTTCGTGCTGGCCGCCTGAGATAAATATCTTCTGCCCCTTGATCTGATAGCGATCGCCGCGAATTGGTTTTGCACTCGTCGTGATATCAGTGAGGGAACTTCCCGCCTGAGGTTCGGTTAGCGCCATGGTCCCCTGCCAAAGGCCAGCAAACATATTTGGAACAAATGTGTCGATTTGCTCCTTCGAGCCGAAGCTCGTGATTAGTGCCGCAGCGCCGCTGGTGAGGCTGAAGTATCCCTGGCATCCGTTGTTGGCTGCTTGAAAGATATGCTGACCTGCATTATAGACCATCAGCGGGAGTTGAAGGCCACCGACATCAAAAGAAGCGGCACCATTGATCCATCCCTGTTCCGCTGCTTGCCGGATGATGGTTCTAAGTTGTGGGTGAGTAATCACGTTGCCTTTGCCATCATAGCGAGCAGGATTTTCATCCATTTCCCGGAAGTATGGAGCCATGTGCCGGTCGGCAAGGTCCTTGGCGGATTCAACCATCATCCAGGCTTGCTCCCAGTCAAGGTGAGAATATCGTGGAAGGATCAGCAACTCGCTGATGCCATGAACATGCTGAAGTAAAAACTTCAGGAGATTCATGTTGGTGTATTGAGACATAACTGGATAGTTGAATCCTAAAGTACTTCTTTTTTTGTGCAACCTGAATTGGGGGCGATACGGCTCGCGGCTAATGTTAGTCATAAGCCGGCTCTGCAGCCTAACGGGCGTACGGGTTTCTGGCATACCCGTGAATGACTGAATTTCTTTGATGAAGACCGTCCGTTTTCTTGCCAGTAATTTGGCATCCCTGCCAATTCAGCTGAATTGCCACTACCTTTGGGGTAACCATAATCCTTGCCAGGTGCACTGGAAAATTATTCTGCAGCTCGTATTTCTTGTCTCTTATGCAGAAGGTGTGGCCCAGTGCGACACAACCCAGGTCAATCGGGAAGTCAAATTAATCGATGACCGCATATGGGGTTACTATCCGGAAACCATAGCGGCTGCGCGCAAAACCGTTGACAAGTTCAAAGGTACAGGCCCCTGGTGTGAATCCAAGACCTTGCTGGCGTTGGGGAAGGCGATGTGGACGAATGGAGACTATGCGTCCTCTATCACGATACTTCATAAGGCAATAAAGTTATCGGACTTGGCAAAGAACAGGGGAACGGCAGCCCGGTGTTACCTCGTCATGGCGAATGATTTCTACTATCAGGGATACTATGATTCCGCCGAATTTTACTTCCTTCGATGCAGGGACGTTTTTGTCGAAATGAACAATGTAAAGGGCCTGATTGAAGTGCTTCATGACCTGGCGCTCATGTACCACCGACAAGGCAATTTTTCCCTGGCACTGAAATACCTTCTTGAGTCGGAGCAAGCGAAAGACAAGGAACCGGATATGGTTCACTCGGTGGGTGACTTTACTGGCGTGAGTTCCAATTTTCTAGATACGGTATACTATCATACCGAAATATCCGACGAACTTAAATCCTATCAGAACTTCAAGCGCAAGGGAAATCAAGTCGGAGTTTATCAAAGCATGATCAACATCAGTGTAGCCTGCAGTGAGTTAGGGGAACACCGGCGGTCTGCCTACTACGCTGCCGAAGGTTCTCAATTGATGGCTTCCCTTGGTTTTTATCCTTTCTGGTATTTGGCTGCGAAAGAATACGGCACAGCGGGAATGAAGGACTCATGCTTTTATTTCCACCGAAAAGCAATAGCCGAGTTGCCGCGAGCCACGCAGATAAAAGTGCTGACAACGTTTGAAGAGATTGGCAGGTCACATCTTGATTTTAATCAACCGGATTCTGCAGTATACTATTTTGAACGCGCCCTGGCGCTCAATGAGCAGATGAACAACCGAATTTCAATACCGAGTTTGGACCTCTGCCTGGCCAGGGCGTATCATATGAAAGGGGACTTCGGCAAGGCGGAGCAGTTTCTTCTTGCAGGAATCCAAAACGCGCGTGGGATATCAGTGCGGCACACCAGCAGCCTCTACAAATTTGGCCTTGAATTTTATCAGAAAATGAATCAGCCAGCCATAGCATTGGACTATGCGAGACGCCATGTGCAACTGATGGACAGCATCAATCGGACTGAGAATGCCATGGCCATGATTAGGTTTCAGGCACAATTTGAGACCACCAGGAAGGAAAAAGAACTTGAGGCCGCCAGGCTTGTATTGCGCAATAGAAACATCACTCTTTTTTCTTTAGCAGCCATTACACTCCTATCCATTGCCTTTATGATCACCTTGTATATTCAGCAGAAAAGGATAAAAAAGCAAAACACCCGCCTCAATGAATCGAATGCAGAGCAGAAAGCCCTGATGCAGGAGGTTCATCATCGCGTCAAAAATAATCTTCAATACATCGTCAGTCTCCTCAGCCTGCAGGCACAGACAGTCAGAAACCCGGAGTTGGTACAGCAGATCGAGGAGATCAAGGGCCGAATCGTTACGATTGGGATAATTCATCAACGCTTGTATCAATCACAGGATGTTCCTGTTGTTGACTTATCTGTATTTATTCAAGAATTGACCTTTAACTTGTTGAATGCGTTACCCACGCGGGTGGCTGTGAAAAAGCACGTTGAGGTTGAATTCATCCGGGTAGATATTGAGACCGGCATTTCTATCGGCTTGCTGGTCAATGAACTACTTACCAATTCGGTAAAGCATGCCTTTGCAAACCATGCCGCTCCGGAATTTCACCTGACGATTCGGAAGGACGGAAGTGAGATTGTCTTAGAAATGTCAGACAACGGACCAGGCTTCAAACTCAGACAATCTGGAGGGCAGGGATTTGGAATTCGCCTCATCGAGCTGCTGCTGAGGAAATTGAAGGGCTCCCTCGTGCAGCTGGACGCAAATACCTTGCAAATCAGGTTCTCCGGGTTCGTGATTGCTTGACTTTATAGGGCGTTTAGCGTCGATAGGAAATCAACGCGGTACGTTTTGCTCAGCGGGATTGGGTATTTGTCAATGTAGATGTGATTTTCGTCAAATGAATCGACGCGATTGATGTTGATGATATAGGAACGGTGAACGCGAATCAGGTGTGTGGCATGTACTTTTCTCTGGAATGCGCTTAGGTTTTGTGTTATTGTATGATGACCAGAGCAGGTAATCAATTTAGCATAGCTGCCGTCTGCTTCTATGAAAAGCAGATCACTTAGTTTAATCTTCTTGTGCCTGCCTCCGATACGAATAAAGAAGCCGTCTGCAATGACGGCATGAAAGTCCCTCGGCTCAAATGAGGTAGAATCGATTATACTCTCTGCTTCCTGGTTTTCCGAAAAATTGTACAACGCAAGGTCCACAGCAGCAAGCAGCGTCCTGGCGTTGAATGGTTTTACAAGAAAAGCCTGCGGCTTGGTCTTCCGGGCTAGTTGATAGGTCCCCTCATCGGAATTAGCGGTAACAAAAATAAATGGAATGCGGTGGATGGCAATCAGTCTTTCTGCCAGATCAATCCCTGTCATTTTGCCTTTGAGTCGAATGTCGATCATGGCCAAGTCAGGTGGTGTCGCGGATAGCACCTGGAGGGCTTCCTCGCCTGAGTCAAAACATCCCACAATCGTGTAGCCTTCCGCCTCAAGGGTCTGCCTCAAGTCTTCCGCCACGATAAGCTCGTCTTCAATAATGGCAATCTTAAGGGTGTCCATGATACAGCATATCAAAGATACATTGTGTAGAAGATGCGAACGGTGTCTTTGCAAAGAAATTGACCTCCGCTACAAAGAAATACGGAGGATGAGATGAACGGAGATCGTACCTATCTGGCTGCTCCGCCGTCTATCGTGAGGCAAATTCCACTAACAAAACGCGCCTCATCAGAAGCAAGGTACACATACCCGTTTGCGATGTCGTTCGGCTCGCCCCAAAACCCGACAGGAATAAAGGCCAACGATTGTTTCCGGACTTCCTCCGGCATTGCATCCGTCATGGCGGTCTTGATAAAGCCCGGAGCAATGCAGTTGGCAGTGATGCCGTAGCGGCCAAGTTCTAATGCCCAGACTTTTGTCATGCCAATGATAGCAGATTTCGAAGCAACATAATTGGTCTGCCCGTAATTGCCACGAATGGCGACATTCGAGGAGGCAGAGACAATGCGGCCGTAATTTTTTTCTTTCATGTAGGGAACTGCAGCCTGGGTACAGTGGAATACACCGGTCAGGTTCACGCCGATGACGTCGTCCCATTCTTGCTTCGACATTTTCAGCAATGTGCGGTCTTTGGTAATGCCGGCATTGTTGATGAGGATATCAATTCTGCCAAACTTTTTGGCTGTCGCCTCGGTGGCATGCTGAACCTGGTCCGTGTCTGTGACCGTAACTTTCGCGAACGTGACGCGATGACCTGCTCTGGTAAGTTCTTCGGCAACCGCCGCGCCTTTGTCAGAGACATCCCACAGGGCTACGGCTGCTCCTTCACGTACAAATGCCTGGACCGTAGCCAGTCCAATGCCGCCGGCACCCCCGGTGACAATAGCGATCTTATCTTTTAGTCTCATAGCTAGATTAATTTTCAGTTAGTTTAGAAAAGCGCAGTAATCAGTTCGCCGACGTAAGCCGGTTTTTCTTCGCCTTCGACTTCCATGATGCACTCGAGAAAAAGCTTGGTGCCACCGCCGGCCATCTCTTCAACCTGCCGGATGCTTCCCGTCATCCGGATTTGGCTACCGGATTTTACAGCTACGGGGAACCTTGCCTTGTTGAGACCGTAATTGATGGAGGTGGTGACACCTTCGATGCTAAGCAATTCAAAGAAAAACTTAGAGGCCAGCGACATCGTCAGGTAGCCGTGCGCAATTGTCTTTCCATCCGGCAGCTGTTCCTTGGCTCGCTCCGTATCCACATGAACCCATTGGTAGTCATGTGTGGCTTTTGCAAAATCGTTGATCATTTCCTGGGTGACCGTAAACCAATCGCTGACGCCAAGGGATACACCCACTTTGTTTTTCAGTTCACTCAACTTCAGCACAAGTGGCTTGTTGGGAGCAGAAGATTCAGTCTTCGATGATTTTGATTTCTCTTCAATCGGCTTGACAGCCGTCTCTTCCCATGTGCCAACTTTGACCACCGCTTGACAGAAAAGTGACTGGAAAAGCGGTGGTCAAAGTTGGCAC
>JANPES010000145.1:0-2940 GCA_031423035.1 Cyclobacteriaceae bacterium | reverse complement strand
GAAGACCAGTTTGCATTTACTTGTTTCTTCCACTGGAGGGTTTGGGCTGTATTGCCAATCGTAAAATTGCTCGTTGTATTCTGCAATCGCCTTGAGTTTGTTGACCCCGGGATAAAGTTCAGGACATCATCTCCGGAATAGTGCGTGAATTCAATCTCATCGTTTGCCGTTGGCCGGTATGCAACCTTTGCATTGAGGTCATAAAAATGATACGGTAGCTCCTGCCCCACTATGCGCACCACCTGGTCAACGTACGTACGGCGCCCGGCCAGGGAAATGCTAAGCTTATCTTTCACCAATGGCTGTTCGACCATCAGGCGTGTCGCCAGCAAACCGATATTGCCTTTGATCTGCGTCCGTTCGGCGAATGCGCTTTTGGTTCTCACATCAAGGATAGAAGAGAGTCTTCCTCCGTACTCCGCCGGAAAAGCGCCATTCATCGACTCGACGGTGGACAATACATCCGGGTTAAAAACAGAGAGAAACCCAAAGAGATGTCCGGTGTTGTATATCGGCGCCCCGTCGAGAAGCACAAGATTCTGATCCGCCGCGCCACCTCTTACAAAAATATCGGTGCTTCCTTCAATGCCTTTTGATACCCCGGGAAGCAATTGAATGGTCTTCAAAAGATCTGCTTCGCCCCCCAGTACGGGAATGGAATTGATTTCCGCCCCGGTGAGCGTCACCGAACTCATGCGGGTAGTCAGTAGCTGATCGGATTGCCGGTAACGGGATGAAGACACAACGACTTCCTCTAAATGCTCCGTGCGCTGGATAAGCATAAACTTCATTATGGTGTCACCGGCTAAGTCAATCTTCTGAGCCATCTTTTCATACCCGATGAAGGTGATCTCCAGATCAACTGAACCTTTGGGAAGCTCCAGGACAAACTCACCGCTTTTATCAGTTACCGCTACTTCCTTCGTGTAATCGATGACACGCACATTCGCTGAAGTAAGAACCTGACCGGAATTTGTTAAGACGGTACCCTTCAAACGCACGTTCTGCCCCCAGCTCACCAGGGGCAGAACAAGAAGTATGAAAAGCAGTCTCTTCAATGTTACAGATCATCAACCTCACCAACTACAAACGTGCTCCCGCCGACAAAAATCAAATCATCGTCATCGGCATTCTTTAGCGCCATGTTTAAAGCCTTGTTTACATCCCGAACTACAGTACCGTGCAAATCCTCCAGGAGACCTTCCCTGGCAAGTTCATTTGCATCTAAAGCGCGCGGTATGTCAGCCTGACAGAAGTAATAAACAGCGTCCTTGGGCAAGAGTTTTAATATTTCTCTGATGTCTTTGTCATTTACCATCCCGATGACCATATGCAGCCTGCGGTGCGGAGTCTGCCGGATTTGATTTACTACTTCCCGGATCCCAGCCTCATTATGTCCCGTATCGCAAATTGTGAGGGGTTGTAGACGCAATGTTTGCCAGCGCCCCTTCAGGCCTGTTCGCTCAATAACTTCTGAAATCCCCTGATGCACGGCGGTGTCAGAAATATGATATCCTTTTTCTTTCAGCGCAAGAACAGCTGCAAGCACACCGGGCAGATTGTGCTCCTGGTAGATTCCCTTAAGTTCGGGAACGAGTCCCTCAAGCCAGAGGGTCCCATTTTGATACACATCATAGCCCGAAGAGCTCAGCTGCAGTTGAATGATGTCCGAAGCAAACACAAGTGATGCTTCTGCATTTGCCGCGCGGGTAATGAAAACATCTTCAACCTCTTCCTGTCTTTCGCTTACGATGACCGGAACACCTGACTTGATGATCCCCGCCTTTTCAAATGCAATCTTGGGAAGTGTGTCTCCGAGTAATGCTTTGTGATCGAAACTAATGTTGGTGATAACCGAGAGTTCCGGCATAATCACATTGGTAGAATCCAGGCGCCCCCCAAGGCCTACTTCAATCACAGCAATATCGACCTGTTGTCGGACAAAATAGTCGAAGGCCATGCCTACCGTCATTTCAAAAAAGGAAGGTTCAATTTGGTCCATGACGGGTCTCATACGATCGACAAAATCAACGACAAAGTCGTGGTCCACGTCCTTCCCGTTGATCTTTATCCGTTCTGTAAATTCCTTGAGGTGGGGCGACGTGTAGAGGCCTGTCTTGTATCCCGAAGCTTGTAGAATTGAGGCCAGCATGTGGGATGTGCTTCCCTTTCCGTTGGTGCCCGCAACATGGACCGACTTGAATTTTCGTTCCGGGTTGCCCAGTACTTCACACAAATGAATTGTATTGTTGAGATCATTCTTATACGCGATCGCCCCCACCCTTTGGTACATCGGCAAGGCCTGGTATAAATAGCTAAGGACTTGTTCGTAGCGATTCATCAACATCAAAATTACACAAACAAAAAAGCCGCCGGCTATATCCGACGGCTTTTCTTGAAATCCTGATATTTTCTAGTTCCCTAACTTGAAAATTTTGTAACCTATACTTAACTGAAACACCTGATTCTTGGCCGCAGAAGATGCGGCGGCATCATTAATTTCAGATAGGCCAAGGTTGTAGCGGGCATCAATACATAATTTCTTGATATCAAATCCAACTCCCAAAGCAATGCTTGTATCGGAGGTCTTGTATTCATTCTTTACATCTACTCCATCTTTCAGCGCGCTGGCAAGGAATCCAAATTGAGGACCAGCCTGAAGGTTAAGGCCCGCAACAAGATAAAACTTAAGCAATATCGGAATGTTGATATAATCAAGTTGGTAGTCAGTGGTGGAGCCGCCCAAGGAAACTGATGATCCTTGCCGTGAGTAGATAACCTCTGGTTGAATGGCGAACTTCGTGAATTTTGCGTTGAGAAAAGCCCCAAGGTGGTAACCGGTTCGGTTATCATACGCCGCACCTACGCTACTGGCATTTACATTTGCGAAGTTCAATCCGCCCTTCAATCCAAGTGATACAGATGCCTGCGCCATCGCCG
>JANPES010000144.1:0-4817 GCA_031423035.1 Cyclobacteriaceae bacterium | reverse complement strand
AACCGGAGGGTGGAGATGAGGATTCTGAAGGAGTGACCTTTGATTCGCAGGATTGACCTGATTAAATACAGTGGCGACCCTACGGGTGTTCGCAACACATAATCTGATCAAAAAGAATGGAATTGAACATGGCGGTTTGTTCCATATGAGGCAAATGACCTGCCTTGGGGAGGACGAATAGCTCAACCTTTGGAATACGATCGTAGAGATTGCCCTTGACTTTTTCTAACTCGACCACGGTATCATGCTCACCCCAAATAGCAAAAACGGGTAATCCGAGTGAGGCAATGCGCCGATGCTCTTGCTCCATCGATGGTGAATTTCTTCTTGTAGATATCAAAGCCCGGACAAAGCCTTTGAACTTCATTACTTCTTCGTATCGATTGTCCCACCCGGCAAAAGGGGTAGAGTCGTAGAAATCCTGAAGTTGACCTTTCGACATCATCTTATAGTTGTCACTTCCTTTGAAATCTTCAATTTCTCCGTCGGTGACCGGCGCGGGATACAGACTGTCGGCAGGGACCGTTTCAAAACCAGCCGGGTCAACATAGATCAGGTTCTTTATCCGTTCCGGATGCTGGTAGGCAAAAGAGCTGATGATCCGGCCACCATAGGAGAGGCCTATCAGGCTTACCTTTCGGTTTACATTCAAACCATCAAGCAGTTCATTCAATTGCCCTGAGTAAAGAGCGGCATCATAGATTGCATCCGGGTTATCTGAATAGCCACGACCATACACATCGTAACGCAGCGCAGCATATCCACGTGCTTTTGCTGCGTAGAATGTAGAGTCCCAGATATAGCATGGAACAGAAAACCCATGAACCATAACCAACACGGTATCGGCATCCCTATTTTCAAATTCGTAGTAGGTGTAGCCCTGCGAAAGCTTAATGAAACTACCAGTCGTGATCGTCTTTCTGAAGGCATCGTCTTTGGTGATGACTTCGGGATCTTTGAAAGCTTTGTTGTCACCAGGCGAACAACCCCAGATTATCAAATAGATCAGGAATGCCACAAGTAAGAAATGCAGATTTTTCATAGTGATTCGGTTGACTCAAGTTGACCTTCCTCCGATATGACCGCCTGGCCTGAAGGCAAGGCAATATAATACGTTGACTTGACTTGCATTACCCATGGGTTGAGGCAGCCGTCTCTTAATGAAAGGAAAAGCAAGGGTGGTAGGCGCGGCGGCAGGCGAATTTGATGGCAACGATGTCCAGACCCAATTGAACGTGCACGCAATGAGGCTTCCGACCATGGTCATTCCACCGTTTATTGCCACAACCGCAAACAGGAAAATCCAATAATCAAGGTTATCTTTGCAGCCTTAAATATCGAAATTATGCCCGGAACGGAGCTTTTTGGTGCGGAAGAAAAGAAAGAAATTAACGATGTGCTGGAGACGGGCATTATGTTCCGGTTCAACCACGACGCGCAACGGAATAATATTTGGAAAGCCAAGGATTTTGAAGCGGAGGTAAAGAAGATCACCAGCGCTCGTTTTGCCCATGCCGTTTCAAGCGGATCGACTGCCGTCTCTTGTGCATTGGCTGCAGCTGGAGTGGGCGCAGGGGATGAGGTGATTGTTCCTCCGTTTACCTATATCGCCTCGGTCGAGTCGGTTCTGTTTACCGGTGGTATTCCCATTTTCGCAGAAATCGATGAGACACTTTGCCTCAGCGCAACTGGAATCGAGAAGGCAATTACTCCTAAGACGAAAGCTGTACTTCTTGTACACATGTGCGGCCAGATGGCCAACATGGACGCCATCATGGATGTTGTGAAGCGTCACAACCTGGTGCTTGTTGAAGATGCTGGCCAGGCATTTGGCGCCAGCTACAAAGGAACTGCGGTAGGTCTTTTTGGAAAAACAGGCTGTTACTCGTTTGACTTCTTCAAGATCGCCACTGCTGGAGAAGGCGGCGTATTCGTCACCAACGATGAGGCCTGCTACAAGTTCGCCGACAGCTACAGCGACCACGGACACGATCACGTAGGCAGCAACCGAGGCATGGAGCAGCACCCGATATTGGGATTCAACTACCGTATCAGCGAACTGCATGCTGCCATTGGCGCCGCGCAGACGCGCAAGGTTCCTCAGATTCTTGCAGCCAACAAGAAGAACAAAACCATGCTCATGAACGCGCTCAAAAATGTTCCGGGTGTGAGTTTTGCCTCCCTGCCAGACCCGTCAGGCGACTCGTCAACATTCCTCAACCTGCTGCTACCCGACACCGAGTCGGCGAAGCGCACAGTAGATGCATTCAATGCGAGTGGTGTAACAGGATTCAATTATTGGTTCACCAACATGTACCACTTCATCAATCAGTGGGCTCACCTCAAAGACTTGAAGTCCGCTGCACCACTGCCGATCCATCATTATGAGAAGCCTCAGGACTACAATACAATGAGTCTTCCCAAATCTCAGGAAGTTGTTGGACGCCTTATCTCGTTTGGTATCCGCTGCACCTGGACAGAAGAGGAAGTGAAAACGCTGGCAAGCAAGATTAAGGTCGCCATTGAAAAAGCCGTTGCTGAGAAGACCTATGCATAAGAATTTCAAAGGCATAGAGAAAACGGTTTTTGGAAGAGGAAGCTTTTCCCAGCTTGGATCCATTGTTGAGGAGCGCCGGGAAGAGAATGACCATTTCATGCTCTACCTCGTAGACAACTATTTCAAAGACAAAGCGCTTGGGAAGAGAATTCCGGCACAGTCGGCCGATATCATCCAGTTTATTGATGTTGATCCGGAAGAGCCTACGACAAAGCAGATCGACGCTATTCGTGACCACGTCCTGTCGGCCAAAGGAATACCTTCCGCGGTAATTGGCATCGGTGGAGGAAGCATTATGGACATTGCCAAAGCGGTGTCACTGATGTTTACCAACGAAGGGTCATCGGTGAAATACCAGGGACTGAATCTTATCAAGAAGCCAGGTGTATATCATATCGGAGTGCCCACGCTTTCAGGTACAGGGGCAGAGGTTTCCATGACAGCGGTATTGACCGGACCGGAAAAGAAGCTGGGGCTAAAATGTGAATGGACTGTCTTTAACCAAGTCGTCCTTGACCCAGACCTCATTGCTTCCGTACCGCGTGACAAGTGGTTTTATACCGGCATGGATACGTACATTCACTGCATCGAGTCACGCGAGGGAATATTGAACAATGCCTACAGCACTGCGTATGGCGAACAGGCACTTGCCCTTTGCCGCGAAATCTATCTCGGTGATAAATCAGGGCAAACAGGGGAGAACGATGATAAGTTGATGGTTGCCTCCTTGATGGGCGGCCTGAGCCTCACATACTCCGAAGTGGGCATTGTCCATGCATTGTCGTATGGCTTGTCGAAGATCTTAGGTACGAAACACTGCATTGCCAACTGCATCGCCTTCCAGCACCTGGGTGACTACTATCCTGAAGGGCTAAAAGAGTTTAACGAGATGATCCGCAAGCACCAAATTGTGCTGCCCAAGAACCTGTCGAAGGAGTGGAGTGAAGAAACAATCACGGCAATGGCTAACGTATCCATTCGCCTGGAGCACATGTGGAACCATGCCATTGGGGCCGATTGGAAAACAAAGATTACATTAGATACCGTGAAAGATTTATTCAGAAGACTATGAGCAAAAAAATTGTTAAAGTAGGAAATATTGAATGCGGAGCGGATCAGCTGTTCCTCGTTTCTGGTCCATGCGTTATTGAAGAAGAGTCCATCATGATGAAGACCGCGGAGAAGTTGAAAGAAGTTTCAGAACGCCTGCGCATACCGATAATTTACAAGTCGTCCTTCCAGAAAGACAACCGCAGCTCGGCCAAATACTATGACGGACCAGGCCTGACCCAAGGCATCAAGATGCTGGCCAAGGTGAAGGAACAGTTTGGGTTTACCCTGCTCACGGATATTCACTACCCTGACCAGGCAGCTGCTGCCGGTGAAGTGGTGGATGTCCTGCAGATTCCTGCCTACCTGTGTATGCAAACGACCCTGGTTGTTGCTGCCGCCAAGACCGGTCGCGTGGTCAATGTGAAGCACGGACAGTTTCTTGCGCCAGATAACATGAAACACCCGGTGAAGAAGATCGAAGAGGCCGGCAATACCAACATCATCCTCACCGAGCGTGGCTTTACGTTTGGATACAACGACCTGATCGTTGATCCCCGGAGCTTCTATCATTTGAACAACATCGGCTACCCGGTTGTGTTTGATATCACCCACAGCATCCGGAAGTATGGCATTCCCAGCGCCGACACCAAAGGCGGTGCGCGGGAATTCTTGCCTGTACTTTCCCGTGCCGGTGTAGCTTCTGGCGTGGATGGTGTGTTCATCGAAACTCATCCTGAGCCGGCCAAAGCGCTTTGTGATGCGGCCAGCCAGCTTTGTGTCTATGACCTGGAGGAATTCCTCAAGCCAATCCTTGAACTTCATGCGGTAGAAGTGAAATACCGCGATAAGCAACTTGCACTAGCCTAACCCAACAAATCCCATGGAATTATATCTCGATTCAGCCGACTTGAAGGAAATTGAAGAAGCTTTCAAACTTGGCTTCTTAGATGGACTCACTACAACGCCAACCTTCATGCACCGTGGCGGAGTGACCGATGTCGATTCACTCATTGTGAAACTCAGCAAAATGGTTCCCGTGCTTCAGATTGAAGCCCTGGGAGATACGGCTGAAGAAGTTGTAAAAGAGGCGCATCGCCAATTGAAACTCGGATTGGATCCAAAGAAGACTGTGTTCAAGATTCCGGTGTCACTGGAAGGCGTACGGGCATGTAAGATGCTCCGCGATGAGAACCTACTTGTAAACGTA
>JANPES010000143.1:0-2706 GCA_031423035.1 Cyclobacteriaceae bacterium | reverse complement strand
GGGCGGGCTGGACCACGATTCGTGTACCTGGTGATCTGGATGTGGGGTATGCACATTTTGAAATCAGGGATGCCATTAACAAAGGTTTATTTGTCGGGCCACGCATTTATGGTGCAGGCCATTGGATTTCCGTTACGGGTGGCGGGGGTGATCTGAACTTCTTCTCTTACGAGCAGAGCGGCGTAATCGTGGACGGGCTTGTCGCTGATGGCCCGGAAGAACTGCGCAAGGCCGTTCGTACCGAAATCAAATATGGAAGCGATTGGATCAAGTTGTTGGTTACCGGGGCGTTTATGACCGCTGGCGATAACCCGCAGAATGTTCATTTCAGTCCGGAGGAATTGAAAGTGTCCGTGGAAGAAGCCCGGAAAAGGGATGTACCGGTCATGGCCCATGCACACGCAGCGGAAGGGATCAAGATGTCGATTCGCGCAGGCGCAAAAACGATCGAGCACGGGTCTTTTCTTGATGATGAGGGAATTGCATTGTTCTTGAAAGAGGGTGCATACCTCATACCGACGCTTTCCGTTGGTAAGTGGTTCCTGGATTTCAACGAAAACAGTGTGGCGCTGGCCAAGGCGATCACCATTACAAAGAAATACAAGGCACAAACGGAGGCGATGCTTGCTAAAGCAATCAAGGCAGGGGTTAAGGTTGGCGTTGGTACGGATCTGACGGGAAGCGATCCGGAATACTGCGCGAATGAATTTTCAGAGTTGGTTCGCGTCGGCATGACTCCCATGCAGGCGATCATGGCCGGAACAAAAGTGAATGCAGAAGCTTTGGGAAAGATCAATGACTTCGGGACCCTTGAGCCTGGCAAGCTGGCTGACCTCGTCGCCGTGAAAGGCGACCCAATCAAGGATATCAATGAATTGAAGAAAGTTCGTTTTGTAATGAAGGATGGCCAGGTAATAAGGTTTGATAAGTAATAAGCAGACAAATGAGTCTTGATAAGATCGCATTACTCCTTGTTGTATTTTCTGCACAACTCCTCTTTGCCCAGGAAAAACAAAATGTTCGTATTCGGTGTGAGATTGGCAATCTGCGCCAGCCGGCAAAACTGATCGTGACAATTCGTGACATTGGACAATGGACGGAACTCACGTCAGAGTCTACGAATGGCATCTTTGATTTGACTGGAACGCTTCGGGAGCCTTCCTTTGCGTACGTTGTGCTTAAGTACGGTAATGCGCTGGATCGCGGGCCACGGATGGGCAATATTCTCGAAGTGTTTCTTTCGGGAGGACTGACGAAGATCACCACGAAGGACTCATTGCGGGAGTCGCGCGTGGAGGGCGGACAGGAGCAGCAGGGCTTGGCTCTGCTGTCCGGAATACTGAAGCCATTGAAGCCGGGTGGTGTCGCTGAACGAAAGCAAGCCATTCGTAATTACGTGAAACTTCATTCCGATTCATATGTCAGTCTGTATGCCATTCAGAATTTGTCGAAGGAAGGAAGCTTCACCCTAGATGCAGCAGCGGTGAAGCCTATATTTGCTACCCTCTCCCCGCGCATGCAGCGTTCCCAAACAGGCCTTGAACTTCAGAAGGATATTGCGCTTGCTGAGCAGACTGCGATTGGAGCGATCGCTCCGGATTTTAGCCAGTCGGACACGGCGGGTGTGACCTTTCGGTTGCGTTCTCTCCGTGGAAAGTATGTACTGATTGATTTTTGGGCGAGCTGGTGCAAGCCCTGCCGTGCCGACAACCCGGCGCTGGTACGGACCTTTGAAAAATACAAGAGCAGAAATTTCACTATGCTGGGTGTATCCCTGGATAATTCAAAAGGTGCCTGGCTAAAAGCCATCCGCAAAGACCGGCTTGCCTGGACGCATGTGTCGGATCTGAAATTCTGGAAGAATGAAGTAGCCCTTCAATACGGTGTGAAGACGGTGCCTCAGAACTATCTCATTGGGCCGGATGGAAAGATCATTGCCCGCAATCTCAGCATGACGGAATTGCCTGCCATGCTGGAGAAAGTACTTCCGCGTTAGGCTTTGGCGACGCACCAACCGAACAGGGTGCTTTACTTTTACATTTTGCATTGCTCTGTTTTACATTTTGAGTTTTGAATGTAAAATGCAAACACTGAATGTAAAATGTAAAAGTGTACGGCAATGATTAGAGTGGAGAAAAATGGGAAGACTATGGTTTGTGTTTATCTCTGGAGGCCCCAGCGGTTGCTGTTGCAATGCTCTTGGTAAAAATTGCGATCAGTTCCCTACATTCATTCAGTGGCACAAGATCAGCAATCATCGACCTTCCGACCAGAATCCTCAGACACACCAGTGTTTCTCTCAGTTCCTTGAGGACTATCCTAAGTTTGTGAATGAAGTCTCTCCTGGACTCGGCCGCCTGTGCCTCCGCGTAATTTAGCGCAGGAGAAGTACCAGATCTCAGTAATTGTCCGCCTAAATGACTTCCAACTTTGGTTTCAGGTAGGGACTCAACAAGTATCGTGATCTGGATGGCGAAACGGATCAACCGTTCCTCAAGGTTGTACTCTGTTCTCACGCGTACAAGAAACGAATTTGACTCTTTAATTTTATGCTTTTTAGTTGCTGGTTTTCCAGATAGCTTGAGCCAAGATCCCAGCTAGAGCCACTTTTACATTTTGAGTTTTGAATGTAAAATACAAAACGCTGAATGTAGAATGTAAAACAAAGTCCTGTATATTGTTTCGAGTTCATTTCGGAGTTGAGTA
>JANPES010000142.1:0-12026 GCA_031423035.1 Cyclobacteriaceae bacterium | reverse complement strand
GAAATCCATTGCACTGGATTCCAGTGTTATTGGTCCTTGGGCAGGTGTTGTTGAGTCATACTGCTACTACTATTTTAACCGCGGAAGCACTTCAAGTCTGACCCTTGAAATGATTATTCCTTACATGACCTACATTGAAGATCATTTTCCTGATACCTGGGAAAAGAAGTTGATCCAGGGCACCTACGCCTATTGGGCGTTGCGAGATTACGATAAGGGACTTGCGTTATTCCTCGAAACGTTAAAAGAGGTTCCGAAGGATCCTGCAGCACATTCCATGGCAGCCGCTATCTACCGGCGCAAGTTGGAATTGAAGGAAGCATTTTATCATGTATCCCTGGCCTTGAAGCAAAATCCAGCCGCGCCGATTTTCTGGAATGATTTGGTGCCCATCCTGGCTCTTAATGGAGACTATGAAAATGCCATGAAAGCTGCCTCCGCTCTGTACGAATTGAATGAACTGCTATTTAAAAACCTGTATCGCTTGCGCAGTGTGCAAGGTACATTGGAGCAATTGCCGAACCATGTCAAGTTGGAATGCGGAAATATGTATTCGGCCGATCTCTTTCTTCAGAAAAGAGACTTCCGCGGTCTGTTGGTGTTTCTAGATTCGCTTAAACCTGACAGTAGCTTCAAACCGGGTCACAAATTTTATTATCAGGCCATGGCACAACATCTGCTCAAGCAGGATCGGGAGGCCAGGCAAAATGCCGAGCGGGCAACAAGGGAGAAGGGGCTTGATGTTTTTGGAAAGGCTGGGATGTTCGCTTTGCTAGACAACGAAAAGGGGTTTGTGGAGTTGGCAAATGATCATCCAGGCGTTAACCTATCCCAGGATTTGTCGGTTCAATTTGCGGATCAATCTTCCATGATCCGGTATTATACTTTGTCTGGTAACTACGCCAAGGCCGACGAAATGCTGAAGCAGGTGAACCGTAATTTTCCTCAGGTGGGCGACTACGTCTGGCTTAATTTGCCAACCTATGATCGGATCAAGGAGGAGTATCCGCCTTTCTTGGAGACAATAAATCAATTGAAGCTGCCGCCGAGAATTATGGATACGCAGTTGATTAAAATGTAGCTCCCCCACGGCCTTCGGATATGCAACCCGGTTGCAACCAGGCAATGCCCGTTATCAGTTACCAATAGGCCTCTCGAAGCAAAACTAAAATTTGTTGTAGTTTTGCATCTAAGACCAGGTATCCTAACGCTCGAAAATAGTAATTGAAAAATGACCCGCTCCCTTAATGCGCTTGGCCTAATATTCCTGATCCTCGTACTGGGTGCAGGGACGCTGTTCCTCTTCTTGAGGGGAGACCCACCCGTGCTATACATCAACGAATTCATGGCTGAAAATGTCACCTGCTGCCCCGATAGCACCGGTGGTATGATTGACCACGACGACTGGATAGAGATTTACAATGCCAGCAAGGTGCCTGTTGACATCGGAGGTATGTACTTTTCACAAGACGCAGGCCAATCCCTGGGTCACAAGATTGACGATGCGCATTCCGATTTGACCACTATTCCACCTGGTGGGTTCCTCGTCTTATGGGCCGACGGAAGCCCCGAACAGGGTCCTCTTCATCTGGACTTCAGACTGGACCAGGATGGTGAGTTGCTTCGCTTTTTCGATCAGCATGGGCGCACGATCGACAGCTACACGTTCACGGAACAGGCCCATGATGTTTCCTTGGGCCGATCAACCGATGGTGGGAGCTCATGGAAATCTTTTTCTGTACCCACCCCCGGAGCCCCCAATCGGTAGACAGGATTTACTGTCGTTGCCGAAAGGTTAATTCGATAAGCTTTTTTTGGTCAGTTTTATTACGGACCTCTTGCTCCACCAGATCCTTCTTGCTAGTCATTCTATGACTTAAATCAGGCACTAGCGTGACCTGTGACAGCGGCATTAGGGTCGAAATCCGCCTACTTTCAAGCATCAATAACGTGTCATGAAAAACAAGTATATAAATACAGACGGCAATTCCGCCGTTGCCAATATTGCCTACGGATTTTCGGAAGTGGCCGCCATCTATCCCATCACGCCTTCCTCAGATATGGGGGAGCGTGCCGATGCCTGGGCTGTCGAGGGAAGGAAAAATATCTTCGGTGAAGCGGTTGACGTCGTGCAAATGCAATCCGAGGGCGGAGCCGCTGGCGCAGTTCACGGGACGCTCACAGCTGGGGCCATGACAACCACTTTTACAGCTTCCCAGGGACTCATGCTCATGGTGCCCAATATGTTTAAAATTGCCGGTGAAATGTTGCCGGTTGTCTTTCACGTTTCAGCGCGCTCGCTGGCCTGTCAGGCACTCTCTATCTTTGGCGATCACTCCGACGTGATGGCCACCCGTGGCACAGGCTTCGCCATGCTGTCTTCAGCCAACGTACAAGAGGCACAGGATTTTGCTGTTATCTCACATCTGACTACGTTGGAGGCCCGAATTCCCTTTCTCCATTTTTTTGATGGGTTCCGCACCTCCCACTCCATCCAAAAGATCATTCCACTCAACTACGATGACCTGAGGGGAATGCTTGATATGAAATTCGTTGAGGAATTCCGTGCCATGGCCCTTAAACCGGAGTCACCGGTGTGCAAAGTAGGCGCGCAAAATCCAGATGTGTACTTCCAGGGCAGGGAAACAGTGAATAAATATTATGATGCTTGCCCGGGCCTGGTCAAGAAGTATATGAAGTTGTTTGCTGAAAAGACTGGCAGAAGCTATAAACTCTATGAATATGTAGGCGCTCCGGATGCCGACCGCATCATCATCGCCATGGGCTCCGGTGTTGAAACCATAGAGGAGACTATTAATTATATGCTGAAGAAAGGGGAGAAGGTAGGCCTTCTGAAAGTACGATTGTACCGTCCCTTTGCGCTCACGGATTTTCTCAATGAAATCCCAAAATCAGTCAAGAAGATAGCAGTCCTTGACCGCACAAAAGAACCAGGCTCCATTGGAGAGCCATTGTACCTGGACGTTGTGGCCGCCATGTCAACCGAACGTCAAGGCGTGCGCATCATCGGCGGGCGCTATGGACTTTCTTCTAAAGAATTCACGCCCTCTATGGTGAAGGCGGTGTATGAACATCTTCGAAACGACGGCTGGCATAACTTCACCATTGGAATTAACGACGACGTAACAAACAAGTCCATCGCCGTCAAAGAAGAGATTGACACCGAACAAGAGGGTATTGTGCGATGCAAGTTCTGGGGCTACGGATCTGACGGAACGGTGAGCGCAAATAAAAACGCGATCAAAATGATCGGAGACAATACCGACTTATTTGTTCAGGGCTATTTTCAATATGACTCCAATAAATCAGGGGGATGGACAATCTCCCATCTCCGCTTTGGCAAGAAGCCTATCCATTCCGAATATTTGTTGAACAAAGTTGACTTCGTCGCTTTGCACCGCCCGCAATATATTGGGCAATACGATATTCTGGAAGGCATCACACAACGAGGGACATTTTTAATCAACACCAGCCAGAAGACGGAGAATATCTTCAAGCTGTTCACCAAGGACATGCAGGACACCATCCGGGCGAAGAAGATAAAGGTCTATGCCATCGACGCATCCAAGATTGCCAAGGGTGTCGGACTAGGAGGACGAATAAGTTCCGTTATGCAGACAGCTTTTTTCAAGGTGTCTGGGGTGCTGTCGGAAGCGGAATCCATTGAGCTCATCAAGAAGTTTGTAGCGAAACAGTTCGCGCGAAAAGGGCAGGAGATCGTGGAGATGAACTGGAAAGCTATCGATGCTTCGGCTGCTGCGGTAATTGAGGTACCCGTTCCAGCCGAGTCAGATAAGTATGCGGAAATAACTGCGGTAGTGCCTGCAGGCTCAGGATGGTTTGCCGACAAGATCATTGACCCAATCCTCAGACTCAAGGGAGATAGTATTCCGGTTTCGGCCATGCCGCTGAACGGTGCCGTACCAACAGGAACCAAGCGTCTTGAATACAGGGGAGTGCCCGGCAACCCGGCTACATGGATTGAGAAACTTCCGTTCGTAGAGAATGCCTACGTGGCTGAACCGTATCTGGAATATCCTCCGAGTTGCTCTGGTTGTGGCGAGGTTCCATACATTCACCTGGTCACCCAGCTCTATGGTGACAGGATGGTGATTGCCAATGCTACCGGATGTACTTCTATTTATGGGGGCACATTCCCGCTTACACCTTACACGAAAGATAAAAATGGTCGTGGGCCTGCATGGGCGAATTCATTGTTTGAGGATAATGCCGAGTTTGGGTTAGGCATGCGCCTCGCCATTGACGCAAACCGCCGTCAACTCAAGACAAATGTGACAGCATTGATGCCCACCTTGACTGATGGTCCGCTAAAGACAGCGCTGGAAACAAGCCTGCGACTCTTTGAAGAAGTGTCGAAAGAAGCGAAAGAACACACTGAACAAGTGAAACAATTACTAGCCGAGGAAAAGAAAAGTAATCAGAACCCTGTCTTGAGCAAAATCATTGAGTTGGAAGACTACTTTGTAGACAAGAGTGTCTGGATATTTGGTGGTGATGGATGGGCCTATGACATTGGCTTCGGCGGACTCGATCATGTGATGGCCTCCAACCGAAATGTCAATATTCTGGTCATGGATACAGAGGTATATTCAAATACCGGTGGCCAGGCATCGAAGGCAACGCCGCGTGGCGCTGTAGCCAAGTTCGCGTCTGACGGTAAGAAACTAAGCAAGAAGAATTTGGGACTGATGATGTCCTCTTATGGCAGTGCCTACGTTGCCTCGGTGGATATGGGTATGGACCGTGAGAAAACCGCATTGGCCTTCGTGGAAGCGGAAAAGCATAAAGGCCCCTCTATTATAATAGCATACTCTCCCTGCATCGCCCATGGATACAACATGGTGCTAGCCAAGAAGCAATCGGAGAAAGCTGCAAAATGCGGGTATTGGCCTATGTACCGCTTCAACCCCGATCTCAGGGCTCAGGGTCAGAACCCATTTATCTGGGACGGCCAGGAAGTGGATACCAAATTTGATACGTACCTGGAGGAGGAATTGAGGTACAAGACTTTGAACCTCACCAATCCTGAGGAAGCGAAGCGACTGGTAGACCTAGCAGTGAAAGACAATGAACAGCGATTCAAGGATATTAAACATTTGTCAGAAGCATAAACCCAAAACCCTATGGCCATAGACCTTACGACCGATTACGGCGGCCTGACGTTGAAAAACCCCATCGTCATGGGCGCCAGCAACATCGTTACAGATATCGACAATCTGGTGAAACTGGAACAGGCTGGGGTAGGAGCTATTGTTTACAAGTCGCTGTTTGAAGAGCAGATACAATTGGAGAGTTTTCAATTGGATCAAACCCAGGAAGCCTTTAGTGATTGGGATGCAGAGCACGCCTCGTTCTTCCCGTCTGCCCGTCACGCCGGTCCGGCGGAGCACTTGCGGCAACTGAAGGAAGCAAAGAGCAGACTGACCATCCCGTTGATCGGCAGCCTCAACTGCGTCAACGACGAGACCTGGCTGGAGTACGCCCTGAAAATGATTGATACCGGAATTGACGGCCTTGAACTTAACTTCTATAACAACAACATTGACTTCGCGGCAAAATCAGCAACGATCGAAGACCGGCAGTTGAAGACGCTGGAATTGGTGCGGGCCGGGGCGAGACAACTTCCGTTGTTTGTGAAACTGAGTCCGTTCTATTCCAATACCCTTCACTTGATTTCTCGGATGGACAAGGTAGGCGCAGATGGATTTGTACTTTTCAACAGGCTCTTTCAGCCGGATATTGATATTGAACTGGAGGAGCATCATTTCCCCTATAATTTCAGCAGCGAGAGTGACAACCGCCTGGCCTTGCGCTATGCGGGGTTGCTGCACAAAAAAATAATGGCAGGTGTTATTGCCAACACCGGTGTGCTCAGCGGAAAGGATGCTGTGAAGATGCTTTTGGCAGGAGCTAATGCCGTACAAGTGGTGAGCGCCGTGTATAAGAAAGGTATTAGCCAAATAACGGTCATGCTGGAAGAGATGCAGACCTGGATGAAGAAGAAGGGCTATAACAACCTGGACGATTTCCGCGGTAAGCTCTCCAAGGAAAATATGTCCGACCCCTTCGCCTACAAACGGGCTCAGTATGTGGACATCCTCATGAAATCAGAAATGTTCTTGCAATACCACCCGAAGAGAGGGGAGCTTCCTCATAATGAGGATTATTGAGGCCATGTATATGACGTTAAACAATTTTCAATGAATAAGTCAGTTGATCGGTGTTTGTTTGCGCCTTCGCGTCTTCGCGGTGAAGATTCCCGTTCGTCTCAAAAGGAAGTGCCCCCACGCTACGTGTTCCCCACACCCCTGCCCCTAAAGGGGGAGTTAGATTCTGGACAGACTAAAAACTATGATAACGTCAACACATAAACACTTCAACACTTTAATTATGGCTAAGATTGGAATTTTCTTTGGTTCAACAGAAGGCAACACCGAGCGGGTGGTTGGCCAGATTCAAGCATTGTTTGGCGCCGAAGCTGAACTCAACAACGTGAACTCCACCAGCGCGGACGACATGCAGCCTTATCCTTATTTGATCCTGGCGTGCCCTACCTGGGAGATCGGCCAGCTTCAGGAAGACTGGGAGAGCTTCATCGACGAAGTTGAGAAGGTAGACTACGCCGGCAAAAAGGTTACCTACCTCGGCCTTGGCGATGCAGACGGGTATCCCGACACCTTCCTTGATGCACTGGGCACCATTCACGATCGCATCAAAGAAAAGGGTGCGAAGTTCGTGGGCGCCTGGCCTACAGACGGATACAACTTTGAAGCCTCCAAAGGCGTAGTAGATGGTAAGTTTCTGGGCCTCGCGATTGACGAGGACAATCAGAAAGACCTCACCGCTGGTCGGGTAGAAAAGTGGGTCGCTGAGTTGAAGAAGGAATTTGTTTGAGACGTGTTGACGTGTTAATGAACGTTCACGTAAGCACGCAGACAAGTTAACACATACGCACGTGCATGGCCGTAATCCGATTCAAGAAGCCCAGTTACCCCGTCAGTCAACCGCTGCTCAGCTACTTAAAGCAAACGCACAGGGAGACTGACGTTCCGATTTCGTATGCCGACCTCCTCCATCACAACAGTGCTGTTACCTTTTTTGACAAGAAAGGAAAGGATACGATGTGGGAGACGCTTATCTACGGGGAGGCGGACCGACAATTTATTCACGACTGCCTGATCAAGGTCTATGCGCAGCTCAAGGTTGGCGGCGATGTTGCCATCATCGAGCACCTGTATGTCGATCGTGTTGACTACTGCCTGTATGCCAATACACATCCTGTCCGCGTCCGGATCGTCAACCGGATCAACGACTTGTTTGATTACTTCTATGTGAAGCGCGCTGATGCATCCCGTATTTACGGTATGGAGTTGGAGCACCTGTTATCGCCTAACAAGATCAACTACCTCGTGAAAGGGGGGACACTGAT
Organism: Cyclobacteriaceae bacterium; assembly: GCA_031423035.1. Taxonomy (GTDB): domain Bacteria; phylum Bacteroidota; class Bacteroidia; order Cytophagales; family Cyclobacteriaceae; genus ELB16-189. Next base: position 4,555 of record JANPES010000142.1, on the reverse strand, counting down.
TGAGGAGCACATCACCGGAATTCCCGGCGATACGTTCATCAAGGACTTCCTCCCGCGCAAGGACTACAACCCGATCCGGGTAGCCAAGGAGTTTGTCAAGTTCAACGAGCGCAGCCTCGTTCAACTGCTCGGCGATATGCGCAACGATAATTTTGTTGTGGAGGTGGTACCGGATTTTGACGATCTCTATTTCCGGTTACGGGCCATCGACTTCGACCAGTTTTGTTATGAGGGCGATGTGAAGATTTACCTGCCCCAGTACTTTAAAGAAAACAATCCCATTATCAATTTAGGATTGGAAACCATGTCTTCCGCGCTGGAACTTCAGTACCAGAAGGAAGAGCGGACACGGCTGCTAATCCGCGTGCGTGGGGCCGGCGCCCACATGGCCAATTTGCTTGAGGCGATGAGAATCGATGAACTATCCACAGAAGAAAACGTCAGACAATTGCGCGAGTCACTTGCTGACCTCTACCAGGATTCGTCGTTTTTGATGGCCGGGACGATGGGGGAGATTCTGAGAAACAGTTTGAGGATGCTGGAGGTGTATCCGATGCGGAAGCGGAATCTGGTACGTTCTGGGGTATGATGTATTCCCCTTGTATTACTTCGCGCCTTCGCGTCTTCGCGGTAGATTATTCGCATTGTTATTTCAGTGTGCAAATGCTTCGAAGCCAGCCTCTCTAAATTCCACACCTAGGTATTTCCCGCTAAGGCGCTAAGACGCGAAGGAATGGAGAGGGCAATGTAAATTCGCTACTTTTACTAAATGCCCTCCCTGACCCCCAAATCCGAATGAAGAAGCAGCACCAACAGGCGTGGTTTGCGTTATGGATTCTCTTCGGCATCAACACGATGAATTTTTACGATCGCCAAATTATTGGCGCTGTCGCTGAGTTGATTCGCAAAGAGTGGGTACTCAGCGATACGGTATTGGGGGTTCTGGGAACGTCGTTTACGTTGATGTATGCGGCCGTGGGTGTGCCACTCGGTCGACTGGCAGATAAGATAAGCCGAAGGAAGATTCTGAGCCTGGGCGTTGGTGCATGGAGTGTAATGACCGCTGCCTCCGGGCTGGCGCCAAGTTTTGCGTGGCTTTTTGCAGCCAGACTGGGTGTCGGCATTGGTGAAGCAAGTTGCGCGCCTGCCGCGAACTCGCTGATCGGAGATTTGTTTCCAGCCCGCAACCGTGCCGTGGCCTTGTCGATCTTTATGCTCGGCCTCCCCATTGGTCTTTTTCTGAGTTATCGGGTGAGTGGACTTATTGCGAGTTCTTATGGTTGGCGTGGAGCATTTTATTTTGCCGTAATTCCCGGATTAATTCTCGCGCTATTGGCTTTGAGAATTCGGGAACCACAACGTGGCGCGGCGGAGGAACACCCTTCAATGGGCCACCGCCCCGGGTCACCCTATTGGGTCGTACTCGGTATTCCAACGATCATGTGGATTATTGTTTCCGGCGCGTTACACAACTTTAACTCCTATGCAGTCAATTCGTTTCTCGCTGCATTTCTTATGCGCACGCACCACGTCGGACTAGAAGAAGCTACCAATATATCATCTATCGTTTTGGGTGCGGTCGGCGTCATTGGCCTGTTGGGTGGTGGATGGGCAGCGGACCGATGGAGTCGATCGAGGATGGATGGAAAGTTGCTGTTATCCTCAATCGCCATGATTATCGCAGCGCCGTGCATATTCTTTGCCCTGAAGCAACCCCCGGGTGAAATAGCCACCTTCATGTTGCTGATGGGGACCGGTTCGATGCTGACGTTTGTTTATTATGCTTGCGTGTATGCGACCATTCAGGATGTAGTGGAGCCTGCGTTGCGTGGAACGGCGATGGCGCTCTATTTCTTTGTCATGTATGTACTGGGTGCTAGCCTTGGCCCGTTGGGGATTGGGATGCTAAGTGATTATTTTGCCAGGGAAGCGATGACGGCGGCTGGCGCCACGGTGATGGCCGAACCGTTCAAGGCCGCAGGCCTTCACAGTGCCATGTTCGTAATTCCAATTTTCTGCGCGGTGTTGGCCGTCGTGTTGTTCGCCGCCTCGCGGACGGTGTCGAGAGACATAGAAAAATTGCGCACATGGCTCCGTGAGCAACATGTCGGCTGAACATATTTTTTTGACCGCAGAGACGGGGAGACGCAGAGAATCGAAAGGAAGAAGAAGGTATAATGCATTCCTCCGCGCCTCTGCGACTCTGCGGCTAATTTTCCCTATTTTTACCTCATGCCATCCCTGGTCCCGAACTTCGAGTACGACATTTTCATCAGTTATCGCCACAACGACAACCTCGATGGCTGGGTAACGGACTTTGTTCAAAATCTCGAGAAGGAACTTCGCAGCACTCTTAAAGATACTGTCAGCATCTACTTCGACCGGAACCCACAAGACGGCCTGCTGGAAACCCATAGTGTAGACAAAAGCCTCGAAGGCAAGCTCAAGTGTCTCATCTTCATCCCCATCATTTCCCAGACCTATTGCGACCCCAAGAGCTTTGCCTGGCAGCATGAGTTTTGTGCGTTCAACCGACTTTCTAAGGATGACCCTTTTGGGCGAGACATCAAGTTGAGCAGCGGTAATGTGGCCAGCCGCATTCTGCCGATCAAGATCCATGACATCGATACCGAAGATAAGGTTGTTCTCGAAAATGAAATTGGAGGCATCCTCCGCCCCATTGAATTCATCTATAAAGAACCCGGCGTGAGTCGCCCGCTTAAGTTGAACGATAGCAAGGCAGATAATCTTAATAAGACGGACTACAGGAACCAGGTGAACAAAGTTGCCAACGCCATCAAGGAGATGTTGGGGCGATGAAGAACCCAGCAATGAAGACAGCGCCAATGGTCGGTAAGCAGTATTCGGTAAGTGGTGGTCAGTCGGGCTCACCAATGAGAAGGTGGATAGTGGCTTCCATTCTTCCCGTGATAGTAGTTGCAGCAAGTATCTATTTCTACCAACACCGAGCAACTAGCAACGAACAACCCAACATCAAAAAGTCCATCGCCGTTCTCCCCTTCGCCGATCTGAGTCCGGAAGGTGACCAGGAATACCTTGGAGATGGCATCGCTGAGGAGATCCTCAACGTACTGGCGCAGTCCAAAGAGCTGACGGTAATCGCACGCTCATCCTCGTTTCAGTTCAAGGGTAAGAACGAAGACTTGCGCACCATGGGTGATATGCTGGGTGTTGCGATGATCCTGGAGGGCAGTGTCCGGAAGTACAAGGACCACATCCGGGTGACGGCACAGTTGATCAACGTAGAGGATGGATCGCACCTCTGGTCGAAGAACTACGACGAGAACACGGATGACATTTTTGTCATTCAGGATAGAATAGCGGCTTCGGTGGCAGAAGCTTTGAAAGTAACGTTGGGTGGATCGGAGGCGAGCCGAAAGACCCGGAAATGGGATGAGCAGGCACAGCGACTATATCAGCAGGGAAGATATTTCTATGACAGAACGGGTGCGGAGCGTGAGGTTAAGGGGAATCAATTGCTAAAGCAGTCAGTGGAGTTGGATTCGAGCCAGGCTATTTCGCAGTTGTATCTGTCAAATAGTAATGGAAATGTAGGTGATATTGATGGGCGAGAGCGGCATCTGGATAAGGCCTTGCAGCTAGATCCGGATCTTTCGGAAGCTCATGCCATGCGAGCCTTGCACTACTTCTGGGACCTGAACTTTGATAATGCATTGCGGGAGATTGAAATCGCATTGAGTAATGGTCAGTCAAGCCCGATGACGCATAGAACGGCAGCCAGGTTGTATGTTGCCTGGAGCCAACCGAAGAAGGCAATTGCGTTTGCGAAAAGAGCCATTGAACTGGACCCCCTGCTGACCCGATCATTGGAGTTAGCTGCCGAGACACACTACTATGCGAGAGAGTACGCTGATGGAGTGGCTATTGTCAATCAGGCATTGAACCTGGATTCCTCGGATGTATTGCTGCGGAGGTTAATATCCTTTCAACGGAATATTAATCTGAATGAGGCCATGAGAACAGCAAGCCGTATCAAAGATGCTGAGATGCGCAGAGTTGAATTGTTGAAGATAGAACTCTGGATGGGTAATAAGGCCGCAGCGCTACAACTCCATCAGATTTATGATATGCTTCCTCAGAATCAGGCGGCAGCTCAGAGGGCGAAGCTGTATGTGATGGAGGGGAAGTATGATTTGGCGATCGACATCCTGGAAGCCGACTATGATCAGAGACCCGTTGTAAGTAATCAGACGAGAAGGAGCCAAAACTCTCAATTGGAGTATTTGTCTGTCGAACCTATTTATGATCCGCTTCGTGATCATCCACGGTTCAGGAAGTTGATTGAGAAGATGAATTATCCGAAGTTGGATTGAGCTCGGATATTTTTCACCGCAGAGATTCTGTGTTAAGATCCAAATCTGATTTTTAGTAGTTTTGCATTTAAGGCGGCTTTATGTCAGCCTGTAAAGAAAGGCGGTCGTTTATTAAGTTAAATGATCGCTTTTCCGTTTTAGGCTGCTACATTTTGCTTCTCAATCTGAACCTCATTGATAGATAAGTAATTTTTGTCGTA
>JANPES010000141.1:0-3878 GCA_031423035.1 Cyclobacteriaceae bacterium | reverse complement strand
CCTTCAAGAAAGACTGTTGGATTTTTATTACTCTATAAGGTCGGCCTCTATGCAATGAATACACGCCCTCATTCTTCACCGTTAAGCCGCTTCTAAGTCCCGATAGCAATCGGGACGGAAGGTTTGTCAAGGGTGGAGATTCCGCTCAAAGTAAGATCAACACGTGCCTGGCCCTTGACAAGCCTGCCTGCCTACGCTAAGGCTTCGGCAGGTGAAAGAGCAACGGCTACCTTCTTTGATCACGGAAGCTTCAGCGAAGGTGGCGGGCGGTGATGAATGGCTGCTCTACTTCTTCCATTCCATTTTCAATCTCTTAACCCTGTCCTTATAATATTCCCTGTACAAATCCTTGATCTCTCGTCGAAGGAATGACCTTTCAATAAGGTCATAAATTTCATTGCGGTCATTTCTAAATTCATCGATTATTCTAATAGCGCGGGCCTCCCTGATTCCTAGCTCTTTCCCTAACTGAAGAAAATCATAATGAGTATAGAACCCGATTGCCTGATATGCTTCTGAGAATCCCTCCTTAAATAGGGTAAGGGCCATATCATTCTCACCGGGAGAGTGAAGTTTAGTACACAGGAGATCATAAGCCGGAGTGAGGACATAGTCACCCGTGTCCGTTCTGATCGCCGAGAAGTTCTTGACGTGAGCATCTCCGTTAGAGAAAGTATAATTGAAAAGCACCAACCGGAAAAACTTTTCCATTTCTACCTGGTGAGTCGCGATGTATTGTTTTATGAGATTTCCGATCTCTTCATAGGACATATCATATTTGTAGTCCTTTCCGTGAGTTTCTTCCGACAATTGCGCGATCTGCGCGAAATCTTCTTGTTGATATTTTATCCCGTCTTGCCTCGCTTGGCCTGAGCGCTTCGCAGAGGCGAGCTTTAAGTCAAACCGTTTTACCAGATAAGCTGGACTTCCATCCTTGAAATGTATTACCGCATTTGCAGGGGCACTTATCTTAAAGACCTGTCTTGCGATCTGCATGGTAAGGTGCTCGTTGGCAGGCGCCTGATCAAGATTTTTGAAAGGACCGGAAGGGACCGGCTTTAGAATATATTTACCCCCTTGTTGTGTTAGGTTCAGATTCCCGCCCTCTGGTTTTAGCAAGTATTTAACCTGAACTCCCGAGATGGACATTGTCTTTGCGAATTCAGTGTACAACCCTGATTCTTCCTTGAAGGGAGGATCGAACGGCAAAACAGCATCGACTTTTTTACCATTGAATAATTCCTTGAGGCACTTTTTACAGAAGCCATCATCATCATTATCCGTCAAGCAGCCAGGGCAGTTCATTGTAGAATCTCTTTTACGGTTATTGATCCGATTGGATCATACCCTGCGGTACTAAGGAGTAAACTGAAATGATCATTTTCATCTATGCGGAGTAATCGGCACTGAATCTGTTTATTCGAGCCCTCGGAAAGCAGGCCGTAGAAAAAAGGGAACAAAGTCATAGAACGATACTCCTGCTGGTGTTTGGGCAATGTCAGACTGATCGCTGCCTTTTCAGGATCACGGTAGTAGAGATCATCGTAACGAAACACATACTCCCTGTCATCAGTTTTTTCCAACGTGCCCGCCACTACATCATTATTAAATATGGATGCCTTCCTGCTCATTTGATTGCTCCCATCTTCATTATTTCGATCTTGATTTCCATCCCAAGGACAGTTACAATTTTCAACAGTGTTTCAAGTGATGGATTTGCCGTTCCCCGCTCGATATCCCGGAGCGTACGCGGTGATATCCCGGCAATTTCAGCGAGGTCTCCCTGGACGACCTTCAATAATTTGCGCCGTGACTGAATGGCTTTTCCTATGGCTATTAGTTCCATAATGACTTCATTTATCGGCAGTATGTTGCCCTTTTACTCAAAAATACGACCAGAAGTACTATAAAATAAAGTTAATCGGCAATATGTTTCCTATTTATATCCAATTGGGCAAGGAAGCTGGAAACGCGTTCCACTTAGGCAAGATAATTCCCTTTTAGCTGGACAGAAGCCTATGGAACTAGACTATAAAATCCCCTCATCCGCAAACGAGTAGTATCCCTCGACAGTCACGATGATGTGATCAAGCACCTGGATTTCAAGTAGCCGTTCTCCCTCTTTCATCTTCAGATCTATTGAACCATTCCGCCGTGAGGTAATACTTATCGGTCCAGGATCGCACTATTTCCGATTCGCTGAAGGATCATAGACCCAGCTTTACCATTTGTCAATGTCGATCTTATTACTCGAGAGTTGATTGCATAATCGAAAATTAAACTAAACAATTTTAGATTGATACCGAATCATGTCAGTCTTCACGGTATCCCAGAATTTTCCTCTTAAGCAAATGGGATCGGGCATCTGATCGGCGATTGAGAAATCTATCAAACCCCTCTTTACATCTGAAACCTTAAGAAACTGGAATTTGCTCGGATACCGTGCAAGCAATCCTGAAAGAGGAATTTGCTCGAATATTTCTGATAAATCCCAAAAGTCTTTTTTTCTTCCTCCGCGCGCAACCACTTCCAGTTTCATCAATGCGATTTCTTCAATCGTTGCAAAACGAATTCCGTCAATTTCTTTGACAGGATCTAGCCAAGCTGAAATGGTCCAATTAAGAATGTCTGTCTTTATTGATTCTTGTTTTGAGCTGCCTATGTGAAGATGAAGGCCTGAATTATTTTCTATGTTATGAAGTCCAAGAATTGCGTCATCATCAGCAACATAGGAGAACAAAGGCTTTAGGTCTTCCAAAAGTTTGGGAAAGTTAATTGAGCCGTATGGTTCAGAAGCAAACAGATCAATGTCTTCTGAAATTCGATGACCAAGCTGCAGGCTGAGAGCAGTTCCTCCAACCAGTCGGAAGGACTCCAATGAAGGAACCTTCATCAAATCTTTTAATACTGAGAATAGTTCGTCGCTTGTTGTGGCTGTTTGGAGCATGCAAATTGTGATGCTGTAAGTCCGAAAAGTTTTTCTCCTAAAGCGATTGCCCTTGGTTGCAGTTGTTTTGCGTTCGAGAGAGCATTGATGATACGATCCGTTCCGAAATACCTTATGATCTGCGAAATATCTTCTTCAGTACCTCTTTCTAAAACCCTGACGATTGTGTAATCAGGATACTTGTCGGCGTCAAACTTATTGAGATCAATGTCCCAAAAAGCAGTCCGTGACAGGTGGAGTATTTTCGTATGAGAAGTCCTGAATTCCATGAGTCTATAGCGCAAAACAAAGGTACAAAATTCCAACGAGAGGCCGATTCAGTGTTATGACCAAATAAAGAGGCCTTTGGCTAGTAGTACCTACTGAGCCGTTTTTTGGGTATTCCGGAGTAAGTCTCATCGGGTTGAGATGACCCTCGCTACACAAAACGATTACGAATGGATATAAGCCATGAAAAGGAAAGGGTACGATGTGGTACTTTTCTTTTTGTGCACTTCAGATATTGAAATAAATATTAACAGGGTTCAAAAGCAGGTGGCTGAAGGGGGTCACAATATTCCCGTTCCAATCATCGAGCATCGTTTTAAGATGGGTCTGGCTTACCCGATATTGCCACTACTCTAACGGTTAAGTGGCCATTCGCTTCCCTCCACGTCCCTAGCGTGATGCGCTAACCCCGACTTCGCTGCGCTACGTCGGGGCAGGCCCCGATTCCGCGAGACGCTACGTCGGGGCAGGCCGACCTATGCTACGAAATAAAGTATTGAGAATACTTTTTAGAGATATAAGTCTTGTTCTTAGTTTGCTTAAGGTACTTTTCAAATTCAACTGCCTCTCTCAAGGACCCCATTTGTCTGTTAAAGATGTATTTCCAGGGTCTTCGACTCATTGTTGAAATATTCCACCCGGCGTTGTGAGCTTCTAACCTTTT
>JANPES010000140.1:0-17814 GCA_031423035.1 Cyclobacteriaceae bacterium | reverse complement strand
TCCCACGGCCTTGCGAAACTATGGATTTGACAGTCACTTTCAGATTGCCACTGCCGATGTGGTCAGTTGCAGCAATCCGGACTTCTTCTACGACTACTACGTTCCATTTTCAGATTTGAATACGCTTTTTGGGATAACCAAAGATACGGAGCTTCGGTTTACCGCAGTAACCAACGTATCAGCCACATGCGCCATGGGCGGAAAGATATCGGATGTTGGCGGAGTAGACGATACGCTTTACGGTGGATGCAACACATGCGCATTCCTCGATCTGACTAGTAATCAGTGTCCGACAACACTGAATAATTTGTGCTTTAGCTGCGTTGGGTTCCAGGTTGGCGTTACTCCCAAGCCGATCATTAATTTGCCAGTCAAATCAGGCGAAGATTTTCTTTCTGGATTTCTTAAGGACCCTGACGGAACACCCCTCGTAAGTGCCAATATTTTTATTCAGGTATTTAATTCCATGGATGTCGTCGTCGACCGGGACACAATTGTGACAGATGCAAACGGTGCATGGTTTTCTTCTTTGTCCTACGTCCTTGCTGCTGGTGATTCGGTTACGGCAAGGGGTAAAGCGATTGACCGGTGTTCTTCAGCTGGGCTGGGGTCGCAGGCCAGCTTCACGATTGTAGTGGTTAATGTTCCCCCTCAACTCAACGGAATTACCACTGCCATCACCTACACAGAGAATGATTTGCCACTTGCTGTTCAGCCGAATGCGCTGATCGTCGATCCTGACAATGTTGTGCTGGAAGGGGCAACCGTTTCTATTGTTTCGAATTTTCAATCCGGACAAGATCAATTGACTTTTGCCGGTCAGCCAGGCATTGTCGGATTATACAACCCGGCCAATGGGATACTGACATTTCAAGGCAACGCGTCGCTCGCTTCCTACCAAACCGTCTTGCGGAGTGTCTCGTATTCCAACACCAGCGACAATCCAAATTCTGTGTCGCGCGTGCTGCGATTTCAACTTTTTGATGGCCTGGACTTCAGCAACCAATTGAATCGGATAGTGAATGTTATCGCTGTGAATGATCCACCTGTTTTGACGGGCTCCACAGCGCAGATTCAATATACGCTTGGGAACCTCGTCCTGGACAATACCATGGGCGTATCCGATCTGGATAATCTGCAAATTGTGAACGGAACAGTTTCCATCACCAATAATTTTATTTCATCAGAAGATCAACTGAATTTTAACAATCAGGGTGGAATAACGGGCACCTATTCGTCCGTGACGGGGATACTTACGCTGACAGGAGTCGCTACTTTAACAAATTACAGCACTGCACTTCAGTCCATATCCTATACGAACTTGAAATTCCTCCCCACGCAACTGACGCGACGCGTATCATTTGTGGTGAATGACGGAACTATTAACAGTACACCCTTTGATAAATTTGTCCAGATCGTTCCAGTTAATCACCCGCCAATTTTTTTGGATGGAGCAAACAATCCTATCACCACTATACCATTGGGGACCGCTGAGGATACTCCGCTCGTCACCTGCCTGAGTGTGTTCGATCCGGACGGAGACCCAATTGCTCTTTCATCGATTAGTGTCATTTCGGGATCAGGCACATTTGCCCTAACCGGCGGCTTGTGTTTCACTTATACTCCAGTCCCTAATTTTAACGGACTTGTGACGGCCACTGTTACTGTATGTGATCCTGTCAATGCTTGTGCATCCGCAACGCTTCAGGTTACTGTAACCCCGACAAACGATCCTCCCGTTGTTGGAGGTTCAAATGCGCTGATAACATACCCGGGCGCTTCTGTGGCGGTCGACAATTCTATCACAGTTTCGGACGTAGACAGCCCCCTTATTACCGGGGGTACCGTTACCATAGACGGAAATTTTGTTCCAGCTGAAGACGCGCTCAATTTTACCAATCAATCGGGCATCACAGGTGTATACAACCCCGCGAGCGGTGTCCTTACCCTCTCTGGTTCAGCTACTATGGCGGCTTATGAGACAGCACTTCGGACGCTGACCTATTTCAATCCTTTTCTTTCCTCATTGCTTACCCGAAGAATTTCATTCCAGGTTTCTGACGGCTCCGCAAACAGCTTGCCGTTTAGTAAATTCATTGAGTTCAATGGCAATGTGAACCGGGCGCCTTTCCTGGTCGATGGCAGTAATAATCCGGTTTCCGTACTCCCATTCGCCACCAATGAAGACATTCCGCTGAATGCGTGCATCACGGCTAGTGATCCGGATGGCGATCCCATTACCATCTCTTCCATTGTACTAACATCGGGTGGTGGATCCTTCAATTTAACGGGAGGCCTCTGCTTTAGCTTTACGCCGGATGCAAATTTCAGCGGAACAGTGACTGCAACAGTGACGATATGTGATCCGAGCAATGCCTGTGCCTCAGGCACAATTGAGGTCTCCGTTTCTCCGATTAACGATCCCCCGGTAGTTACGGGTTCCAATTCAGTTGATGTGTACACCGTTGGAAATATTATTATCGATGGCAGTGTTTCGGCTTCGGATGCCGACAACACACAGCTTACCTCAGCTACCATTTCGATTACCTCAAATTTTGCATTGACAGAAGATGTTCTTGCTTTTGCTAATCAATTGGGAATTTCCGGTATATACAACAGTAGTACGGGTGTATTGAGTCTGAGTGGCCTTGCTACTCTTGCGTCGTACACCACTGCGTTGAGGAGCATCACCTATTCCAATACGAATCAGTTTCCATCAACGTTAACCCGTCGCGTGAGTTTTGTCGTCAATGATGGGGCCAGCAACAGCCTTTCGTTTGATAAATTCATCGACGTCAAACAGGTTAATGTGGCGCCTGTCTTAACGGACGGCACGAACCCAGTGGATACGGTCTATTATACAATTCAGGAAGACCAAGTGCTTAGTGCTTGCTTCAATGCATCCGATTCAAACGGAGATCAGGTGTCCGTTAGCTCGCTCGACCTTTTGTCGGGTTTGGGGAATTTTATCCTGGACGGTGGTTTGTGCTTCACGTTTGTGCCGGGATTAAACTTCACCGGCAAAGTGAGAGGAAAGATTATTCTTTGTGACGGGGCAACCAATAGCCTTTGTATTGTTGGCGGCATGGTCATTACAATCAATCCTGTAGATGATCCGCCGGTTATTACAACTACAACAGTAGCTGTAAATCAGGATGAAACAGCAATTGTTTGTCTTTTGGTAACAGATGTGGAAAGTGACCTGGCATTTTTTAGCGCAGGGGTATCCCAAGATGGCAATGGCATAATTACCAACGGCGGTGCTGCTACGGATTTGTGTTTCACGTATACACCCATTCCCGGATTTACCGGGATTGATTTCGTCAATGTCACTGTATGCGAAATCAGTTCACCTGCTGTTTGCTCGACGAAAACCATATCCATAGATGTCAAGAAAGTGAACCATCCTCCAGATATCCTGGTAAACGGTATTCCTGGCGGAACTATTACCTTGAGCACGCCTGAGGATTTACCCCTTGTGTTTTGCTTTGAATCAATCGACCCGGATGGGGATGATGTTGTGCTTCAGCAAGCTATTAATATGGCTGGAGGAGGAACGCTTGTACCCTATCAGAATATTGAATTTTGCTTTACGTTTACACCCGAAAAAGATTTCAACGGTCAGGCGAATTGGGAAATCAACGTTTGCGACAATGGAATTCCGAGTCTTTGTGGCGCGCTCGTCGCCCTGATTTCTGTCCTCCCGCAGAATGACCCTCCACTGGCGGTCGCTGATGAAGCAGCTGTACTTCGCAATACTGTCAGCAAAATCAATATTCTTGCCAATGACCTGGATATTGACGGTGACGCGATCGCACTAAACCTCCAACCAGTAGGAAGCCCGGTACATGGCAAAGCCACGCTAGCTTCGGATGGCTTCGTTACATATACGTCAGATCGATATTACAAGGGTGTCGATTCGCTGGTCTATGAAATTTGTGACAATGCGTCACCAGCGCTGTGCAGCACGGCAACTGTCACATTTGATATCGGTGATTTGCCGTTAAGGATTTATGAGGGCGTTTCACCCAACGGGGATGGTGTGAATGACTATTGGCGAATTGATGGTATTGATTACTATTCGGAAAACACAGTGCGTATTTTTGACCGGTACAACAATCTTGTTTACGAAGCAAATAATTACAACAACGAAGATCAGGTATGGCGAGGGGAAGCAAATCGCGGACTCTTTCGGGGCAGGCTTCCTGATGGTGTTTATTTCTACTCTATTCGTTTGACCAATGATATTCCAGCCATGAGCGGCTTCATAGTTCTTAAGATGGAATGATGAGTCTGCTGCGGCACATTTTGATGGGTTTTTTATTGTTGTGGACGTTGCAGGCACGGGCTCAGCAGGAGGCCACGTATGCGCAATATATGTTTAATGGCATGGCTATAAACCCGGCGTATGCAGGCCAGCACCGTGCGCTAAGCGTGAGCGTCCTTTCACGATTTCAAAATGTCGGGCTCCCTGGAGCCCCAACGACTCAAAGCCTGTCTGTGCATTCCCCACTTGCCAATCAACGATTCGCGGTAGGTGCACTTTTTGTCCATGACAAGATTGGGGTCATAAGTCAGACTGAATTTAGCGGAGTGTATGCGTATCGGATACCGATAAACCCGCTAGCCACCTTGTCTTTTGGTGTTCAGGCTGGAATTAGCAGGTATAACGCGCAATACTCCTTGCTGGACATTTATCAGACAGATCCGGCGTTTAGCCAAGACATTTCAGAAACACGTCCTAATGTCGGGGCAGGGGTTTTCTATGATCACACCACCTGGTATGCTGGCCTAAGCATGCCTCACATGCTAAATAATATTTTCACCCGCGGAAGCGACATGACCTCCGTCAGGCAGTCATTTCCTGTTATCCTGACGGCAGGGTACGTGTTTCCCATCAGTCGCGCCATCTATTTGAAACCAAATACACTTGTGAAGATGGTGGATGGTAGAATTGTTGAGGTTGATATCAATGCCAATTTTCTATTTGATGATGTTCTCTGGTTCGGTATTTCCTATCATACTTCAAACGCAATCAATCTGCTTATTGATTTGCAGGTGACGGATCAGCTCCGGTTTGGGTATTCCTACACGGCTTCCCTCGGTGAGATAAAGACCGTCGAGATAGGATCCCATGAGGTTTTTCTGGGATATGTGTTCAAATTCAATAGTAAAGGAATTGTTTCACCTCGCTATTTCTAATGAGAGTCTCGCTGCTATACCTAGTTGGACTTATTCTGTACGCCAGCGTTTCGTTGGGGCAGAGTACTAATATTTCAGGATTATTTCAGAGCAATTTTAGGAAAGCGGAACGTATGTATATTCAGCAAGGGTATCGAAATGCAATCGATCTGTATCGTATTGCGCTTGACCGCGATCCGGGCAATCGTTTAGCGAAGGCTCGTGTGGCCGATTGCTACTACCGCATGGGTCAACTCGAGCGAGCCAATAAATGGTACAAGGAACTCCTGAAGCAAGGGCAGGCCAGTGCAGATGAATATTATCACCTGGGACAGGTGCAATGTGCGCTTGAGCGCTATGATTCCGCAAAGACTTCGTTTGTTAAGTCCGCCGATCTCGATTCGACACACCGGCGCGCTAAGGCCAAGATTGCGTTTATTGATAATATGTCGGCTTACCGGAGGGATCCAGCATCCTACGCCATGGCCCGCGAGTGGTATAACTCCCCACAATCCGATTTTTCACCCAGGCATTTTGGCGATGGTATTGTATTTGTGTCTTCGCGCGATCGTGATCTTTTCATCAAACGGAAATCTTTGAGTGGTATCAGCGAAAGCGAAGGATTGCTGAATGCATTTTATGTAGATTCCAAGTTTGACTCCGCTTATTCCGCGGAACACCAGATCAGCCTCTTTTATAGCAAAGCGTTGAATTCACCGTACCACGACGGGCCAGTTACTTTTTTTGCAGGAGGGAAGAAAATTGCATTTACGCGCAACACCATTCAAAACGGGAAGCCTGTCAAAGATGAATTTGGCCGCGTTAATCTGGAGCTATATTTTGCTACACTCGGGGAATCCAGACATTTAGATAACCTCGAGCGGTACCCCTTCAGCGATAAATCCTATTCCATTGCACATCCCTGGGTTTCGGAGAACGGCAAGGCACTCTATTTTTCATCAAACATGCCTGGCGGTAAAGGTGGAGCTGATCTTTATGTAAGCCAATTCATTAACAATACGTGGACCAAGCCTCAGAACCTTGGCGATGGCGTGAATACTTCGGGCGATGAGTTTTCACCTTACATATGGGACGATCAATTGTTTTTCTCCTCCGATGGATTTGGCGGCTTTGGAGGTCTTGACAATTTTGTGGCGCAATATCGCGACAATGCATTTCAAATTCCTGAAAACCTGAGTTACCCACTAAACTCTTCTCGCGACGACTTTGGCCTTATCATCGATGGGGCTGGCCGCGAGGGGTACTTTGCATCCAATCGCCTGGATAACAATGATGATGTCTATAAGTTCATGCTCAGGAAAGTTACGCTGATCGGTCACCTGAAAGAACTTCAAAGCAATAGTCCTGTCTCCTCGGCAACAATCACAATAGCCGGCGAAGATGATTCGCAGCGTATCCAATTAACGACGGATGAACTCGGTAATTTCATGGCGGAACTTGATGTCGACAAGGGCTACCGACTCATACCCGCGAAGGAGGGGTATACTGCACTTTCAGACCAACGGCTGACTACGCGCTCACCATCGATTGTGGCGGATACACTGGCTATTTCGATCTGGAAGAATGGATTGTTCGCCAAGGGAATTGTTTACAGCAATGAACTCCAGCAAAGACTGCCTGGTACGATGGTGTACCTAAATAACCTGTCTACTGGAAAAGTTGATAGCGTGCTCACCTCAGCGGAGGCTAGTTACAATTTTCTTGTGCTTCCAAATATGTCATATAAGGTCACCGCACGGTATCCCGGCTATCTGGAGAATGGATTCAAACTGAACACGCAAGGACTTTTTTTCGGTGACTTACTAAATGATATTCTATTGGAGGAAACTTATCTAGAAAAGCTAATGGTATTCTTCGACTACGACAAGTGGGATTTGCGGCCAGAGTTTGGGAAAGACATGAACAAAATAATCCGCAGCCTGCGGCGGTACAAAAAGGCGACAGTGTACATAGGCGCACATGCCGATGCTCGTGGAACTAAGGAATACAACAAGAAGTTATCTGACAAACGGGCTGCAACAATCGTCGCTTTTCTGAAAAAAAGTAATTTCGACGTCGGACGAATTCAAGCATTTGGATTTGGCGAGGAGCTCATTCTTAATCTTTGCAGCGACGGAGTCGAATGTACAGATGCCGAGCACCTTCAAAACCGAAGGGCTGAGATCAAGGTACAAATTGAAGGGTTGAGATAGGTCCTCCCTACCGGGCGGTCTCCGCACTCAGGAATCCGCCATAGTAAATAGCGTTCATCAGCATCTTGTTAGTCCCAAACCAATAGGCACGGAACGCAAGATCTTCAGTAAAGCCAATCACACGGCCTCTCCCCATTGCCGCTATCCCGATCCCTGAACTGTTCTTGAATTTCGGATAGTTTCTTTTGGACATATATCCACTCATCATGGGAGCGGGTCCATAAACCAGCGGATTTGCGTACGGACCTTTTGCCTTCTCCATAAACAGGTTGTTGGATTTGAACATCGGTATTTTGGAACTATAGTAACCGTATAGCAGTGGATTGGTCAAATCCACATCTGCTTCTGCAATGGCGCCACTGGTTTCCTGTGCGCGAACGGCATCCTGAATATCCACATAGGGTCGCGAAGGGGCGGCTTCTTTCTTTTCTCCGTCAGCTGACAGATTTCGCATTTCAAATTTTCCGAGCCCGGCCGTGGTGAACCAGCTCAACGCCTGTTCAAATCCGATGACAACGCCTCCGTTTTGAATCCAGGATTTCAATTTTTCTTTCGCTGACTCGCTTATGGATCCATATGAACCTGCCGGGAAAATGATTGTCGTATACCGATTCAAGTTAGCTGTGTTGAAAACCGCAACGGGCATGCAGGTGATGGGAATGTTGAAGCGCTGATCCAGAAGATGCCATAGTTCACCTGCGTCGGTGGGTGAAACACCGCTAAACCCTGATCCCCCCTCCACGAGCATAGCGATCGCGGGTTTGGTCAGCGGTTGAAAAGAACTGCTGCCCAGGCTGACACCCCGATAATCAAGGCCCGTGTTAAATGCATAAATATCGAGTCCGTCCTTTTCGGCAATCTCCCGAAGGTAAACTTCGATTTGTTCCGGATTCAAATCCTGGTTATCCAGCGACACCATGATTGACCCCGCTTCGAAGCGCTTACCGGAGGCGTGATAGAATGCGTCGGTAGAGACTTTGGTCCGGATTCCGTGACTGACCAGGCGATAAATTGCCCGGGGAGAGTAGAACCCATAGGACTCAAATACATAAGCGTACTTTCCCTTTTCGCCAATCATTTTTCCAATGGGCATGACCGCTTCCGAAGACTGTGGTCCCAATGCTGGGGTTGTCTTCAACTCTTCATAATCCAAACCAAACGCCAGCGGTAAGGTCCAGCTGGAGATATCATAGAAAATACTGTCCTTGAACTGTGTCGTTTTCCCGAACATGCCTTTGATGAGTCGGTATTTTGGTTGGTTGAGGGGAACGATGAAACTGGATTCTGTCGGAAAGCTCTTACCGTTTACCGTCGTTGAATTTGCTGGAGTATAGAACTCTACTTTATGGCTGGAAAGAATTTCTGTCAGGTGAAAGACTTTCGCCTTGTCCCGGGAGCCAAACAAGTATGCCTTTACCGGATCCTTGGCGGCCTCCACCAAAGCGCTTTTGTAGAAATCGCGTTGATAGTTGAGTAAATCTTCACGCAACTCATTCACTGCTTTCAGAGAACTCAACATGGTAGCAAAATGATTGCGTACGGTAAAAGGGAATGTTAAGATCCCGTTTACACTTTCCTGGGCGTGGCCGCGCGAACTGGCTTGTTCGAATAGGATTCCAATTGCGCCCTCAACATCCGGGTAGGTGGAGCCTTTGCCGTAGTAGAAGTCATCATAGCCTTCTTGTGTAAAATACAATGAACCGATCTGGTCGAGTGCCTTGGCGTGATATTCCCCCATTTTTCGGGTGAGCTCCTGGTTGCGCTCCGGGGTGATCGGGTTCACCCGGGATGGTTCACCGGGCATAAAGAAAAACGTGGCGTTGGTTCCCTGCTCATGATGATCCGTAAGAACATTGGGTTTCCATTGCTGGAATTTTGTGATGCGCGCCTGTGATTCGGGTAGCTGGGCGACGAGCCAATCGCGGTTAAGGTCAAACCAATAATGATTGAAGCGGCCACCGGGCCAGGTTTCGTTGTGTTCCATGTCGTTGGGATCCGGTGAGATGAGTTTGCTGCGGCGTGAGTTTGCCCAACCGGCGAATCGCGTCAGGCCGTCGGGATTAAAACTGGGATCGAATAGGACAACGGTATTTTGCAAGTATTTTTCTATCTCGGGACCTTGTGCAGCGGCGAGATAATAGGCCATAACCAGTCCGGCGTTGGCCCCGCTGGGTTCATTGCCGTGAATGCTGCATCCCAGATAATATACAGCGGGTGCCGCCTTGGTGTCCACGCTGGCGGAAGCAGATGGGTCTGAAAGTTGGAGGTGCTGTTTGCGGATTGCTTCAATATTTTGATGATTCTTTGGGGAGGTGATGGTCAATAGCAGCAAGGGCCGTGCTTCATAGGTTTGTCCGGTGACCTCAAGGCTGATGCGGTCAGAGGCCTTATCCAGGGCGTACATGTAGTTGACCAGGCGATCATGGGTGACATGCCATTCTCCCACCTCGTGGCCGATGACCGATGTGGGGGTGGGAATGGACGGATCATATTTGACGCCATCCGGCAGGTAGTAGGACAAATCAACCTGCGCATCCGCGTTCAAGCAGCTAATGATAACAGCGAGAATTAGCATGATTCCTTTCATTGTACTTTAAGTATTGGTTCAATACAACGTTAGCATTATCCATTCATTCAAGCAACAACGAAAAGATTGGCATCTGGAGAGATTAAGAAATTGTTAACCATTTGTTCGTAACATTTAAAGGATTCATAAAGAGGGCATGGTATGAAACAGATAGTTTTGTCGTCACTTAAAATCCACTAAAATCCCAAGTATATGAGGAGAATTTTACTGATCCTGGTTGTTACCCTCCTGACCACCCCTTTGGGTGTATGGGCACAAGGCGTAACAACAGCGGGCCTTACGGGCATCGTTAAAGACAAGGCGGGTGAGCTAATCCCTGGCGCCAACGTGGTGGCTACGCACGTTCCATCCGGGACAACCTATGGTGCCGCCTCCCGCGTAGATGGCTACTACAACATGGAAGGGATGCGCGTAGGCGGACCCTACACCATTAAGGTGTCCTTCGTGGGGTACAAAGAGCAGGTTCAGGAGGAAGTCTATCTTGAGTTGGGGCAAACCCTCATCCTTGATTATGATCTGATTTCCGAGGCGACCGAGTTACAAGCCATTGTCATCACGGGTACTCAGGATGCGATTCTGAACTCTGAAAAGATGGGAGCCTCCAGTAATTTTTCTAATCGTGCGATTACCCGTCTGCCCTCCATTGGTCGGGACTTTCGCGACATTACCCGTCTTACCCCTCAGGCGGGCGGAAGCAACTTGTCATTTGGCGGAAGAAGCAATCTTTACAATAACCTGACAGTTGACGGAGCCACCATGAATAACGTCTTTGGACTTCAGCCGCTTCCGGGCAGCCAGTCTGGCACCACCCCGTTCAGTCTGGATGCTATCCAGGAAATTTCCGTATCCCTTTCTCCATACGATGTTCGTCAGGGAAATTTCACAGGAGCAGGCATCAGTGCAATCACACGGAGTGGGACAAACGAGCTAAGCGGATCTGCTTATTATTTTTTCCGTTCCCAGAGTTTTGCGGGTACAAAAATAGATGGAGTAGAATCACCCATTCCTGATTTCAATTTTAAGAACTACGGCTTCCGCCTGGGTGGACCCATCATCAAAGACAAGCTATTCTTTTTCGTGAATGCTGAAATTGAAAATCGATCTGATCCGTTTATCACATTCCCCGTGCGTAAGACTGGAGAGCCATCGTCCAGCACCAATACACAAGGGACAGATGATAGCGATGGAAGTACCGGCCTGCTGGGGCTAAGGAATTTCTTAAACAATGAATATGGCTTTGATCCGGGAAGTTATAAGGACTTCAGTCGTGCAACAGAAAGTCAGCGTTATGTCATGCGCCTGGATTACAACATCAGTCAGAATCACAAGCTGACCTTGCGCGGAAATATCACAAACTCTTTCCAGGATCAGTTTCCCAGCGGTTCGGGCGGATTTGCCGGCAGCGCTCCAGGGGGCCGTGGAAACAGCAACAACGTTCTTTCATATTCCTCTTCGTTCTACCGAATCAACAACAACCAGTATTCAGGTACACTTGAGTTGAACTCGGTGTTTGGGGGCGGGAAGTTCACCAATAATCTGGTTGTAGGATATACCGCGTTACGCGACTTCCGTCAAAATGCGGGCGGACTCGATGTTCCTGCCGTACCCATCGTGGATATACTTGGCCCAAATGGTAACAACATGACCTCTTTCGGCCCAGATCCTTTTACCCCGAATAACAAATTGAACCAAGATGTGATTCAGTTCAATGATAATTTCAACATCTACCTGAAGGATCATACGATCTCCCTGGGAACTGCAAATGAATATTATAAGTTTGATAACGTCTTTACCCAATTGGTTAATGGCGTTTATCGGTATAACAGCCTGGGTGATTTCTATGCAGATGCAGATCCGGGAACAACAGCTTCCCAACGCCCGGCCAGCTACAACCTACAATATGTGGCCGTAGCGGGGGGACCAAGTGCGACGGCGGCTAAATGGTCTGCCCTTCAAGTGGGCTTCTATGTACAGGACGTCTACAAGGGAATTAAGAACCTGACCTTAACCGCAGGACTACGTGTGGATATGCCCGTTTATCTCTCTGATCTCCCCAAGAACAATTACGTGAATTCCATTGATTTCAATGGCGAGAAACTTCGCGTTGGTGCCTGGCCCGAGGCTCGTCCGCTATTTTCTCCTCGCATTGGATTCAACTATGATGTGAAAGGGGATCGTACGACCCAGATCCGTGGTGGTACGGGTGTTTTGACAGGTAGAATTCCTTTTGTATGGCTGTCAAACACGGTAAGCAACAACGGTCTGTATTTTGGAAACTTTAGCTCAACCACTGTCCCCTTCGACAATACAGGGGATGGACTTCCATACAATTTTTCCCTGACGCCGTATACAGCTCCGGAGAAGGACTACTCAGACCTGGCTGGGGGAAACCCCACCTTCGTCTCAAATCCACTTAATCGCAATTATGGCCGATCGAACATTGTTGCTGATATCAATGTCGTGTCCAAGAATTTCAAGTTCCCTCAAGTCTGGAGAACCAGCCTCGCCCTGGATCAAAAGTTGCCTGGTGGCGTTATCGGAACCTTTGAATTCATTTATACCAAAGACATCAATGCAGTTCTTATTCGAAATGCCAACCTGAAGCAGGCAGTGGCAAGCCTTGCAGGCGATGGCCGGCCCTTATATGGCGCTGCCGGAGCGGATCGTCAGATTATTGCTAACGACCGAAGGATTTCTGGGGAAGTAAATCAAGCACTGGTTTTGGACAATACCGACCAGGGGCAACAATGGAGCATCACAGCGCAACTACGGAAGAACTTCACGCGCGACTTCACCCTGATGGCGGCTTACACCTATACCGATGCTCGAGAAATTAACGCCCAGAGTGGTTCAACTGCCGGGAGCATTTACTCCGGTCAAACGAATGTTCTTGGTCCCAATAACTCCGGTCTTTCCTATGCGAATACGCTCACACCCCACAGGATTGTGGCCTACGGCTCATATCGAAAGGAATACATGGATCACCTGGCTACGACTGTGGGATTCACCTACGAGGGACGTACCGGTTTCAACTACTCTTATGTTTATAGTGGAGACCCCAACAGTGATGGCACGGTGGGAAATGATCTGATCTATGTTCCAAAAGAGCAAAGTGAGATTGTGCTCAGCTCCAGCAATGCCAATGACCCCCGTTCTCTAAATGAAATCTGGACTCAGCTTGACAATTACATCAAGCAGGACGAGTACCTCAGCGCAAGCAGGGGCAAATATGTTGCGCGCAACGGTGCCTATGCTCCCTGGGTGAATCGATTGAATTTCAGCTTGCTCCAGGATTTCTACATTGATGTAAAGGGCAAAAGAAACACCATGCAGTTTTCGCTTAATATTGACAATGTGTTAAACATGCTCAATTCAAGCTGGGGCTTGATCCGTGTTCCCTCACGGTCTCAGGTTATTCGATTCCTCGGCTATGAGCAAGCGCATACAGCTGGAACCCTGGCTTCCCCCACAGCTACGGCAGGCCCGGCCAGTACCATAGGTAGCCCCTGGGCGGCCACCACAGGACGGCCGATCTATGCATTTGACTTGAACGCCGATGGGACACCATTGTCGCAAACAAACAACTTTGATACCTCCACTACCTCAGGTGGCCGGTGGCAGATGCAACTTGGTTTCCGCTATATTTTCTAACAACCAACTCCAAATTGAATCACATGAAAAATATCAATAAATCAATGCTGGCAGCCGTGGGAATACTCACCGGCATGCTGGCCTGCAGTGACCCCGAGTTGCCGGTAGCTAACCTCAACGCCACCGCAACGGCATTCAAGGCCACATTCACATTCGCCAATGCAACGGCAGACGCCCCTTCACTTGATTTCTATGTGAATGGCGTCAACCTGGGTACGGCCACCCGTGGCAATGGACTTCCCCTGGTTACTTCTGTCGCGATTACAACCAATGGGAGCACGGGCAGTGTTACAGCCAACACGGCCATTCGGGCAAAAGCAACTTCCGGAACGATTGGAGGAAAACTCGATAACATCCAGGGACCCCCCGAAGCCAAGCATTTGATCTATCGCTCCACATCAAACGGTACCAATAACTTTGCTGCAATCAACGGGGGTAACTACACGGCTATCGCCATCGATAGCATTGGCCGCTACATTCCGCCAAGGTTGAATCGCAAGACGGCTACAATTTCATTTGCAGATGTCACGTATTGGAACCCGAACAACAAATTAATGATCTCGGCAAGTCGCAGGGACTCGCTTAACCCGGCGAATTGCCCGGCCTGTATTAACTGGGATCCCGTTGGTTTAGTACAGACCACCTCCACGGCGATTGAGTATGCGAATCTGGTGACGATTGGACTTGTTCCGCTAGGCCTTACCGACCCGGGTGGTGTAAGGTTTGTTGTGCTGACGGATACATGGCTTACTTTCGCCGCAGGGACAGTGGTCACCAACGCAGGGATACGGTTTGTCAATGCAATACCTAATTCGAACAACATAACAGCGGCTGCAAATACAAACGGGACGTTTGGAGGACCACCTGTTTATGCGCGGTTGAATGGCGGTACGCCAATCCCCCTGACCAATGTTGCGCCCCCTTCACCCACGTCCCCAAATGCAACGAATGCCTTTGTAGGAAGTGTTGCTGGTGGCTTCAGCCCTACCCTTGGTTCCCGTACTTTCGGAAACCTGACTTTTGTTAATCCAACATCGAATACAATCGCAGTTGCTGGAGTGCCAAATGCCTATACGCTCCAACTTGCAACCGACAACGCGTTCACCAACATTGTGTACTCGGCCCCTGTTAGTTTTGCACCGGGTAAGAACTACACAATTGTTGCACGAGGCTATTTCAAGATTTTGGACGGGCCGCCGCCGACTTTGATCGGGCTGCAACCAACCATCAGTCACGTTATCATTACCCACTAATCGTTTATCATCTAATTGAACATGACTATGAAAAACAAAAATATAACCCGGAGGATTCTGTTGGTGGGGGTGTTTGCACTGACCCTGGGCAGTTGTAAAGACGACTTTACTTCGCCTATCGGACTAACCGGAAAAACGATTGCTGCAACGATGGCAGCTGATCCCAATTTCACACTTTGGACAGCTGCGGTTCAGAAAGCGGGATTGTATGCATCGCTGAATAACAACAACTCCGGAGTTGTTACCATCTTCGCGCCCTCCGATCCGGCCATGACGGCCTATCTCGGCGCCACCTATTTTTCTGGCGGGCCATTTCCGGTAACGGAAGCAAGCCTGATCGCTTTCATGGATGGGTTGTCGACCACGAGTACCCCGACACTTACAAGTTTTGTAGGCACGGTGGTACCTGTGCTCAATTACCACATGGTGAGCTCAAAGATTACCTCAGCAATGATCACCGGAAACCAGACGTTTGCTACCTTGAATAACGCCCGTTTGGCTATTTCAAGGAGCGGATCCACAGTAGTCTTAAACGGAAACAGCGCAACCAACGGCGCTACTGTTACCAACTTTGATTTGTTGGGATCAAACGGGGTTGCCCATACCATTGATCGGGTTATGGCTGTGCCGTCCGTCGCGAATGTTCTCGCTACATTTTCACCAGTGTTCACCATTAACTACGGAACAAATCCGCCAACAGTAGTTGGGGGTACTACGGCTTCGGATGGCACTGATACAGGATTTGAACTGCTGGCTGCACTTATCCGCTATACAGGTCAGGTTCCGGTAATTCTTCCCAATTCCACTCCACTGCCAGACTTTACAATTTTCCGGGCAAACGATGGTCTGATTCGGGCCTACCTCCAAACACTTAACGGGACACTGGTGACAGAGACCCAGTGTTATGCCTATATCTCGACACTTACGCCTGCGAGCGTAACAATCCCTACGCTTGCTGAACTGACGGCGTTTACTCAGTATCAGTTGGTGCCTGGAAGATTTCTATCTCAGGATTTTACAGACCAAAAGGTATTGACTACACTGAAGACCGGTTCCACGATAACTGTGGGTGTTGCCCCAGGCCCACCTGCAATCTACACGCTGCTTGATGGAAACACCGGGTTTGCGGATCCAGTAATTACTGCGCCGAATACGCTGACCAACAGTGGTGTAGTTCACACAATTAATGCTGTGCTACGGCCTAATTAGGAGGATTCATCATTATAAAAGCAGAAGAGGCTCCTAAAAGGCCTCTTTTGTTTTTTGAGGGATTTCCGTATTTTAACCTATGGCAAGCGCAGTATTCTACCGTTGTTTCCTGCTGTTTCTCTTGCTTTTTGCCGGCTGTAACTGGAAGTCCAATCAGCAGGCCTTCACCACCACCCCCGAGGTAGCCATCGACCTGGATCAGATCCGCGAGCGCGGTTTCCTCCAGGCCGTTGTCGATAACAACTCCATCAGCTATTTCATCTACCGGGGACAACCGATGGGATATGAGTATGAACTGCTCCAAAGTCTTACCAAGCACCTGAACGTCGAGCTCAAGATCAGGGTGATCAGTGGCATTGAACAGTCCATTGATCTGTTGAATCGGGGTGAAGGAGATCTCATTGCTTTTCCACTGACTGTTACGAAGGAACGGACCGAGTACTTGGCATTTACGGATACGCAGTTCAACACCTGCCAGGTCCTTGTTCAGCGTAAACCATCCAACTGGCGCCGCATGCCTCCATCACGGATTGAACGGACTATGATTAGGAATCCCGTTGATTTGATTGGGAAGAGAGTCTTTGTCCTGAAGGAATCATCATTCAAGGAGCGACTGCAAAACCTTTCGCAGGAGGTGGGTGGTGAGATTCTGATTGAGGAAGACAGTGCTACGGCAGAAACTGAATCGCTCATTGAGCGAGTTGCAAACGGGGAGATTCAACTGACTGTCACAGACCAGACGCTAGGCATGGTTAATTCCATCTACTTCCCGGACCTGGATGTGGGTACCGTATTGAGCCTTCCACAGCAGATTGCGTGGGCCGTTCGAAAAAATTCTCCACAATTGCAAGGTGCTGTCAATACCTGGCTCGCTGAACTGAAAGACAAAGGCCGGTTCAAACTGCTTTACGATAAATATCTTAACAACCCCCGGTCTTCACAGATTCGCGTAAGCAGTGTATACTCAACGCTTGGAGGAAATAAGCTCTCGCCATACGACGAACAGATAAAGCGCGAGGCCTTAAACCTTGGCTGGGACTGGAGGTTGCTGGCGTCCATCGTCTATCAAGAGTCAAACTTCCGGCCTAATGCTGAATCATGGGCAGGGGCCGTGGGACTGATGCAGCTGATGCCAGCTACTGCCACTGAGTTTGGGGCCCAGGACAGAACCAATCCTCATCAGAGCCTGAAGGCGGGCGTGAAGTACCTGAAGTATCTGGACAAACTTTGGGGCAAGTATGTCAATAACAAGGACGAGCGGCTCAAATTCGTATTGGCCTCCTACAATGCGGGCCTGTCACACATCATTGATTCCAGAAACCTGGCAAAGAAATACAATCGGGATCCCAACACATGGGATGATGTGGAAATTTTTCTGAAACAGAAATCCAATCCAAAGTACTACCGTGATCCGGTGGCAGTGGCAGGCTATTGCAAGTGTGAGGAGCCGGTAAACTATGTTCGGGATATTCTTGCGCGTTTCGAAGAATACAAGATTCTTATTTCAGCAGTTTAGAGTACGAGAGGCAGTATTTACCGCAGAGATTCTGTGTTAAGAACCAAATCTGATTTTTAGTAATTTTGCATTTAAGGCGGCTTTATGTCAGCCTGTAAAGAAAGGCGGTCGTTTATTAAGTTAAATGATCGCTTTTCCGTTTTAGGCTGCTACATTTTGCTTCTCAATCTGAACCTCATTGATAGATAAGTAATTTTTGTCGTA
>JANPES010000139.1:0-4269 GCA_031423035.1 Cyclobacteriaceae bacterium | reverse complement strand
TAGGGCCTGCCGATGCAAACGGCATTGGCACCCAAGGCGATCGCCTTGAACATATCTGCGCCGCCACGCACACCGCCATCGAGAAGCAAGGGAATCCTTCCTCCTACTCGTTTCGCAATTCCGGGCAAGGCGTCGATGGTGCTAATGGACCCATCGACCTGCCGACCGCCGTGGTTGGAAATAATAATACCATCCATTCCGCAATCGATCGCCTGAGCCGCGTCGTCCGGGTGGAGGATGCCTTTTAGTAGGATGGGCAGCTTGGTATGCTTTCGCAAAAAGGAAAGATCATTCCAGGTCAGCGAGGGATTGGAATAGATCGCTGTAAATTTTCTTACAGCCCTCATTGGTCGCCCTGATTTCAGCTTGCTGAGGAAATTGCCACCCGGATATGCGTTCACCATCCGGATTACACCTCTAAGCAAGTCCACTGTTACTTTGGGTCTGGCGGTGGGAAGTTCAGGCTCATCCATTATTCGTTGAAAGACAGGGTCACTTGTATATTGGGCAATGCCTTTGCCCTCAAGGAACGGAAGATATGCGATTGAAAGGTCACGCGCTCGCCAGCCTAGATGCGTTGTATCCAGCGTGACAACAATGGCGCTGCAACCACTTTTTTCTGCGCGCTGAACAAAGCTGGCAACGAGTTCATTCGACTTACTCCAGTAGAGTTGAAACCACCGCGGTGAATTTCCCATTACGGCAGCAACTTCCTCCATGGGCTTGCTGGATTGATTGCTAAAGATGTACGGTACGCCCAGCGCGGCGGCAGCGCGACCAACGGCTACATCCGCTATGGGATGAACCATTTCCAGCACCCCTACCGGTGAGAGCAACAGCGGCGAAGGAAGGCGCTGACCAAACAATTCAATACTGGTGTCACGTTGGCTGGTGTCGCGCAACATCCGCGGAACAATCTTGATTTTTTCAAAGTCTGACCGATTTGAAGCTAACGTGCTTTCAAGACCCGCCCCGCCAGCGATATAGGCATAGGCTTCTTGACTCATGGCAGCCCTTGCCTTCTCCTCCAACTGTCGCCAGTCGACGGGAACCAAAGGCATTTTTCCTGCAAATCCACTTAGGTAGATTTCTTTTTGATGGTTAACGGCTGAAAAATTGGGGATGTCCATGTTACTAAGTTACAAGACAAAGTATAAGTAGCAACCCAACGGCAAGTCATTCCCTTTTGTCAACTATATTTGAACCCTAACGTTATCGCATGCGACCTATTCTTGCAGAACTCCTCACGATTGGCGACGAAATCCTCTATGGTCAGATTGTGGATACGAATTCGCAATGGATGAGTGTAGCTCTCGATCAGGTAGGCATTCGTGTGATCCGGAAGACGAGTATTGGAGACCAGGAAAAGGAAATTCTGACAGCGGTAGCAGAGGCAGAAAGTCGTGCTGATATCATTCTGATCACAGGGGGCCTTGGCCCTACCAGTGACGACATCACCAAGCCTTGCCTGGCTAAATATTTTGGCTGTAAACTGGAGATTCATGAAGAAGCGCTGGCCGAAGTTCGCGAATTCTTTGTCAGTCGCGGGCGTGAGTTATCAGAAGTCAATCGGCAGCAAGCCGCCCTTCCAGCTTGTTGCACAAAAATAACGAACGTCATTGGCACAGCGCCAGGGATGTGGTTTGAAAAGAATGGAAAAGTATTCGTGGCCATGCCAGGTGTACCACACGAAATGAAACGGATGATGACCGAGCGGATAGTTCCAAAACTCAAGCAGACGTTTGAGATGCCCGCTATTGTTCACAAAGTTTTTCGAACCGTAGGCATTGGGGAATCGGTGTTGGCGGAAAAGTTAATTCCTTGGGAGAAATCGCTTCCGAACCACATCAAGATCGCATACTTACCAAGCCTGGGCGAGGTAAAAGTACGGCTCACCGCCATAGGCGATTCAAAAGAAAATCTGAAGGCAGAGCTTGATACATTAACCGCCTCGATCCAACCGCTAGCCGGTGACTATATCTATGGTTACGGAGATGAGACGCTTGAAGAAGTTATCGGAAAGACGCTTCGCGCTAAAAAGCTCACACTGTCTATCGCAGAAAGTTGTACTGGCGGATTTCTTTCTCACCTGGTCACGAGTGTACCGGGCTGCTCGGATTACTTTCTGGGCAGCATGATCCCCTACGCCTACGAGATCAAGATGCGGCAGTTGGGCGTCAAACCGGAAGTGCTGGAAAAAAACGGCGCCGTCAGCGAACCCACGATCATTGAAATGGCGAATATCGTCCGGGCAAAATTCAACACGGACATTGGGGTTGCCACCAGTGGTATTGCCGGACCAGGCGGCGCAACACCCGATAAGCCGGTTGGTATGATATGGATCGCCTACTCCGACAAGAACCATACTGTCACACGAAAACTGCAATTGAGCAAAGACAGAATGATTAACATTCGAATGGCCTCCGTCGCCGTTCTCAACCTCATCCGTATCAGTATGCCGAATTAGGGTTTGGCTACCAGAGGAGCAGTCTACATTACAATTTTTGGGAGCGCAGAATTCATGTGCATTAGAATATCATAAACGGATATGCCGCATGCATTGGCTACCGCATTGGGTTCAACATCCGGGTGGTTGGGGCCGACCAGCGTCGCAATATCTCCCACATTCACACTCCGCTGCTCACCTAGGTTTACTATGGTATGGCTGGCACTTACAGCCCCGATTACTGGAAAAACATTCCCTTCAATAAGAATTTTTGCTCCTTTTACAGCGTCTCTATGGTAGCCATCCGAATGTCCAACCGGGATGGTTGCAACCCAACATGGCTTTTCCGCAATAAACTTACGGCCATAGCTTACACTGTCGCCTGCCTGCAGTTGCTCTACCCGGACCACCCGTGCCTGGAGACGAAATGCCGCTTTCAATGGCTTTATTTTTTTCTCCGCTTCGTAGGAGTCGGGGTAGGCTCCGTACAGCGATAATCCTGGCCGCGCAAGGTCCAGGTGAGATTCCGGGAAATGATAAACTCCATGGGAAGATGCTGCGTGGATTTCCCCCATTTTTATTCCCATCCTTGATGCCGCATCCACAACGCCTGTTAACCGGGCCAACTGTTCCTTGTCGTATGCCGGGTCTTCGGTAAGATCGGTGAACGTGGTGATGACATTTGCCGATTTAATTGACGCAATTTTTTGAATAAGCGGCAGGGCTTTGTTAAATCGAATCCCTACACGGCTCATTCCTGTGTCAATGTAGAAATGAATCCTTACGGGCCGCTTAACATACCTTGAAATACGCTCTATCCGCTGAGGCGCATCGTCCGTAAGAATACTCAGGTCGATGTCTTTGCTTGCCAATTCATACTCTTCTTCTTCAGACGCCAGGGCCAGTAACAAAATTGGTTTTCGTATCCCGGCTTCACGCAACTTGAGACACTCATCTGTTTTTACAGCTGCAAATCCCCTAACCAGCGGGGATTCTTCAAGTAATTTCGCGGCAACATCGAGACCAAGGCCATAGGCATTATTCTTTACAACGGCCATGATGGGCTTACTCCCTGCCAGTTCTGAGAGCTGTTTGACATTGAAAAGAAGTGCCTCCCTGTTTACTTCAATCCAGGGGTCGAAACGATTTTTCGCTACAGGTCCCAATATCTGTTCCTGGTGTGGATCCTGAAGCCCGTAACTGCTACCGATCACCGTTGGAACAGCCACAGTAGATAGGGACGTCCTAAAAAACGCACGACGTGATATTTTCATCGAATTGTTCGGCCTTATACGAATCTAAGACAAATTCAGCAGGATCATGTCGAAGAAATGGATTCGATCATTTTCGAATCTCCCCCCTTTGGCCTTCCTTTACTTAATAAAATTCAGGAAGGAAATTCAGAAAATCAACTTACGAATGAATACAAATCGTTGCTTCGCCACCATCGGATGGGTTACCGGCAGCCTAATTTCACTGGCGAGTTTCGCCCAGCCCAATCAACAACTTACTCGCGACATCTTTAAAGAACTTATCGAAATAAATACCACAGAAGCCACCGGCAGCACCACGCTGGCCGCCGAGGCCATGGCGGTACGCCTCCGCGCAGTCGGATTCACCGATAAAGACCTGTTTATTGGAGGCGCCCATCCACGTAAAGGTAACCTGGTAGCCACGCTTCGCGGAACCGGCAAGCGCAAGCCGCTTCTTTGCCTGGCACACCTCGATGTGGTTGAAGCACTCAAGGAAGACTGGACCACCGACCCGTTCAAGATCGAGGAGAACGACGGCTATAACAATGCACGCGGTGCCAGCGACGACAA
>JANPES010000138.1:0-3011 GCA_031423035.1 Cyclobacteriaceae bacterium | reverse complement strand
CCCCAGGAACCGCGCGCGAATTCGACATGAATCGCCCGCTTGGAAATAGGTTGGTCTGGGACGTTTTCGGCCACGCATGCCTGGGGCAACTGAATGTGTCGTTAGCCCGCCTTACCAAGCACCGCCGCGGCCCGTACCCGTGAGATTCTTCTAAGGAATGCAGGAGGACACAAACCACCTATGAATCCATCGAGCATCATCACCTGGGAAGATAGGCTGACTCGTCTCTCGTTGATACTCCTGCTGCTGGCGACCGCTTACGGAATTGTCGTAGGCGCCGTCATCTCCATGTATTACGACA
The DNA here is from genome assembly GCA_031423035.1 of Cyclobacteriaceae bacterium. Taxonomy (GTDB): domain Bacteria; phylum Bacteroidota; class Bacteroidia; order Cytophagales; family Cyclobacteriaceae; genus ELB16-189. Next base: position 2,710 of record JANPES010000138.1, on the reverse strand, counting down.
TCACGCCCAATATAGGTACACTCCAAGACAACCTTGCCCCTGTTCAACTCATCCTCTACTTGCTCGCTGTCATCGTCAGTTTCTCCCATCTGCCGCTGGCCGTATCGGACGCCAGGCACAAATTTTGGACACAGGCCTCCATCCGGGCATTGCTATTCATTGGCCCATTGATAGTCTTCCTGGGAACGGAAGGCCTTATCTCTCATTACCTGTGGTGGTTCGCCGTTAGTGAGCCAGATCGGATCCACATGCTTCATCACACCGTCTTCGCTAGTGCCCCTCTGACTCTGGGCTACTGGCTTGTGGTCCGTTGGTGGTGGCGACCAGCCGCGCTCAGCTCGGCGCAGTCAATCTCGCCCAGGGTCTGGCTGGTCAGCGGGATTGTGCTTGTGATGGTCATGATGGCCGTGGGCATTCTGGCAGGTCTTGTTTCTCCAATAGTCTCCGGAGTGACCGTGATAATCGGACTCTTGGCGTTACTGGTTATATGGCGGGTGGCGGGCTAGCACCGGCATGAACCCGACGCGCTCCGCGCGCGGGTTATGCCGAACGTTAGCTGCATAGTATTGTTAAGATTGATTGAAGTCGTAAAAATGCGAGAATTTATATTTCGAGATGTTTACAGTCTTGCTTCACTCATTGATGAATCAGTTGATCAGGGGGAGGGATTTTGGAATTTCAATATTGACTACTTTGTGAACGCTTCTACAAATTTTTCTAAAGATACCCTACTGCATCAATACATCGTAACAAGAACGTTGAATTACTATAGTAGATATTTCAGAAAATATGTAGACGCTGTCAGTGAAGAGGATCCTGAAAGATGGCTCTCCTTATTCGAAGCATATAACGTTATGAGTCCGCCATTCGATCTCAGTGACGATGAAGATGGAGAGCCTCACAAATGGTTCACTGAAAATAAGGATAAGTTCTATGAGCTTTTTAATCGCATGGCTGACGAGGTTTTTCATGTGCTCTTTGCAAATCGGAACTTCCTCATTAAGTTCAATTTGTTGGTTGCCAAAACCGTACAGCAAATGATAAATAAGTCCTTTCCATTTGAGCAGTATGCCGATCCAAGTGCGCAGTTTTCAGAGGATAAGCTGAACAGTAAAGAAAGAATTAAAAGGAGAAATATACCCTCATGGGTGAAAAATGCTGTATTCCATAGAGATAAAGGGCGTTGTGTTTACTGCAACACTGATCTCACAGGGGTAGTAAACAGTCTCACAGCAAAAAATTATGATCATATGGTGCCTCTTGATCTTTTCGGAACAAATGATCCATGCAATATTCAGCTAACATGCGAAACATGCAATAAATCGAAAACAAATCGGTTTTCATCAACAGGCTTTAAATATCAACCCTGGTGGACAAATGACAAAAAAGAATAGAATGCTGAACGATGTTAACGCCGAATCCTAGGTGTTGTAACCGAAAAGAAATTGCTGATTGAACTTTATGAATATAGTTATCATGAATCCAAAAGGGCAGCTAACATACATTGCACGGTGACGCTGCTGCGATCAGGGCTTTGTTATTGGTTGCCCGCTTTTGGGTGGGTTCGTTCGTGGCAGGATCGGCTCCGCAGGCCGCAGCGCACGTGAATTTGGTGTTCGGCAGTGCGGAGGAGTCTGTGGTTAAAGCGGTTCTCAGCGGAGACGCAATCTGCCGATACAAATCGCATCATTCGGAAATTCCTTGGCGACCGATGTGCAGCGGGTTTCACTTTTGGCTTCGCCCACCAAACCCATTCACTCAGAGAGGGACTGTCATGAAATTGTTACATATTATCGCCACGCCCCGCGAAGACAAATCCAATACGCTGCGAGTTGCCACAGCGTTCCTTGCAAGTTTGCAGGCTAGGTATGCGGATATGCGGGTTGAGACTATTAACCTGTTTGCAAGAGACTTACCCGCGGTCGCTGGTGACAATATTGAGACCAAATACAGCTTGATGGCCAGTCGGCCGATTGACAAACACCACAAAGAATCGTGGCAGCAAATTGAACTTCTGGTTCAACACTTTTTATCGGCAGATATTTATCTAATCTCCACGCCGATGTGGAACTTTAGCATTCCGTATGCGCTGAAATATTACATTGATTCGATTATTCAGCCCGGCTATCTGTATCGGTATAATGAACAGGGACAGCCTGTCGGGTTAGTGCATGGCAAGAAGATGATTTGTGTCACGACCCGCGGCGGGGATTATTCAGAAAACGGACCATTTCACGCCTATGATTTTCAAGAACCATATCTACGGGCAATATTTGGTTTTGTCGGAATCACCGACCTTCATTTCATCAATGCGCAACCGATGGATGTGACGCCGGAACTCCGCGAGGCCGCAATCACAGCTGCGATTGAAGAAGCCCGCAGTGTTGTGTCCACTGCTGAATGGCCGGGTGTCTAACCAGTCGCTGAGTTTTTGAAGCGTCATCAGGCTAAGCACTGTGGCGAGCCTTGACTGGACAATGAGCCAGGGAGCGAGCAAAAACATAGGACTCTACGCATAGAAACCACCTAGCCCCGATATGAAAGCGAATCGCCGTGCTAGGCGCAGCACCGTTGTCAGTCAGGTGTGATGGCCGGGGCGAGGCTGGGTGGTAGCGTAGATTCGTTGCCAACTGTTGGCTTGCAGAGGTTGAATCGTTGCGGTACAGGCTGCGGCGCTCTGCTCTTTGGAACTGGGCCCAGCAGGCAAAGG
>JANPES010000137.1:0-9156 GCA_031423035.1 Cyclobacteriaceae bacterium | reverse complement strand
TGCCGAGAATCGTAAGCTCACCGCATTTTGTAGTACTGGTCCCCCGAGAGGCGTAGCCTCGGCCAATTTTATAACAGCAGACTTCAGTCTGCTGTCTCAGAACGGCTAGCACGGTCCTGCATGAGGCGTAGCTTGCTCTATGATTGCAGGCCTGGTCTGCCGAGAATCGTAAGCTCACCGCATTTTGTAGTACTGGTCCCCCGAGAGGCGTAGCCTCGGCCAATTTTATAACAGCAGACTTCAGTCTGCTGTCTCAAGAGCGTCTAACACGGAAGAGAACCGTAGGTTCGACCCATTTATGGGAACGGATATAAACTGGAAATACAGAGCTGTCGTACACCCACCTTGCCGATCGGGTTTCAAATAGTTTCCTATTAAAGTCCTATTGATTTCTCAGTGTAGATCAAGGATAGGCTAAGCATTGATCATGGATCGATCAAGTGATTTCCCAATGGATGGCCATTAATCCCCAGAGGATTCCCATTAATTCCCATTAATTCCCAATAAAACGCGCTGAAAACGCAGGTTCCCACGGGCATCCGAAAATCCAAAATCGGACAGTTTAAGGCAGAGTTGTGCAGAGTTGGACACAATGAGGCAGAGTTGTGCGCAATTCGGCCACTGCGCCGGCGCGCCACTTCACATTTGCATCAAGCATTGCAGACGAAGTACGTCAGGCAGTTGCCGCAGGACCTTGAGGTGCACCGAATGAAACATTGTTTCAAAAGGCCAGGCAGCAACGACCGATGATGCAGCGGATGACAATGTGAAACCAGCCCCGAACAAGTCGGGGCTAAAACAAATAATGTTTTATGACAAAAATTAAGAACAATGCTCTTCTGCAGGCTATCAGCGGCAAGATGGGCGAGACGCACTCCTACCGGAAGGTCCGGGGGAAAATGTACATGGTCAACCTTCCTGAAAAGGGCAACCCTTTGAGGGATGATCAGAAGACCTTCATCACCCGGTTCCAGCGTGGCGTGAACTACGCGAAACTGCAGATGGAAGATCCTCTGGCAAAGGAGATGTACAAGAAGGGGATAACCCCAAGAAAGCACAGTGCCTACCTCGTAGCACTCAGCGACCGTCTCAACGCACCCCAGGTGCATGAGATCAAAGTCGCCGAATACAACGGGGGAATTGGCGACAGCATCGTAATCGACGCTACGGATGACTTCAAGGTGACCCGTGTGCGCGTTACCATCTTCGACCCGAACGACACCCAGGTTGAACAAGGGTTCGGGGTCCAGGACCTCAAAGTCCCTGAGCGATGGGTGTACACGACCACGAAGGCTAACCCTTCCGCAAAAGGGAGCACCATCTCCGTGACGGCGTTTGATACTCCGCAAAACGAGACGACGCTGGATAAGGTGGTGTAAGAAGTAGGGGGTAGGGGGTAGGAGAAAGGAGAAAAAAACAGGGGCCGTACTCACCCCTGCCCTCCTGACTCCGACTCCCGACTCCTCCTTTTCAAACAGCAAAACACAACAACCATGAAAAAAAGTAACTACCTATGGCTGCTCGACGCAGGCCACGGAGGCATGCGAGACGGTGTATATACAACAGCGCCGGGCAAGATGCATGTCTTCGACGACGGACTAACATTCTACGAAGGCGTAAACAACCGGAAGATTGTCGCCAGGCTCAAAGAGCTGCTCTTTCTCACCCGCATTGATCACATCCTGATCCACAATCCCGTATGTGATACGTCGCTGAAAGCGCGGGTCGCCTGTGCGAACAACCTCCAGGCTGAAGAGAAACGCTGCATTTACTTGTCCATCCATAGCGATGCGATGCCGCCGGGAGCACACGGCAAGGGCTCGGGCTTTTCGGTCTACACGTCGAAAGGAAAGACGTCCAGTGACGCAATAGCACAGAACTTCTGTAAAGCCTATCAGCGCAGACTGAGCCAGTTCCGGTTCCGCACAAATCCCAACGATATTGAACTGGACAAAGAGGAAGACTTCTATGTCCTGAAAAAGACAAAATGCCCCGCCATCCTGGTAGAGAATCTCTTCTTCGACAATCGTAAGGAGGCGGAGTTTTTGCTGAGCGACGACGGTCAGAACCAGATTGCCATGACTCTACTAGACGCCATCGTTGCTTCAGAGAACCTTCGACTTTCAACCTTCGACTTTCAACTTAAAAACCTATGAAACCCTTAAAAGAAACCCGCATCGGAAAATTCCTAACCGACAAAAACCTCGGCCATGTCCTCGAAGGTGTCGGCGGCCTGGTACCCAGCGTCCGCTTGCTCAAACGAATCAAAGAAATCGTCCTGGGCGACGCCACCATTCTGGATGAAGAGGACAGAAAACAATTTATAGAGATCTACAAACTAGATCTGGAAGCCCTCGACATGGAGATCGCCGACAGGGCGAGTGCCCGCATACGGGAAAAAGAATTCGTTGCTGCGGCGGGACACATCGACTGGTTCATGACCTTGTTCGGGCTGATCATATTGTTATGCTTTGTCTACACCGTCGTCGTCTCCGCCCGGGGCAACATCCCCGCCGAGATGCGCGAAATCTTCATCGAAAGCCGCGCCGCCGTCCGTGACATCGTCCTGGCCATCGCCGCCTACTACTGGGGAAGCTCCGCCGGCTCACGCATCAAAGACATGAAGCGCAGGATGGATTGAAGTAGGTAGACCTTAGACCTTAGACCTTAAACTTTAAACTTTCTTACCGTATAAGATTAAAAAACCTTCCCCACCGAATCCTATCCAGGAAGCTTCCATATTTATTAATAGACAACCAGATAAAGAAGCCTTTGCCAACAATATGATCTTCGGGAACAAACCCCCAGTAGCGGGAATCAAGTGAATTGTGGCGATTGTCACCCATCATGAAGTAGTAGTTCTGTTTGAAAGTATACTCCTTCACCTCTTGACCATCAATCAACAGCTTCCCCTCCTTAATCTCTGCTTTGTCGTTGTGATCATAAAGTGTGATCGTTTCACCATAAAGTGCGAGGGTTGAATCATTCACCGAAATGGTCAGCCCTTCACTTGGCATGGTCAGTGGACCGAAATTGTCTCCGTTCCAGGATAAACGGTTTGACTTCGGAAAGATCCGGTAGTCGGGCCCGTCGTTGCGATTGTCATTCATGACAGCCGTGATGTAAGGGATTGCCTTTAACTCCTCTGCTTTTGCTTTGGTGAGGAACATCTGGTAAACAACCTGATTGTCTTCGGGGCGGCCAAGAAAATTATAGTCGTCCGGGTCGATGCTTAGCTTGGAGAGGTTACGCTCATTGATTTCATCTTTGGCATACACCAGGTAACTAAACTGCATATACTCCGGATTGTTCTCAGGCTGCCCGTTGACATAAACCTGACGTTCTTTAATGGTCAATACGTCGCCCGGAATGGCCACACACCGTTTGATGTAGTTGGTTTTCAAGTCGACAGGATAGTCTTTTCCTTCATTCAATTCCTTAGGAGGTATGTTGAAGACGACGATGTCTTCTCGCTTTACCGAAGTGAAGCCCGGAAGGCGGTATTGCGGTAATTGAATCCATTCAACATAGGAGGGGACATCGGTAAACCATATCTTCTGGTGTGTCAATGGAATTTGCAACGGAGTCTTCGGGGTCCGCGTCCCATAGTGGAACTTGCTCACAAAGAGGAAATCGCCAACGAGCATGGAGTTTTCCATGGAGGGGGTGGGGATGGTATAGGCTTCCATGATCAGCCATCGGATCAAGGTGGCGGCGACCACGGCGAATGCCACGGCATCAAGCCATTCCCGCCAAAAAGACTTCTTGGGGTTCTTGGCAGATTCTGCAGCAGGTGATGATTTCCAAAACTTCCAATTCATGATTTGTATTTATGGCTTATAAAAGACCCGCAAATAAAAGTAAAATAATCCGAAGTCAGAATTTTAAGAAGTCACTCATCCCCAGAACCCCGTGTTGTTGCGGCAGCCACTCCGCGACGGCCACGGCACCTCGTGCAAACCCTTCACGCGAATGGGCGGTGTGGCGGATCAGAAGATCATCGGTTTCAGAATGATAAGTCACTGTGTGTGTGCCGGGTGTTGGATCTTCCCTAAATGATCGTATAACGAGGTCATCCAGTTTTTGGGTTTCGGTATTTACCCATTGCCTCTTAGCCGGCAGATGTTTAAGAATACCCTCAGCAAGGGTAATGGCTGTACCACTGGGCGCGTCTTTCTTCTGTGTGTGATGAATTTCATCGATTTGAACGTCGTAGCCCTCCTGCCCACGCATCATTTGCGCCAGCCTTTCATTGAGGGCAAAGAACAGATTTACACTCAGACTAAAATTCGAAGCGTAGAAGAATGTGCCCTGGTTCTTCATGCAGTAGCCATCGGTTTCCTTCTTGCGTGCTATCCAGCCCGTAGTGCCGGAGAGCACCGGAATCTGCTTATCAATACATAAGCGGATATTGGCCTCAGCCGATTCAGGTGTGGTGAATTCGATAGCGACATCCACTGGAGTTTTGAAATCAAAAGCCTTTCCCATTGTAGGATCAAGGACGCCAGCGATTTGGTGTGATCTCTGTCTGGCTATCGCCTCGATGGCCATGCCCATTTTACCGTACCCGATGAGGAGGATGTTCATCGCTCCTAGAATTTGATGGTCAGTGAAATTCCAGAAGCCTGCCCGTAGAAGGGACTCTGCTGGATGCTGGGACCCAGGCTTACTTTAAGTTGTGGATTCAGGTCAAAATCCCGAAGGTGTGCATCGATGTGAGCATCCACAAATTGAAGCAGATACCACATGCCGTCGAGAATTAGAAAGAAGTCACGCTGCCGGCGATAGAATTCAGTTGCCGACCGAAGTTGTGATTCCGTATAGCCGTAAATCGCCTGGTAAGTGGGGTCTCTGATCACAGCAAACAATTCTTTCTTGTATTGATTGTATAGGTTGTTGTAGCCCACGGCGACATAGGTAAGCACATAGAAACCACCGTAAACAATTGGGAGTTTCCAGTATTTCTTGTTGTACACCTGGCCCATTCCTGGGAATACTGCGGAATACAGGAGGGCTTTGCGGGGAATGTATCGGGCAGCATACTGCTCTGCCGTGATGATCTTGCCTCTTTTGCGTATAATCAGTGTATCTCCAGTTGTATTTGTTGTATCAATGCCAATCTCCGTCACCTGGGCGAAGGCAGGTGGTGCGACTAGCATGAGAAGCAGGATAAACCTGGTTTTCCACATGGGTTAGAGTTTGAAGATATCGAGGATCCGGTTGAGGTCTTCGATGGAAAGAAAGGGGATCTTGATTTCACCTTTCCGGCCGTCACTCTTCACAGTAACTTTCGTGCCAAAGTAATTGGACAGCTTCCCCTGGAGTTGAGAAATTTCCCGGGAAGGGGAAACTGATGGCGCTGAGCGCCCTTTGTCCTTGCCCTTGGTTAATGAGCGGGCTAACTCCTCCACTTGCCGCACCGAGAGGTCATCGCTAATGATCCGCTTGAAAATAACTAATTGGATATCCGTATTCTCAATATTGATGATGGCCCGGGCGTGCCCCATGGTCAGCTTATTGTCCCGCAGGGCAATTTGAATAACCGGTGGCAACTTCAGCAGCCTGAGATAGTTGGTTACGGATGTCCTGCTTTTTCCAACGCGAACTCCAAGTTGTTCCTGCTTAAGGTTACACTCGGTCAGAAGACGCTGATAGCTTAACGCAATCTCAACCGGGTTGAGATTTTCGCGCTGAATATTTTCCACAAGGGCCATCTCCAGCATTTGCTGATCATCGGCCGACCGGACATATGCAGGAATAGTCTTGAGCCCCGCACGGCGGGCAGCCTGATAGCGACGTTCGCCGGAAATGAGCTGATACTGATTGCGTGCCAGCTTCCTTACGGTAACCGGCTGGATGATGCCGTGCACTTTAATGGAATCAATTAATTCCTGCAGGGCATCAGCGGCAAAGTCCTTTCGCGGCTGATAGGGATTGACTTCAATTTCGCCAATCGCAATTTCATTCATTGAGCCGGAAGGTGCAGGGGCTTCTTCAAGCTTGTTTGTTTCGGGCGTATCACTCAGCAACGCACTGAGCCCCCGGCCAAGTCCTTTCTTTTTTATCATTTGCTTAAGCCGTTTTTGTCCAGGATTTCATGCGCGAGATTGAGGTAGGCAATGGCCCCTTTGCTTTCCGCATCATGCACAATTACCGGAAGGCCGAAGCTGGGCGATTCGCTCAACTTTACGTTCCTCGGGATGATGGTTTTGAATGAGATGTTCTTAAAATGTGTACGAACCTCTTCGACCACCTGGTTTCCAAGGGAGGTTCGTGAATCATAAAGGGTAAGGAGTATTCCTTCGATCTCCAATTGCGGATTGAGGCGAGTTTGAATAATCTTGATGGTATTCAGTAATTTGCCAAGACCTTCCAGCGCAAAGTATTCACACTGTACCGGTATAATTAATGAGTCTGCAGCAGTCAGGCTGTTGATGGTAATAAGCCCCAGAGAAGGCGAACAGTCAATAATGATGAAATCATACTCATCCTTGATCTTCACAAGGGCATTGCGCATCCGCTCTTCACGGTGGTCAATGTTTACCATCTCTACTTCGGCGCCAACTAAATCGATGTGCGAGGGAAGGACACTGAGGTATTTAAGCTCGTTCGGCATGATGGCCTCGAAGATATTGGCCTCATCAATCATGCACTCATAAATGCTGAGTTTTACGGCATTTGGGTCTATGCCTAAACCGGATGTTGAATTTGCCTGGGGATCCGCGTCCAGCAGCAAGGTCTTCTGTTCCAGCACCGCCAGGCTTGCCGCCAGGTTAATTGCTGTAGTCGTTTTTCCTACGCCTCCTTTTTGATTTGCTATCGCGATGATCTTACCCAATTATTTGGTGATTTACTGATTTGGTTATTTGGTGATTGGTTGACTCATCAAATATATCAATACTTCGTGTTAGCTGCCTGCCCATTTTCAAATTGGCTCATTTTCAAATTACTTTTTTTTCTTCCTCGCTTCCTCACTCGCCTTCATCGCCTCTTCCAGCTTGGTCATGAATTTGGATTTTGTACCGGTTCCGGAGACCATTTTCTTCTTGTGATCCTCCATCACCGCCTTGATCTTGTCTTCGTCCACAAACCGTTTGATGATGGCCTGCTGCGCGAATGTCACCAAGTTGGAGACGAAGTAGTAGAAACTCAAGCCGGCAGAGAACGAATTCAATACGAACATAAAGATGACCGGCATGATCATGGACATGGACTTCATGGGGCCCGTCACCGAAGTAAGCTGGTTATTCTGCCAGGTGTAGACAAGCGTGGAAGCCGTCATCAACAACACAAATAGACTGACGTGGTTTCCATAGAACGGAATGGTAAACGGCAGGCTCATAATGGAGTCGTAGGTTGAGAGATCCTCGGCCCAGAGGAAGGGCTGTTGTCGCAGTTCAACGGACACAGGGAAGAAATAGAACATCGCAAAGAGGATCGGCATTTGTAAAATGAGCGGAATGCAACCGCTGAACGGGTTAACTCCGGCCTGCTGGTACAGCTTCATCTGGTCTTGCTGCGTCTGCGTCATGTTGTCACCGTTCTTCTCTTTGATTAAGTCCAGCTCTGGCTTCAGGAGGCGCATCTTGGCCATTCCCAGATAGGAGCTATAGGAAAGCGGAGTAAGGATGAGTTTGATGATCACCACAAGGATCATGATGATGATACCGTAGTTGCCAATAAACCGCTCGAGGAAGTGGAAAATGGGGATAATGATGTACTTGTTAACCCAGATCACCGGAGGCCAGCCCAGGTAAAGGTTCTCTGAGAAATCATACGGAATGGTGGCAAGAATCTTGTAATCATTGGGTCCGAAGAAGTAGGTGAATGAAGCTGTGTTTCCAACCACATCGGATTTAGGGATGCGAAGGATAACGTTGGCAGTCTTGACGACAGTGGTATCGGCGAGGTTGGCGTGCGTGCTGATCTCACCACCGCTGAACGACTTGTTGGCGATGATGGCACTCGTAAAAAACTTCTGTTTGATGCTTACCCACTTTATCGGTTCAGCGAGCGCCTCCGATTCCGGGTCGGTGGAGGTGTCACTCAGTCCGTCAAATTCACCCGCAGTTGTGTAGTAGTTAATGTTTGTCTTCGTGCGACTGTCGGCTATGTCTTTTTCCTGAGTTGGGATGAAGTCAGTCCAGGTGTAAGTAAGATGCTCTCCGTTGAATGAGTTTCCAAGTTGCGAGGTTTGTATTCTGTACTTCAGGGAAAAGCCCGATCCGGGAATGCTGTATATGTTCTTCAGATATTTGTTTTCTCCCAGCGTGGTTGTAAACGTAACGATCGTGCTGTCTCCGAGCGTGCGGCTCTCTACAGCGTAAGGCAGTGTATACAGGTCAACGTCTTTACCTTCGACCGTGGCGACTAGCTTGAACGCATTGAAGTTGGCACCGGCAAGCAGCAAGGGTTGTTGATAGTACGTCTTGAACTTCTTCAGCTCCACTTCTTTCAGGATACCACCTCGGCTGGTGAAAGTGAGGATGAGTTCGTTCGTCTCAATGCGTGTGAGCTTTTCTTCTACTGAGGAAAGAGCAGGTAGTGCGCCGGCTGTGGCGCTTGAGGCGGAGTCGGCAGGCTGCGACATCGCCTGCATTGTCGAATCGCCGGGCGTAATACTTTGTGTTACAGGAGCCCCTGATTCCGTTGGCGGTTCCGGCGCAAAGAAATTAAAGTACACAAGCAGTAATACGGCAATTAGCGTAAGCCCAATGGCGGAGTTGCGGTCCATAGTATGTCTAAGTATCAGGGATTCAGTTTCTTATAATTAATCCCTGCCTCGATGAACTTAACAAAGAGGGGGTGAGGATTCAGGACCGTGCTTTTCAATTCGGGGTGAAACTGCACGCCCACAAACCAGGGATGGTCTTTCAATTCGACAACTTCTACGAGCCCGGACTCAGGGTTTATCCCGACTGCTTTTAGTCCGGCTTCCTCGATCTGTTCGAGGTATTTGTTGTTGAACTCATAACGGTGACGGTGCCGCTCTTTAATAAGGAGTTCGTCGTAGGCGGAAGCGGCTTTAGATCCCTTCTTCAGCTTGCATTCGTAAGAACCAAGGCGCATCGTACCGCCCTTCGTGGTGATTTTCTTTTGCTCCTCCATCATATCGATGACGGGGTGCTTGGTTTTTGGATCCAACTCGGTAGTGCT
>JANPES010000136.1:0-1930 GCA_031423035.1 Cyclobacteriaceae bacterium | reverse complement strand
GATACACCGCGCCCCGGGTTTGATTTTTGGGCTTCGCTGAGAGGGCAGGGGGAAGCCACTGATCCGGGGTTGAACATCAATGGCCAACAGCAAACGGTGAAGGGATATGTGACCGATATCCTCATCGATCAGTCGCTTCAGTTTATTAATCAAAAGAGGGAGCAACCTTTTTTATTGTATCTCGCTCACAAAGCACTTCATCCCAATACGGTGCAGCGCGATGATGGCAGTATTTCCAGTATAGCAGAAGGAGGTTTCGTGGCGGCCGACCGGCATAAGGGTATGTATGACTCTGCAGTATTTACCCGCAGATCCAACTATAATATTCCTCCTCTGGATAAACCCGCGCTAGCACGTAAGATTGCCGGTCTTCCGCTCCTGAGTGCAGAGACGTCAACGAAAGAAAAAACCATTCGCGAACGCAGTGAGATGCTCATGGCCGTAGATGAAGGACTGGGCGTGATACTAAAGAATCTTGAAGATAAGGGCGAACTCGACAATACCATTGTCGTCCTCACCAGCGACCACGGGTATTGGTATGGCGAGCATTGTCTGGATGAGGAGCGCAGGCTGGCGTATGAAGAGGCCATTCGCATTCCAATGCTAGTCCGCTATCCATCGCTTATTAAAGCAGGCTCTACCTCCGACCAGATGGTTTTAAGTATTGACCTGGCGCCTACTTTACTGGAGATGGCCGGAGTGACTCCGGGTAATCATTTGCAGGGTAAATCGTGGGTACCGATTTTCAATGAGACGGTCAACGACTGGCGCAGCTCCTTTCTGGTAGAATACTATAGTGATACTGTTTTTCCGCGCATGCTGAACATGGGTTACAAGGCGGTGAGGAATCAACACTATAAATACATTCACTATGTGGACCTGGCGGGAATGAATGAACTCTATGACATCGTCAAGGATCCCTATGAACTTCACAATGTGATTGATGATCCAAAAATGGCTACCGTGCTGGCGGAGATGAAGGAAGAACTCAACCGGTTATTGGAGAAAACAGGGGCAGAGAGGTTGCCGTGACGGCTCGGAACTTTTGGATCATTCTGGAAAGAGTGATTGACCGAGCCCTACTTTATATAGTGTAGCGTTACCGTTTCTTCTTTTGACAATCCTTTCAATTTTTGACTGCGACTGGCCTTGTTCCATTTTGAACGAAAGCTGCCTTTTGTCCAGTCGGATAAGAGGATGGGATGAATGTAACTGGATCGGCATACGGTTGGCGTATTACCTAAATCAGAAGCCACGGTTTTGATCACTTCGTTCGACACTCTTTTTCTGGCTGTGGCGGAATCAGGATCTAATTGTTTGGACAGCCGGTAAGCGGTTTTCCAGGTGGCGGCCCAGGTGCGAAAATCTTTGGCTGTAACTTTCGTAGTGGTTGGTGTGATGGCATCCAGGTATTCGTTGATGTGGTTGGACTTAATATCGAAGTCATTTCCGTTTTCATCGATATAGCGAAAAAGATCATGACTCTTTTTCTGGCTGCCCACCTCGCCTGATGCCTGGATCAGCAGTGCCAGATCGTCTTCCCAGATTCTACGCTTCCAGAGTTTACCGGATTTCCCCACAAATTCAAAAACAGCATCCAACTCGCCCTCTGCATTCTTCGAACGATCAATGATCATGTGACCTTTCGTGAGTGTGGTCAATCCGTAGGATTTGTTCTTTTTCGCATATTCATCATTGCCAACCCTGAAATGATATCGGTCGATGAGCTTCACGATCAAGGCGGCTACTTTATCCTTGGGCATTCCTTTTAGCTTCAAATCAGCTTCTACTTTCTTACGTATAGAAGGGAGTGTTTTGGCAAAGTCGGTCATGCCATCAAATTTCTCTTCGGCACGGGCGGTTGTCCAGGCTTCGTGGTAGCGATATTGCAGCCTTCCTTTGGCATCTTTACCGGTGGCTTGCAGGTGTG
>JANPES010000135.1:0-11571 GCA_031423035.1 Cyclobacteriaceae bacterium | reverse complement strand
TCAGGTGACTGGATTATTCACATTCAGGCGGATGAGGTAATCCATGAGCAAGACATTGCGACACTGCGGGCCTATATTGAGGAATATGACTCACGGCCGGAAGTAGAGGGTTTTCTATTTCCGTTTCTGAATTTCAGAGGCGACTATGACCACATTCATACCGGTCGCATGGCACACCGGTTTGAAATCAGGGCATTCAGAAGAAATCCAAGCATACGGTCCTATCGGGACTCTCAGGGGTTCAGAAAATTCACTTCACAAGCTGCTTATGACGGAGGAGAGAAAGGGGAAAAGTTGAAGGTAGTCAAGATTGATGTTCCGATTTATCATTACTCTTATGTTCGTCCGCCACAGAAGATGAAAGAGAAGGCTGAGTTTTTTGCCAGTTTCTATGTCAACGATCAAGGAGCCAAAGAACTGTTTCGTGATGTTGAAGTGTATGATTACAACAAGATTGACAGGCTTGAAGTTTTTAGGGGTACACATCCTGCCTGCATGCAGGAAATTATTAGCCAGAAGAATTGGGACTTTACATATCACCCTGAATTGAGGAGCGAGTCACTCCGGCACCGAATCCTCAACTTCCTCGAAGGATGGACAGGTTATCGGATTGGTGAGTACAAGAACTACAAATTGATCGGCCAAGTCACACGGCATAAGTAAGGGCGTTGCCCGTAGAACAATGGAAGGCCTTTTTGCTACTTTTGACGCACCATGGAATTAGAAGAAGGCCCCAGGCAGTCCTATAACAACCGCGAAAAAGAAGAGGTTTTCAACAATGAGTTTCTTCCGCATATCAACTCCATGTACAATTTTGGGTATCGCCTTACTTTGGACAGGGATGATGCCAAGGACCTGGTTCAAGATACCTATTTCAAGGCCTTCCGGTTCATAGAATCATTCCAAAAAGGAACTAACGCAAAGGCATGGTTGTTCCGCATTCTGAAAAACAGCTTCATCAATGACTACCGGAAAAAGACCAAAGAGCCAACCAAGGTCGATTATCAGGAAGTCGAGTCGTATTACAATTCTGAAGATGTGGACCGGCAGATTACGCCGGATTTGCGGGTAGACGCGCTGAAAGACATGATTGGAGATGAAATCTCCAACGCACTTAATGCGCTGGATGTGGATTTTCGGACTGTAATTATCTTATGTGACCTCGAAGGATTCAAGTATGAGGAGATGGCAAAAATTCTGGACATCCCTATTGGAACGGTACGCAGCCGGTTGCACAGGGCCCGCCAGTTGTTGAAAGAAAAATTAAGTCACTACGCCAAGTCTATGGGATACAAAAACACAGAGCCATGAGTGAGCCGATCAGTCCCTTCACATCAACCTCCGGCAAGCGCGTCACCTGCATGGAGATGCTCCAGCTTATACTGGATGGACAAGTTACAAGTGAGCAACGGGAGTACTTCAAGGCGCACATGGACAATTGTATGCCTTGCTTTAAATCATATCAGGTGGATATGGCAATCAAGCAGCTGGTAAAAGACCGCTGCTGTGGTGAAGATGCGCCTGGAGAGTTGATTCTTCAGATACGGGCTCAGATCAATCAAAAGAAAGCGTAGATGGCGGGTAAGGCCTTGATTTTTTCTGCTCCTTCCGGTTCCGGGAAGACTACGCTCGTCCGGCATCTCCTCGAAAATAATCCGACACTGGGATTTTCTATTTCAGCGGCTACGCGGGATAAACGTGGGCGAACAGAAGCTGAAGGAAAAGATTACTATTTCCTCACACCGGAAGAGTTCAAGGAAAGAATAGATAGAAATGAATTCATTGAGTGGGAAGAAGTATATGCCGGCAATTTTTACGGTACGCTCAAATCAGAAATTGAAAGAATCTGGCGGCAAGGTAAAGACGTCGTATTCGATGTTGATGTGAAGGGAGGGATTAGCCTCAAGAACTACTTTGGTGAAAAAGCACTTGCCATTTTTGTCAAGGTGCCTTCGCTTGACGAACTTGGCCAGCGGTTGAAGAAACGGAGTACGGAATCTGCTGATAGCCTTTCCCAGCGACTTTTTAAAGCAAAATTTGAAATGGCTTTTCAAGATAAATTTGATGTTGTGCTGCTCAACGAAGACCTAAAGAAATCATGTGCGGAAGCACAGCGGCTGTACGACGATTTTCGAAACAAGTAGTCAAAGATTGCCAGTACCCCATTGGAAACAGCGATACAAAAAATTGGACTTTTCTTCGGTTCGTTTAACCCTATTCACTCAGGGCATCTCATCATTGCGAATATCATGGCAGAGAATACAGACCTCCATAAGGTATGGTTTGTTGTGTCTCCACAAAATCCGTTTAAACCATCCAAGGGCCTGCTTCACGAGTTTGATCGCTATGATATGGTCAAAGCAGCCATTGCCGGCAATTACAAGCTCGAGGTCTCCGACGTAGAATTCAACCTACCCAAGCCAAGCTACACCATAGACACCTTGACCGTGCTTACGGAATTGCACCCAAACAAGAAATTCGTGGTAATTCTTGGGCAAGACAACCTGCAGAACTTCGAGAAGTGGAAGAACTACCACAAAATCCTGGATCTCTATGGGCTCTATGTTTATCCGCGTTTTGGTGTAACAGAATCGCCAGTTGCTCGTCATGCCAATGTGCGAATTGTTCCGGCTCCCTTGTTGGATATTTCTGCCACGTATATTCGTCAAAACATACAAGCGGGGAAGTCAATTCGTTACTTGGTACCGGAATCGGTTGAAGAACTTATTCGGATACGCAATTTTTACAGGTAATTTGAACTTTTTGGGCAACCCCCATGACTAACTTTTCGTCTTGGAGAGGAATGAAAGTCCTCCTCCTGTTCATCACCGTTCTGGCAGCCCCAATCGCTGCCTATGCCGGTGGCGTGCGAGGAACAATCAAGGGCAATGATGGTGCGCCACTGGCATTCGCCACGATCTATGTTCGGCAAACTGAATCAGGAGCCGTTAGTGATCCCGATGGAAAATATGAAATTGCCCTCCAGCCAGGCCGATACGATCTCGTGTTTCATTACCTCGGATTTGAAACGTATACGACTACCTTGCTCGTAGCCAATGATTTTGTGTCACTGGATGTTATCATGAAGGCGCAGGTCATTCAACTTCAGGCGGTAACGGTCAGGGCAGGCAAAGAAGACCCAGCCTATACAATCATGCGGAAGGCAATTGCAAAAGCCAAGTATCATACCCAGCAGATCGATAAGTATACTGCCAAAGTATATATCAAAGGGAAGGGACAGCTGAAAGATTATCCATGGTTGGCAAAAAAGGCATTGGAAAAGGAAGGGATAACCAAGGACAGGGTGTTTATCCAGGAATCTGTAAGTGAAATCACATTTACGCGGCCAAACAAATTTGATGAGAAGGTGATTGCAGTGTATACCAATGGAAACAGTCGGAATACATCTCCAAATGAATACGTCTTTGGGAGTCTCTATGAACCGGAAATCGCGGAGACCGTTTCTCCGCTTTCACCCAAGGCATTCTCCTATTACCGGTTTACCTATGAAGGCACCTTTAAGGATCGCTCGTATGATGTCAGTAAGATTAAGATTACGCCGAGATCCAAAGGCGACAATGTATTTGATGGCACGATTTATATCGTAGAAGATTGGTGGAGCATTCACAGCACGGATTTGAACGTCACGAAATTGGGAATAAAGTTCCACGTCAAGCAGATTTATAACCCAATTGAAGAGAAGGCCTGGCTCCCTGTTTCCCAGCAATTTGAAATTGAAGGCCGAATCTTTGGTTTTGAATTTGTCGCGGATTATCTGGCCACGGTAAAAGACTACAAAATCACGCTCAATCCGGCGCTGCCCCTCGAAATGACGGTAATTGATGAGGCCGTTGAACAAGAGCAGGCGAAACAAGTTGAAAAAAAATATAGTAAAAAAGGGCAGCAACTACAGCAACGACTGGAAGCGGGAAAAGAAGTGACGCGCAAGGAACTCAACCAGATGGTAAAGGAATACGAGAAGTCCGAGCGACAGGAGCAAAAAGCTCCGGAAGTAATCCAGGAAACAACATTCAAGGTTGACAAGCAGGCCTACAAAAAGGATTCAACATTCTGGTCTGAAATGCGTCCCGTGCAGCTGACCAAGGAAGAGGTCAGGGGCTATAAAGTGAATGACAGTATTTCGGAAGTTCAAAAACGCAGAAGTGAAGGAGACTCTCTAAAGCCCTCCAAGAGCAAGGGATTTCAGCCGTGGGATGTTCTCATTGGAGACACCTATCGTCTTGGAAAAATGTCAGATTTTGAGATCCACACCCCTTGGGGCGGATTTAATACCGTGGAAGGATGGAACCTGATCTACAGGATGAGTTTAACCCGGCGCTGGGTGAAACGGGACACACTGGACTCTCTGGCGAGGCCCAAGACCTCCAGGCTGCAAATTTCCCCGATCCTCCGTTATGCCTTTTCCAGAGAAGTATTCTCCGGGATTCTCCGCATGGATTTTCGAGCCCAGGGCAGGCGCCTGACTCTCGAAGGTGGGAAATATGTCCATCAGTATAACTCGGATGAACCTATTCATCCTCTGGTCAATACCATGACCACGCTTCTTCTCGAAGACAACTTGATGAAATTGTATGAAAGACAGTATGTGGATTTCAAATGGAGAGAGCAGCTCAACAAGAATGTAACGGCATATACACAGTGGACTTGGTCAAGGCGAACGGAGTTGACCAACAGTAGCAACACAACCTGGGCAGACTACAAGGAAAAAGAATACACGCCCAATGCTCCAGTAAACAATGAACTTGTGACAACATCCTTTCAGCCCAACAACGCTTTTGTTGGCGTGATCGGAATTGAGGCTCGACCCTGGCAGAAGTTCAGGGTACGGAATGGCAATCGTCAGCGAGTAAGTAATTCATCCCCCTTAGTCACCCTGGAGTACCGCCGTGGCTTTGGCGCATTGAACAGCGACGTGTCTTTCGATGTGCTCGAACTGGGTGTGCGCCAGCAGGTGAAATTCGGCATACGAGGCACGCTGGACGTGCTGGTCAAAGGAGGTACATTTTTCAGCAGCCGTCAAATGTACTTCATGGATTACAAGCATTTCCTGGGTAACAAGACGCCGTTTGTAACGACAGATCCGGTGGGGAGTTATCGACTACTGGACTATTACGCATTCAGTACACATGACAAATACGCCACGGCCAATGTTCATTATCACCTGCGCAAATTTCTGATCACCCGAATTACCTACGTGCGATTGGCGGGGATTACTGAAAATCTGTTTGTTAATTATCTCGCCAGCCCAACATCAAACAATTACACTGAACTTGGGTATGGACTGGATGGAATTCTTCGGTTGTTCCGTCTGGAGTTTGCCGCTTCGTTTCAACAAGGCAACTATACCGCATCAGGATTCCGAATCGGTATCTCTTCCAGCCTAGGTGCAGCATTTGATGATTAGGTAGTCTGATTATTTGCGACCTTTGCAGTCAGATGCAACTCACGCTACAGGATTTCTTAACCCTCCGCGAGAATCTTCCTGTTTTGGATGTTCGTTCAGAAGGGGAATTTTCGGCAGGCCACATCAGGGGAGCGGTCAACATACCCTTGCTCCACGACGAAGATCGGGTCATTGTCGGCACGACATATAAGCAAAAGGGCCAACGAGAAGCCATCCGGGCAGGATTTCGGTTGGTTGGCCCTCGACTGCTGGAGATGATATCCAGAGCGGAGGAAGAAGCCGGAGGAAAGGAGGCTCTCGTGCATTGCTGGCGCGGCGGAATGCGATCCTCAAATTTTTCGCAGTTCATTGGTATGGCGGGTATCCGCTCCCGGGTTCTTACAGGCGGCTACAAAACCTATCGACAGGCTGCGATGGACTCTTTTCGCACACCGCTGCAGCTTGTTTCGCTGACAGGATGTACCGGGAGCGGAAAAAGTGAAGTGCTGCGCGAGTTGGCAAATCAGGGAGAGCAAGTGGTCGATCTGGAAGCGATGGCCAACCATAAAGGCTCAGCTTTTGGAGGCCTGCTTCAGCTTCCGCAACCAACCACCGAACAATTTCAGAATGACTTGTATGAGCAATTGCTGACGCTTGATCAATCGAAGCGAATTTGGGTTGAAGACGAATCTATTGCGATTGGGAAAATATTTCTTCCCAGTGACTTCTGGGCTCAGATGCATCGGAGCCCGCTGGTTCGGATGGATGTCGCAAAAGAGGTTCGTGTAGGCCGACTAGTCAATGAGTATGGCCCGGCCGACCGGGAAGAGTTTCTTCAAATCATGGCTAAGGTCTCCAAGAAGCTTGGTGGCCAGAATTTTCTGGCTGCCAAAGAAAAACTTCTTGAAAACGACATGGTCTCTGTTATGGAAATTCTGCTGACCTATTACGACAAAGCGTATCTGGGAAGTGTTGATAAGCGAAAAGAACAGCTTCAATTAACGATTCCATGGGATGGTAAGAATTTGAAAAGCTTTGTGGCAAATTTGATCAAAAGCGCATGACTGACATAAAACTCACGCAATTTTCACACGGCGCTGGCTGTGGTTGCAAGATCTCCCCTTCGGTGCTTGACACGATCCTTCATTCAGATACCGTGAAGAAGCATTTTCCCAGACTCCTCGTGGGGTATGAGGCCAAGGACGATGCGGCCGTATTTGATCTGGATGGCACTCAATGCCTGATCAGTACGACAGATTTTTTCATGCCGATTGTAGACGATGCTTTTGCCTTTGGAATAATCGCTTCGGTTAACGCCATCAGCGATGTGTATGCCATGGGTGGGAAGCCGCTGATGGCGGTAGCCATCCTGGGATGGCCAGTGGAAAAACTGCCGCCCACCCTGGCGCAAAGAGTTTTAGATGGAAGCCGTTCTGTTTGTGACAGTGCAGGCATTCCACTGGCGGGTGGACACAGCATTGATAGCCCTGAACCGATTTTTGGACTGGCCGTGACAGGTTTAGTTAACAAGAAAAATATTAAGAGAAATGATAAGGCTCGCGCGGGAGACTACATCTACCTTACCAAACCCATCGGTCTTGGCATTCTCACGACAGCCCAAAAGCGAGGACTGGCCGCACCGGAGGATCTTGCCGAAGCGGTGCGCGTCATGTCGCAGCTCAATTCAGCCGGTGAGCAATTTGGTCAACTGGACTATGTCACGGCGATGACCGATGTAACCGGATTTGGATTATTGGGTCACCTGATCGAGATGTGTGAAGGAAGCGGATTGTCAGCGGAGCTTGAATATACTAATGTACCACTGATTCGAAACCTGAAAGACTACACCGGCAGAATGATTTACCCGGACAACACCATGCGCAATTGGAGCAGCTATCAGGCGAAGGTGGACCGGATTGGCGGAGAGTCCTTGCTCACACTCTGCGATCCGCAAACGAGTGGAGGGCTGTTGGTTTGTGTTGATGCGAAGCACAAGCAGGAATTTGAATCGCAGTTAAATGCCATAGGACTTCCTGTTCATCAAGTTGGCCAAATGACAGCGAAAATGGAGAAAAAGGTGTATGTGCGAGAGCCGTCCTAGGATAAATGTGTCCTACACCTTAAGGTGTAGGACACCTAGTTGCCCTCCGGGATAATGAACCACATCACCCCATAAATCAGGGTCACTGGCACCACCGCCGTGATAAGGCAAATCAGGACAACCCCAATGCGAACGAGCGAGGGGTCTAGTTTGAAATAATCCGCAATACCTCCGCAAACCCCGGCAATCAGCCTGTCCTTTCTTGAGCGAGTGAGTCGTTTTTCATTCATAGATAAGTACGATGTGTGTTGGCGATTTCCAAGATGAAGTCCGGCCCATAGGCCATGGAAGGGGTTTGGTAGCCTATCTTGAAGGTATTCCTAAGAATTTTTTCCGCAACCAACACGGCCGTTTGGGCCGTTAGCGTGTACCCATTGACAGTTACGAGGCGCGAGACCCGCTCTTCGCCAATATCATTCCACACCTTGCCCCAGAAAAAGCTTGTATCGTTGTCGCGACGCTCTTCGCTAGGTCCCGCCGAGCGTTCATTAATTTTATTTAGCAGGTAGGTACTTACCCAAGGCAAGCGAAAAAGCCAGCGCACATAGTTGCTAAGGCGGGCATTCCGAATCATGCTTTCAGTTGCTCCCATAAACACTTCAACGTTGGGAATTCCGGTACTTCGCCAGGCGGTGGAAATATCTCCCCAGGGGATGCACAAGGCATTCATGCGGAAGGCTCCGAAGTCAATATTCATAACTTTATTCCCAAGATCAACTTTGGTCAAGACGCCACCTTTGCGAATCAATCCGCCTTCTCCCAAGCCTTCTACAGAAGTTTTCTTTGAACCCCGTGAGGTTGCGGGTTTTGATGAGGTGAATGCCAACTGCAAATGTGTTGCCGATGGCAACCGGATTTTCAGGTGAGCTGCCAGGCAGTCGGAGGGCACAACATCAAAGCCCGTTCCGGGCATGATCATGATCCCGGCATCCTTTCCCAGCGTATCCATGCCAGCCAATAATTCGAATACCTGATGTTCGCCGGTGATATCCGTGTAGTGCGTTTTTGTAGCGAGGCAAGCCGCCACCATGAATTTTGCCGTATGCTTGAAGGGCCCGCCGCAATGAATCACGAGTACAGCAGGCTCGAGGATCCTTTTCAAGCCCTCAACGTCATTGCTTTCAACTACTTGATACGGAAAACCGCTTTCCTTGCTTTGCCTGGCGAGCGTTTCAGCGTTCCGGCCCGCGAGCATGACGTTTAGTTTTTTTTGACGGCACAGGTTAACAGCAATGGATCCGGTGTAACCATACGATCCATAAATAACAATGAGGGAGGCGTCTTTCAATGGAAATTATTTCAGGCGCTCGACCTTCGTGACAAAATAGTTGGTATCCCCGCGCCAGGGGAACTTCATGTACCGTTTCTTGAAGTACAGATTAATACGCTCACCACTTAAGGCCACCTCTTGCAATGTAGCAATGGTTCCGTCCTCCCCCTTTTCAACGGAGAAATCAAAAGACTCCGCGATTGGGCTGGCTCCTTTCAGGGCCCCGAAACTCTCCAGATTGAGCTTGCCTTCATACGTTTTGAAGAGGAAGCCTTTTTCGCTGATGCGAATCACCTTACCGGCCATTACGCCGTTTTCGAAGGTGGCCCAATAGAGGAACGAAAATACCGCGACACCAAGAACAAGAACAATCAGGATAAATTTCTTCAAGAAACTTTTGGTTTTGCGGGCAACTTTCTGACCTAAGTTTTCTTCACTCATGATTTTTGGATTTAGACAGTCATTATCTCAGCCTCTTTCTTTTTCATCAAGACGTCAATCTTGGTGATATACTCATCCGTCAACTTCTGCACATCCTCTTCAGCAGTCTTTAAATTGTCTTCAGCAGCACCTTTGATTTTCTTCAGGCTCTCGTTGGTTTCCTTGCGGACACTTCTTATACTTACTTTTCCTTGCTCGCATTCACCGTGAACTTGTTTTACCAATTGTTTCCGGCGCTCCTCAGTCAACATGGGAATGTTGATGATAACCTGGTGACCATCGTTTTGCGGCGTGAGGCCAAGGTTAGCTGCCATAATGGCTTTTTCAATCTCCTGAATGATACTCTTCTCCCACGGTTTGATAAACAGGGTGCGCGGATCCGGGGAAGTGATAGAAGATATCTGCTGCAAGGGGCTCAATGCACCATAATACGGCACCTGAATACCGTCGAGCATTGCAGGATTTGCTTTCCCAGCCCGTATCTTGGTTAATTCATGACCTACGTGTTGCAAGACTTTTGTCATCTGCGCACGTGCATCTTCCAGGTACAGTTCGATTTCTTCCATGGATCTAAAATTAATACATCAATCGAATTGAGATAGGGATCAACTAATCAAGGTACCGGCCTCTTCGCCCTGCATGACGCGTTTCAGATTGCCAGTTTTGTTCATGTCAAAGACAATAATGGGTAGCTTGTTTTCCATACACAAGGTGAAGGCCGTCATATCCATGATGTTGAGATTCTTTTCGTAGGCTTCCTGGAATGACAGGGTCTTGTATCGGGTAGCCTCCGGGAACTTCTCTGGGTCCTTGCTGTATACACCGTCGACACGTGTTCCCTTCAGGACAACATCAGCCTGGATTTCAATGGCCCGCAAGCTAGCTGTGGAATCCGTCGTGAAGTATGGGTTGCCGATCCCGGCACCAAAAATGACAATGCGCCCTTTTTCCAAGTGTCGGATGGCGCGGCGCCGAATAAAAGGCTCGCAGACCTGTTCCATTTTGATACCAGCCATGAGTCGGGTATAAAGCCCATGGCGTTCGAGCGCGCTTTGGAGCGCCATGGCGTTGATCACCGTTCCAAGCATGCCCATATAGTCGCCCTGAACTCGGTCAATGCCAAGTGCCTCGGCCTGGCCACCCCGAAAGATATTTCCCCCACCGATCACAATGGCCAATTCCACACCTAGCTCCCGAACGGCCTTGATTTCCATCGAATACTGCTCCAGGACTTCCGGATCAAGGCTGGTTGTTTTGGACTTGCCCATCAGTGCTTCGCCGCTAAGTTTGAGAAGGATTCGTTTGTATTTCATGAAAGGTCAGGCTAAGTCATACAAATATGTTCAGGATTTTCCTGAATGAAAAACGCTTCTGGTTCAGGCGCCCTTTTGTAGAGTCCGATCTGCCAAATAGTACCTATCTTTGCAATCAAACAGCACAGCGTATGGTCGAGGTCACATCAGCACAGGAAGCAATTCAACTGGAGGATAAGTACGGAGCGCACAATTATCATCCGTTGCCGGTTGTTTTGTGCAAAGGGGAGGGTGTCTTTCTCTGGGATGTAGAGGGCAAGCGCTATTTTGACTTTTTATCTGCCTACAGCGCCGTCAATCAGGGCCACTGTCATCCCCGGATCATCCAGGCCTTGATCGATCAAGCCAAAGAACTTACATTGACTTCAAGGGCATTTCACAACGACAAACTGGGCCTTGCGGAGAAATTCGTTTGCGAGACCTTTGGGTACCAGAAAGCACTATTTATGAATAGTGGCGCAGAAGCCAATGAGACTGCAATAAAATTGGCCCGCAAATGGGGTTATACAAAAAAAGACATACCAGATAATAAGGCAGTCATTGTTGCTGCAAAGCAGAATTTTCACGGGAGGACCACGACGATTATTTCAGCATCCAGCGACCCCGCATCGAAAGCGGGTTTCGGACCGTTTATGCCTGGTTTTGAAATAGTCGATTATGATGATGTGTCTGCACTGGAAAAATCCCTGGCCAATCCAAATGTATGTGGGTTGTGGCTTGAGCCCATCCAGGGGGAAGCTGGCGTGTATGTTCCTAAGGATGGCTACTTGAAGGAGGCAGAGCGGATTTGCCGCAAGAACAACGTACTGCTCATGATGGATGAAATCCAAACGGGTATTGCACGGACAGGAAAAATGTTGGCTTCTGATCATGAAGGTGTTCGGGCGGACTTACTTATTTTGGGCAAGGCCCTCAGCGGAGGCGTGCTGCCCATTTCATGTGTGCTTGCAGATGATTCGGTGATGCTGGTGATAAAGCCAGGCGAGCATGGATCTACGTTTGGCGGGAATCCATTGGCCGCAGCGGTGTGCATGGAAGCGCT
>JANPES010000134.1:0-6648 GCA_031423035.1 Cyclobacteriaceae bacterium | reverse complement strand
CCGGAATCGGTGCTTATGCCCTCGGAGAAGAAATATTTAAGCGGGAAGATCCCGAAGTCGGTCTGAATGCTCTTGCTGCTGGCCACACGGCTTACAGTAGAAATGTCCATTCCAATGCGTTCGGCAATATCTTTCAGGATCATGGGTCGCAACTTGGTCTCATCACCCTCAAGGAAATAGTCGTACTGAAAATCAATGATGGCCTGCATCGTACGCATCAATGTATGCTGGCGTTGTTTGATGGCATCAATAAACCATTTTGCCGAGTCAAGTTTTTGCTTTACAAAAGTAACGGCCTCTTTTAGTTTCTTATCCTTTTTGTCGCTCTTGTCATAGGCCTTAAACATCTCTGTGTAAGACCTGCTGATGCGCAACTCGGGCGCGTTGCGGGAATTCAACGACAATTCAAGCTTGCCGTTATTATTGTGTAAGATAAAATCTGGAATCAGAAACTGATTCTTCACCATCCCCGAAACAACTTCGCCACCAGGCTTGGGATTCAGCTTGACGATAAGATCAATTGCATCTTTAATGTATTCCTCATCATCGAGATCCAGCTTCTTTTGAATTTTGGGGTAGTGCTTTTTGGTGAACTCTTCATAGCATTCTCCAATTATCCTTTTCGCCACAATCACATCAACATCCTGCCCATCGTCCATGCGCTCAAGCTGGAGAAGAAGGCATTCCTGCAGGTTGCGCGCTGCGATACCTGGCGGGTCAAATCCCTGAATGCGCTTGAGTACATCCTGCACCTCTTCAATGTTGGTTTCGATATTCTGGGAAAAGGCCATGTCATTCACAATCGACTCCATCTCCCGTCGGATATATCCATCGCTTTCGATACTTCCAACCAGCTGCTTACCAATCGCCAGTTTACGGTCATCCAGCCCAAGAAAGCCAAGCTGGGTCGCGAGGTTCTCATGAAGTGAGGATGCTACTGAAAAAGGTAAATCCTTCTCCTCTTCCTCCCCATCGCTCTGTGACTTATAGCCGCCGTAATCATCGTCCTGGAGGTAGTCATTGATATCCACTTCGGTATCGCCCTCCGCCGCATCGGTGGATTCCGCCTGGTCACCTTCCTCGGACGCGGGTTCTTCAGCGCTTTCAGCCTCATCCCGCTCTTCCTCAGCGCCTTCTTCAAGCGCCGGGTTAATCTCCATTTCTTCCTCAATCCGATTTTCCAGTTCAGCCGTTGGCACCTGCAGCAGCTTGATAAATTGTATCTGCTGGGGTGAGAGCTTCTGCTGAAGGCTGTGACTGAGTCCGAGACGTTGCATGCATGTCGATTGAATACAAAATTAAGATTTAAGGTGGGCGCTAAAAATTTCTTTTAACAATGTGCCAGATAGCCGGTTGCAGGTCTCAGACTGACAAGTTACAGGTAATCCAGCCACTATCCACAATCCACAATCCACTCTCCACTATTTGCAAGTGGCGATCAAAATCCCGTTTTTTGCTGCCCTATTCAGTGTAGCTATGAAGCGGTCCAAGATCAAAGAACTCCTTGTCAAACAACCAATCGGACAAACCGTTCTGATCAGCGGCTGGGTAAGAACCTTCCGCAACAACCAATTCATTGCAATCAATGACGGTTCGACGATTCACAACCTCCAGGCTGTGACCGCGCTGAATTCGCTACCGGAAGAAACCTTACGTCGGATTACAACAGGTGCCTGCCTCGCGATCACGGGTGAACTGATTGCCTCCCCCGCCAAAGGTCAGGTGGTTGAGCTGAAAGTTGCCTCACTGGAAATCCTCGGCGACAGTGACGCGGAGAAGTTTCCACTTCAGCCCAAGCGCCACTCGCTTGAATTCCTTCGCGAGATTGCCCACTTACGCGTGCGTACAAACACCTTCGGCACTGTTATGCGCGTAAGGCACGCAATGGCGTATGCCGTCCATAAGTTTTTCAACGACCGGGGCTTCTTCTATGTACATACCCCCATTATCACGGGTTCTGATGCAGAAGGCGCCGGCGCCATGTTCCGGGTCACAACACTCGACATCAACAAACCGCCCCGCGATGAACAGGGACAGGTGAATGTGAAAGAAGATTTCTTCGGACGCGAAACAAACCTTACCGTATCCGGTCAGCTCGAAGGCGAGACCTATGCTTTGGCCCTCTCCGAGATATACACCTTCGGACCCACATTCAGGGCGGAGAACTCCAATACCACGCGTCACCTGGCGGAGTTTTGGATGATCGAACCGGAGATGGCATTCTACGACATCAACGACAACATGCAGCTGGGCCAAGACTTGCTCCAGTACCTGGTAAAATACGCGCTGGACAATTGCCGCGAGGATATTGAATTCCTTGACAAGCGCGCTGCCGAAGAAGAAGCCGCCAAGCCGCAAGAACAACGCAGTGAGTTAGGTTTGATAGACCGTCTGAAATTTGTTACCGAGAATGATTTTCAAAAGCTGACGTACACGGAAGCCTTTGACATACTGAGAAATTCCAACCCGAACAAAAAGAAGAAGTTCCAGTTCCTCATTGAGAATTGGGGTACAGATTTTCAAAGTGAGCACGAGCGTTACCTGGTAGAGAAACATTTTAAGAAACCGGTCATTCTCCGTGACTATCCAAAAGAAATCAAATCGTTCTACATGCGTCAAAACGACGATGGAAAAACCGTTGCAGCCATGGACATACTTTTCCCCGGAATTGGAGAGATCATCGGTGGTTCGCAACGTGAAGAGCGGCTCGACCGGCTACAGCAGCGCATCCGCGAACTGAAACTCCCGGAGAAAGACCTGTGGTGGTACATTGAGCTAAGAAAATTTGGCTCCGCCCCTCACAGTGGTTTTGGCCTGGGGTTCGAGCGGCTCATGCAGTTCGTCACCGGCATGATTAACATCCGTGATGTGATTCCATTCCCTCGGTTCCCGGGTAATGCGGAGTTTTAAGGGTAAGCGTGGGACGAAATGCCCGGGCACAATAATTGCTATATTCGTTTACATGAAAAAGGCAAAATTCGTACCTCTTGAAGAAAAAAAGGATCTGCAGGTACAAGAGGACATTCGCATGACGCCAGAGCAACGTTTCCGCAGAATGTTCGAACTGATCGAGCTTAGCCTGACATTTTCCCCCACTCGCAAGTTGAAAGTGTTTACGGATGACCGATTCATCGAAGTAAAGCGAAGAGCATGAAACAACTTGATGAGGTCGAAGGATTTTTCAAGTTGCTTAACAAAAACGGAGTTCAATACCTGGTTATTGGAGGTGTCGCTGTAAACATCCACGGCTTCACCCGATCAACCGGCGACCTGGACATTTGGTGCAACCCCTCAAAACCCAACTATATCCGTCTCATCACCACGGTTCGCGAGTTTGGGTTTGATACAACAGATCTTGAGAAAATTACAGACTATGAAACGAGTGGATTCATACGAATTCCCCTGGATTCATTTTACGTTGAGTTACTCTTTGCGATCGACGGAAAAATAAAATTCGAAGCAGCTTGTGACAGATCATTTGATTTCAAAATCAATTCCACCGTCATCAAGGTCATTGGCTACGATGACTTAATTCAAAACAAAATCATGTCAAGAAGACCCAAGGATCTTGAAGACATCACGCAATTAGAGCGGCGTAAAAACAAACCGTCATAGGGCTCTCCTCAGAAAAAAAACTTTACAATCCGATCCAAGAATTCAAAAGTCCCTTCACGGCCTCCGGGGAATGCGGAGTCTTGACGAAACCAAAATCAACAGAAAAATGGACCCGGTTGGGTCCATTTTTTTTAAAGGATTCACTTCCTTGTCGGTTCTCCATACCAATTGATGGACCGCGAGAAGTACATGATCGAGGCGATGACAAAGAACAAACCGATGCTGCCAATAAGAAGGGAGAAGTCCTGTGCCTGGATGATGACAAAGATAAAAATGTAGAAGAACGTGATCAGGCCGGAGAGGAGGATGAGCAAACGCCTGTCATACAGGAAACTTCGGGCATAAAGTGTAATAAGGGTTACGGTGGCGACAGCAGCAACAAGATACGCCAGGTCATATCCAAGGTGTTCAGAAAGGGAAATCAATAGTGAATAGTATACAATCAATGCTGCCCCGATAAGGATGTATTGGAACGGGTGGATGCGGAATTTCTTGATGATTTCAACCATTAGCAGCGCGGTAAAGCTGAGGATGATCAGAAGGATGCCATACTTGGCCGTTCGGATACTCTTCTGGTACTGATCGGCAGGGATGATCAACCGCGCGCCCAGATCATATTTTTCGAACGCCTTCCCATCCCCCACCCATTCCTGAGAAAAGGGTCGGTTGAAATGAAGGACTTTCCATGTTGCCTCAAAACCCTTCTCATCGATGACCCGTGTATTTGGAAGAAACTCCCCTTCAAAACTCGGGTTGGGCCATGGACCGCGCAACGTAACCTCGGTTGACTTTCCCATCGGCAGGAAGCGGATCACGCTGCTCCCTTTGAGCGACAAACGAACGTTGACGTCACCTTGAAAATCCGCCTCGGACGTCCAGTCCAACAACGCCTCCACGCCTGAAGAAAGGGTGCGGTCATTCTCACCGGATGCAGGGACCTCACTTTTGTAGTATGCATACCGGATATTGTTGGTAGGTTCCACCACCAATTGCTTACCCCCGGCAATAAAGGCCGGCGTCTCGGTAATGCCCCGCAGGTCCGAAATGCCGGACGCAATCCTGGATTCCTTCCACAAAACATTTTCTGGTGGAACACCTAGCGCGGAAATATCCGGTTTGTTGAAGACAACCTCCATGGCGAGCGTTGACTCATAAACAGCAACGTCGAAAATTCCCCGGTGAAGGACTTGGGGAACGATGTCACTGGTGATCTTCAGTGAAGCGGGAAGAAAAAATGCGTAGTCCGTGATATTTCGAAACTCAACATCCTTTCCTACTTCCACTTTTTCGATGCGCGTGAAAGGAATAACCAGCACCGGTCCGGCCAGCGTCTGGCTTCCTGACCATTTCCCGGCCACTTCTTCCATTACCTCATTGGCCCTGGACTGTCGTTCCTCCATGATCCCCGTGATCCATGACGACGGGATTAGCAAGATGAGGATCAGGATTCCGATTGATGTGAGTTTGATTGTGATGGATTCTTTCATCCATGTGCTGAATCGATCGACGATGTTTTGTGTTTCCATTTTGTTAATTGTTTAAAAGTACTTTTCATTTAAAAGTTATTACTTAAAAAAAGAGATTATCGTTTCTGCTGTTGCCGCACAACCTCAGCCATAGCATCCAGGTGTCGCCGGAAGGCCGTTCGGCCACGTTCGGTGATTTTGTACCGAGTATTGGACCTCCGGTCAACGAACGACTTGCTCACGCTGATGTATTTCTCCCGTTCCAACGCCTTCACATGCGTCGCGAGATTACCATCGGTAACACTCAGCAACTCCTTCAACGAGGTAAAGTCATTGGATTCGTTGACCGCAAGTATCGAAACGATCTGCAGTCGGGTCTTGTGTTCCAGTACCTTATCCAAATTATCGAAAGGTGATTTCATCGGAATCACTCGTATTTCTTGTAGAGGATGGAACCATACAAGATGTGCAACACGCCGAAGCCGCCGGCCCAGAACAGAAGGCTGTAGCCCGGGGTAAGCATTGAGGCCAGTCCGAGCGCTATTTCAGAAAGTCCAAGGTACCTCACCTCATCGTACAAATTGGGACTTGCATTGACGAGGGCAAGACCATAGAAGATTAATGTTGCCGAGGTGACCAGGTCAAAATAACCTTGCCACACACAGATCAGGCCAAAGCATCCTCCGGCAATTAATGGAATCATCAGGTTAATCAATAAGTGACGCCCTGGAGCACCCCACACCGACACGCCACGCCTTTTTGCTTTTGCGGCACTTAGCCATAGCCCCGTTCCAAAAGACGCAACCAGTACCAGAAAGGCAACGACAACCAATTTCCATGCTGTCTGAATATCTGGAATGGGATAACGCTCGGCCACACCGATGGACGGCGGGTAGTACAGCATAAAATAGGCTACACCTGCCCCAATCAATGCATATGTCCCGGCCAGTATTCCTGACAAACCACTCAACGAGACAAACTTCACCGACCGGTCCATGAGGCGGTGGATGGATGCCAGGTCCTTCTCAAAGGCGTCGTCTTGTTTCATATAAAAGTACTTTTAATTTCAAAGTTATCAAACGGTTGGATTATTCCAAGTGTTTCACGCACCTTTAGTTTTCTTTGACCAACCATGATCAACCAACCTCAGGGCCACCTCATCCGATCATTAAGCTTGTTCGCCGCCTTTATGCTCACGGTCAGCTCAGTCATCGGCTCCGGCATTTACAAGAAGGTGGCGCCAATGTCGGTAGAGCTGCTCTCCCCCAGCCTTGTATTGCTTTGCTGGGTGCTTGCCGGCCTGATTACCCTCTGCGGTGCCCTGAGCAACGCAGAGATCGCCAGCATGCTCGCCGACTCCGGCGGAGAGTATGTCTACTACCGCAAGATCTATAACCGCTTCTTTGCCTTCCTCTATGGTTGGACATCGTTTACGGTCATTCGGTCCGCTTCGCTGGCATCGATCGGTTATGTTTTCGCACAGTCATTCAATGCTTTGGTTCCTTTGCCTCAACTCCCCGAGGCGTTAGCCGGCATTTCCCTGTTTGGTGTTTTTACACCCTTTCAC
>JANPES010000133.1:0-3058 GCA_031423035.1 Cyclobacteriaceae bacterium | reverse complement strand
CCCTGGGGGGGGTCAACTTGTTGTGGGGTGACAAACACTTTATGGTGTTGCACACCCCAAGGTTGGGCCAAGTTCCACCAGCCGACCTAACCTTATATGAATCAGTAGGATAGGAGCTTGGCAAGCCGAATTAGTCGATCTCAGGCTTGTAACACTTTGCCCTTGGCAACCGGTGACAATTCGCTATTATTGATATCTGTTTTCCAAACCTAACTTCTGGCACCAATGAAAAAAGTAATTCTAGTTCTTTGGTTTATTCCATTGCTCTCCGGAGCCCAGTCCGCTCAGAAAATTACCCGAATCGATTCAGTGCTCACTTATCTTCATCAGCGTGAACTGTTTAACGGCACCGTACTGATCGGCGAGAAGGGGAAGATAGTGTACAAGAAGGCCTTTGGGATTTCCAATCCCCTCACCCGCGAGCCATTGACCACTATGTCGTCATTCAACCTGGCTTCTGTTTCCAAACAGTTCTACGCGATGATGATCATGATCCTTAAAGAGCAAGGGAAGCTGGCCTATGATGATGCGGTACAGAAGCATGTTCCAAACTTCCCGTATCCGACGATTACCGTTCGCCACCTCCTCAATCAGACCTCAGGGCTTCCTGAATACTTTGAAATTGCTCAGGGTCAGATGACGCTGCTGGATACCCTCACCAACGCGTCTATGATGGGTATGCTGGCCAAGCTTAAGCCTGCGTTGGTTTTCCAACCTGGTGAAAAGTGGCAATACTGCAATACGAATTATACCACGCTCGGCTCTGTCCTCGAATTGGTCTCGGGCACATCCGCAGACAAATTCTTCCAACAGTATATCGCGAAGCCGCTGAAGATGAATGACACGTATGTCTATCAGCTGAAAATGAAGTCCTACCCGAAATCAAGAGTATTTGGCTTCCGGGTGGAGGGAGGCAAACCGGTCATGAATGATTTGCTTCCTTTCGACGGTATTGTTGGCGACGGGAATGTCTATTCTTCAGTAGAAGATTTATACAAATGGGATCAGGCGCTGTACACCGAGAAACTGGTGAAGAAGAGTACTTTTCTGGAAGCAATTTCACCTGGGAAGTTAAACAACGGAGAGTTGACCAAGTATGGATTTGGATGGGGTATTGCCGAGCCGGGCAAGACCCTCGCCCACACGGGTGGATGGGTTGGCTTTGGAACCGTGATCGTTCGCTACATCGACAAGAATCAAACGGTGGTCGTCCTTGGCAACTCATCCAGTTTCATCGGGCAAGGGGCAGTGAAAAATATCTGGGAAAGCAAGCCCGTTAAACTTCCGGTCACGCACCTGATTACCAACATCCAATTGGTTGATGGAACTGGCCTACCTGCGGTGAAGTCAAATGTTCGGATCGTCGATGACCTGATCCGCGATTTTGGTGACCTTAAGCCTTATCCAAATGAAACGGTAACTGATGGAAATGGAATGGTGCTGGCTCCCGGGTTCATAGACAGTCACAGTCACCACGACTGGGGGTTGCGTGAACAGCCGAACTGCCTCGCGGCAACCAACCAGGGCATTACGACCATTGTGGTAGGCCAGGATGGCAGTTCAACACCTATCGATACCATTCAGGCCAGGATAAAAGCGCGACCGGTAAGTATTAACATTGGAACCTATACAGGGCATGCAACGCTAAGAAGCAAAGTGATGAATGACCTGGCCAGAAATGCGACACAAAAGGAAATTGATTCGATGAGCAACATGCTAACGCGTGAAATGGATAAGGGCTCTTTGGGTCTCGCCACGGGCCTGGAGTACGAAGCTGCCTTCTACTCAAACCGCGACGAAGTGGTGACCCTCGCCAAAGCTGCTGCCGCAAGAGGCGGCCGATACATCAGTCACATGCGCAGCGAAGATCAGAACATAGAAAACGCAATTGACGAGATCATCACCATCGGACGGGAAGCCAAAATACCTGTTCAGATTTCACACTTCAAAATTGCCATGCGCAGCAAGTGGGGTACCTCGGCAAAGATCATCGGGCAATTGGAGCGGGCTCGCCAGCAGGGCGTGAACATTACAGCAGATGTCTACCCTTACACCAAGTGGTCTTCTACGCCTCGGGTATTGTTTCCCAAGAAAGACTTTGACAACCTGGCCAGCGCCGAATATGCAACCCGGGAATACTTTGATCCTGCTTCGTCGGTGATGACGGACTATCCTTCTAACAAAAGTTATGAAGGAAAGACCGTGACTGAAATCGGTAAGCTCAACAATGAATCCCCTGCACAAGCGCTATTGCGTATTATCCGGGAGACTTCGGCGCAGGGCATGGGCGGAGCCATTGTCGGCACTTCCATGAGCGAGGAGGATATTTCCAATTTCATTCGATGGGAGCATTCCAATATTTGCTCAGACGGCGCCATCGACGGTCATCCGCGTGGTCATGGTGCGTTCACCCGCGTACTCGGGCGTTATGTCCGAGAGCAGAAACTGATTCCTATGGAGAAGGCCATTTACAAAATGACAGGACTCACCGCCGAAAATGTTGGAATTACAGATCGTGGACTTATCGTTCGGGGATATTTTGCCGACCTCGTCCTGCTGAACCCGGCTACTGTCATTGACAATGCAACGATCACAAACGCCACAGCACTTTCAACTGGAATTGAAAAGGTCTGGGTCAACGGCAAGGTCGTTTACGATGGAAAGAAGGCGGTGGATAATTTCCCGGGTCACTTTGTTGAACGTAGCAAATACGTATTTTCTGAACCTTAAACTTTTCCCCCCACCCCCAACCCCTAAAGGGGCCCCCACGCAAGAGCAAGAACAACGCTGAACCCGGAACTCGAAACCCTGAATGCAAACCATACAAGCAAATTCTAAAAGACTCCTGGATCGAATTTCGCGAATGAACACCATCGGCGCGCTTCCCGGTGGCGGCAACTGCCGTTTGGCATTGTCGGATGAAGACAAAGCCGCGCGCGACTTGCTTGTTGAATGGATGAAGAAGGAGCGACTCGAAATTAGGATCGATGAGTTGGGAAACACCTATGGCATCAGGCCCGGTAATTCAGCCCTGCCTGCACTCGCCATCGGCTCGCAC
>JANPES010000132.1:0-11088 GCA_031423035.1 Cyclobacteriaceae bacterium | reverse complement strand
GAAAAGCAATCTGAAGTCGAAATTTGGGGAACAGGAGTAGCGATTCGAGAATGGCTTTACGCGAAAGATTTCGCAAGGATCATCACAGAAATAATCAAGGATATCAACATGGTGGGCCTTGCTGAACCAATTAATGTAGCTCAGAATTTTGGATTGAGCGTAAAGGAGCTTGCCCTATTGATTAGCAACCATTTTGACAATAAGTTTAGTATCAAATGGATCACATCGATGCCTGAGGGTGCGCCCAAAAAAGTAATGGGTGATGCAAAGTTCAGGAAGGTATTTAAGGATTTTAGATTCACTCCGCTGCAGGATGGGATAGCAACTACCATTGAATATTATCAATCCATCTATCCTTATTAATCATGACAACCTCCCCTCAGTATGATAAGAGTCTTCTAAAGAACTGTGGCCAGGATGTGTTCATCAGTGCGTCAGTGGAGATACGTAGGCCCCATCTTGTTACGGTTGGCAATCATGTCGCTGTTGATTCTGGTGTCTACATTACTACGCAAGCTGAAATTGGAGACTATGTTCACCTGTCACCCTATATAGCGGTCATTGGAGGCTCAAAATCAAAGATTATCATTGATGATTTTGTATCTGTAGCAGTGGGCGCAAGAATAATTGCTGGTAGTGATCGGTTTTTGGGTGAAGGATTAACAAGCGTGACTGTACCGGAGGAATTTAGAGATACCGTCGAATTTTCAACAATCCATTTGAGGCGCTTTTCGGGCATTGCGACAAATGTTGTAATCTTTCCATCCGTTATCATCGGCGAAGGTTGTGTCATCGGCGCTTGCTCCTTAGTCACCGCTGACACGGAACCGTGGACCATCTATCGAGGGATTCCGGCCCGGCCAGTCAAGTCCAGAAAACGGGATGTAATGGTCGGGTATGCAAAGAAGCTTGGCTACACTTATTGAGAATGGATCCCATTTCGTTGTCTTATGTATTGACATCCTATAACAAGTTGAATTATCTGCAACTTACTGTACCGTTACTCGTGGGTGCATGCCGGCCAGATGAAGAAATCATTGTGATCGATGGAGGATCTACGGATGGATCGAGAGAATACCTGAACAAACTTCACCAACAAGGGGCAATTCACCAGTACCGGTCCGAAAGCGATCATGGCGAAGCTCATGGTACAAACAAAGCCATAGTAATGGCACGGGGTACATTGATAAAAATTATTACGGATGACGACGTCTTTTCATTTGAAAGAATAAAGAAGGTGAAGGAGTGGATGTTGAATCATCCTGAGATTGATCTGGTTGCATCGAATGGAGGTTATCTAAATGCCATGGCTGACGGCAGATTCACTGTCCTGAACAACCATCAGGAAATGGCATTCAAGGAATGGCTGAAGAGCCATAAGCCATTTCTGTTTTCTGGCCTTGGCATTATGTTAAGAAGGCATTCAATACCCTTGCTGGGACTTTTTGATTCTGCTCATTTGATCATAGATTATGAGTACTCTCTCCGGGTGACTTCTGGTCCAGCGAAATTAGCATGGTATATGGGCTCGCTGTTCGTGAACATCATTAACCCTTCGTCAAATTCGACAAGAAAATGGCAGCGGTTATATCGGGAAAAGTCAAGACTTCTGAAGTTGTATGGGCTAGACCATGATCTACTCAGGTCCCGATATGTCGCGCTCCGCACGGCCATCAGCCTTTCCTTGAAACGGCTACTTAGGATTCAACCTAAATCTAGTCTGCATTTTCAATATCACGAAGTATTCAACCTTGCCATCGGATATCTTCAGGCCGAAGCAGATGATGATAGTACATTTATATATTGAATTTGAATCGTTCAGGAAGTGATCCCAACCCCATTTTTCTCGGTAATCATCCCCTGTTATAACCGGGCCAGCAACGTTCCAATCGTTTTGAAGTCATTATTCGATCAGACATTTTCCAACTTTGAGATCCTTGTGATTGATGATGGCAGTGAGGACAATACATCGGAAATTGTCAGTCGATACCAGGATCCAAGGATTCGCTATGTTAAACAGGCAAACCAAGAACGTGGGGCGGCCCGCAATGCAGGAATTTCTCTGGCGCAAGGCTCCTATATTACTTTCCTGGATTCGGATGACAAAGCATACCCTGATCACCTTGAAACAGCATACAATTTTATACTGGAGAATAACCATCCGGAAATTTTTCACGTTGGCTATGAAATTGTTGATGATCGTGGATCGGTTTTAAGAAGGGTGGATAAACTACGTAATATTAACCAGCTAATCAGGTGGGGGAATCCGCTGAGTTGCATTGGGGTATATGTTAGGCGGGAAACAATATCAGCATATCGTTTCAATGAAGAGCGGGGCCTTTCCGGCCTTGAAGATTGGGAGCTTTGGCTGCGACTAAGCGAACATTATTCGATTCACGCGTGCAATAAGGTGACCGCTGCCTTACTTCAGCACAAGGATAGAAGTGTAATGAAGGTTGATGCCGTGAATCTCATGAAGAAAGAGAAGTTGTTTGCCAAGACGATAAAATCCACGATCAGCCCATCGTATCGGCATGAAGCTCTGGCGGGTATTAAAACATACACTTCCCTACACCTCGCCTTATGCCAAGCGCCGAAACGCGATACGCTGGCTTATCTAATCAACGGTATCTACATCAATCCCAAGGAACTCCTGAGAAGACGCACGTGGGTGATTTTGAAATTACTTATCTTCCTTTAATCGATGGCCCTGCGCATTCTCATGATGACTGTATGGAGCTACCGCGAGGCTCATGTTCAGGCCAACGTATTGCCTTCAGCGCGTATATTGTTGGAATCTCTACCGCCTGAAAGTAGCATTTACCTTCTGACGTTGGAGAAGAACGAGTTGAAGTTAACCCGGTCCGAGCAGTCCGAGGCTTCTGACCAACTTATTCGTGAGAGGATACATTGGATACCGACTCCCTATTTTCCCTTTGGTTTTCGTTCAATTCTGTCGGGCCTTTTGATGGCCATTCGCCTGTCATTTTTTGTCAATAGAAAGAGGATCGAGGTCATACACAGCTGGTGCACGCCTGCCGGTGCGATTGGATTTGTTATTTCACTTTTAACTCGGAAGAGCCTATTGATTGATAGCTACGAACCCCATGCTGAGTCAATGACTGAAAACGGAACGTGGTCACGAAGGGGACCGGCATTTCGTATGCTATTCTTGCTGGAAAGACTTCAGTCGAAAAGAGCGAAGGTTGTTATTGGGGCTACCAAGGGAATGTTGGATTATGCGTTGGTCAAATATGGCGTGAATCTATCTAATCGGTACTTTGTGAAGCCGGCTTGCGTGGACCTTGAACTATTCAGTCTTAACAAAAGGAAGAATCAGACACTGATGATGCAACTCGGCCTGACAAACAAAATTGTGTGTGTGATAGCAGGGCAACTGGGCGGAATATATTTTGACCATGAAGTATTTGATTTTCTGAAATGCGCCAAAGTTCATTGGGGAGATCGGTTCAGGGCAATCTTGTTGATGAAACTGGATAAAGAGCAATTAAAATATTATTGTCATGATGCCGATATTGACCCTTCAATCATTTACTGCACTTATGTGCGTCATGAGGAGGTGCCGATGTTTATGGGATTGGCGGACTTTGCAGTTACCCATGTAAAACCAGTCCCCTCCAAGAGATATTGTACCCCCATCAAGAATGGCGAATATTGGGCAATGGGTTTGCCAGTAGTGACTCCTCAAGGAATTTCTGATGACTCGGACATCATTGAGAGGGAAAATATTGGCGTGGTGTTGAAATCCATGAACCCTAAGGGATATCAGGAAGGATTGACAGCCTTGGATGCGCTACTTGGGCAATCATCCGACCAACACCGGCTACGGATTCGTGGGATTGCCCAGCGGTTTCGAGGAATGGCTGTTGGTAGTAAGGCTTACAGCCAGGCCTATTCTCAAATGCAGGGTTCCTCATGAAAGAGTTATGTTACCACCTTGTCATTTAAGGAATAGACACATATTGAGTTATTATGAGAAGATAGCCATCGAATGAAAACAGTTCTTTTTACAATTCTTTCTGTGGTTTTGGGGTTGAGCAACACAATGGCCCAATGTCTAACGACCGATTTTTCGGTGGCACCCAATGCGTGTTTTGGGCAAAACCTGATCCTGGACAATTTGTCCGATCCCGGAAATTATCAATGGGACTTTTGTACGGGAGATTTCAATACCACGCCCTCCGCTCAAAACCTTTACGAGATTCCAAGGACTGATGGCAGGCCTGGCTTGGAATTCGCCAAAGACGGAAATGTTTGGTTTGCCTTCAGCACAGGTACCTCAAGTAATGCGTTGTTTCGACTTCGGTTTGACAATGGTTTGCGCGCTGCTCCAACAGTC
Organism: Cyclobacteriaceae bacterium; assembly: GCA_031423035.1. Taxonomy (GTDB): domain Bacteria; phylum Bacteroidota; class Bacteroidia; order Cytophagales; family Cyclobacteriaceae; genus ELB16-189. The sequence goes on along the minus strand of JANPES010000132.1, from coordinate 6,728 downwards.
ACAGAAGATCTTGGCAACTTGAATGGAATGCTGCATAACCCCGGCCAGATCAGAATCATCAGAGAGGGTGTCAATTGGTTTGGGCTCGTCCATAATACTTCAACCGGTGATTTGCTGAAGATGAGTTTTGGCAATAGTCTCAATAACTCATTTACAACATCGGTGTTGTATTCGGGATTGGGGTACTCTAATTCAGGTCTTGCGGTTGGTAAGGATGGTGCGGAAGGTTGGGTGTGCGTCCTCAGCCTGTCCGGAGGCAATTTTGCCCTCATCAGGCTTGGCAATTCCGTGAATGCGCCAAGTCCTTCCGACATACTGTATACAACACCTTTCTCTACTCCCACAGGGTTCGCGGATGTGGATTTGATCCATCATTGTGGAAATTGGATTGCGTACGCAGCGGCCAATCTTGGAGGTAGCAATATCTACAGGCTGACATTTGGTTCAAATCTTTTTTCCGATCCGACTGTCAACCTTGTGGCAAGTGTTACTCCAACCAACTTGGGTCGCGTGCGGATGGCAAGAGACGGTGAAGAATATTTCTTACTAGTAACTTCATTTGAAGGACTCCTTCAAAAGCTGGAGTTTGGATCCGATCCAATGTCAGTGCCTGCTGTGGTCAATGAGGGATCCCTTAATGGGACAATACCTGGAAATTTATTTGGATTGGCTGTTGCAAGAGAGGCCTCTACATGGACGGTTATTACTATCAGCCAGGGTACGGGCAAAGCATACCATATCAATTATGATTCGCCATGTTCTGCTGCCTTCCCAACTTCGGGCCAGTCGGAACCTCAAATTTCTTATGGTTCTGCTGGAGTGTATCAAATTACGTTGGAGAATGCTGCCGGGTTGGGAACAGGCTACAAAACAAGATCAGTTACCGTTTCTTCTCTGACGCCCCCTGACATCAATTTTAGCAAACAAAATATGTGCGCTGGGAGCGCCGTTGACTTCACTTCATTCAATGCCAGTGGGAGTATCATTGGTTTTGCTTGGGACCTCGGTGACGGAAACTCCTCTTCCAACCCAAATCCATCTCATGTATATTCAACGGCAGCCAAGTATGAAGTCCAATTGACAGTTACGAGTTCGAATTCATGCAGCAATTCCACGGTTCAATCAATTGATATTTTCAACCCCCCAGTTGCTGACTTTGCCCTGCCGGCTGTTACGCCGATATGCACGAACCAGTCCTATACGTTGTCCAATACATCAACATTTAACCCCGCCTCCAACCCTACCTGGGAATGGCGCCTCAATGGTACCCTAGTCCCTACACAGCAACACCTGAATACGGCATTCACTGCTGCTCCCCAGAGCATCAGCCTAAAGGCCCTTATCCAGGGCTGCGAAAATGAAACCACCAAGAACATTGCAACTGTCTTATCTGGACCGGCAGTAGATTTTCTTGCAAGTGATGATTGTGCTGAAAGCCTCGTTTCATTCACCAACACAACCACGGGTACAGTGTCGGGATATGCGTGGAGTTTCGGTGATGGTTCGCCAGGTTCCGCCCTTCCGCAACCCGTTCATAGTTATACCAGTGCCGGCGCATTTCAGGTTTCCCTGACAGCCAGCAATTTGGCGGGCTGCCAAAACCAAGCGGTTAAGTCAGTTACGATCTATTCGCTTCCTCAGCCCGACTTCTCAGTTGGCCTTCCTCCATTTTCTTGCAGCAATACACCCACACCTTTTCAAAACAATACACCGCCGCTCACGGACAGCAACATCTCAGACTGGGCCTGGAGTTTTGGTGATGCCGCGGGAAGTTCTTCGATAAACCAAAGTCCGTCATTCACCTACACAGCGGGCGGAAATTATTCCGTTGAGCTCACTGCTACCTCAGATAGGGGGTGCGCAAAGACACTATCAAAGCTAGTTGCTATCGGATCATCTCCCTTGGCTGACTTTGCGGTTGGGCCTTCGTGCCTCAACAAGCCCACCGCATTTAACGATATCTCAAGCGGGGGTGTTCTGTCAAGGATCTGGCAAATTGCGTCCAGTAGTTTTGCTTTCCCTAACCCGACCTACACGTTTACAATGCCTGGTGACTTTGCAGCGACACTCACGGTTACCGGCTCGGGCGGCTGTAGCAGCATGGTGAGCAAGACGATCAGTGTTCCAGTGGCACCCAGTCTTGCCTTTACAACAAGCAATCCATGCGCAACTCAGGCTGCGAGTTTTTCCGATGCCACTTCTTCGCCCGCCGACCTGGTAATCGGCTGGAATTGGAATGCAGATGGCAATTCCATCACGGGCAATCCTGCGGAACATATATTTCCAAGTTCAGGAGTTTTCAATGTCAAGATGACCACAACGCACGCTTCGGGATGTGCCTATTTGTTGTCAAACAATATTAGCATTCATCCCTCGCCCACCGCAGCATTCATTCCTCTACCCGACAGGGGTGCCGCGCCCCTCACCGTGCAATTTGAGAATGCGTCGCTGGGGGCAACCCAGTACCAATGGATATTTAAGGATAAGATTCAGTCAACAAGCACAGATGCATCGCCAGTTTATACCTTCATCGACTTGGGAGACTACAGTGCGGAACTGACTGCTGTAAATTCTTTTGGTTGTAAGGATATCCTATCTGTGCCGATTTCGGTCTTAATTCCTTCAATTGATCTGGCGATAACCGATTTTTCTTTGACGACTGATCCGGTAACTGGAAATCTCAAGTCTATCGTAACAATCCTGAACAACAGCAACATTCCTCTGGAAAACGCGGAGATAGCGCTGCATTTATCTGACAATGCAGTGGTGAATGAAACGCTTGTGTTGAACCTCAGTCCGGGTCAATCCAGTACGCAAATGCTTTCCTTCACAATTTCTCCCACCCAGGTGGATCTCAACTTTGTCTGTGCGGCCGTGCTTTCTGAGAAAGACATTCAACCGGACAACAATAAGCGATGCCTATCCATTGAAGAAGGGGATTATGTTTTCGCCCCTTACCCAAATCCAAGTTCGGGAGTCCTTCAAATCGATTGGATTTCTGAAGCGGTAGGTTCGGCCAGGATTACAGTTTACAATTCTATGGGCAAGCGGGAGTATGAATGGGAGACTCCTTCAGCCGCTGGCCTTAATCAGTCGGTGCACAATCTGGCATTTTTGTCTACTGGAATGTACTATGTGACGATCCAAACCGCTACGTCTGTGCAAACCATGCGGTTTCTTCGCCTATAGCCCGCTTGTTCATTCGCCCTTCTTGCTAACTTTAGCATAAATTTACTTTCTCCATGAAGATAAAATTAGATCCGATTGACCGGAAAATCCTGGAATTGCTGCAGGCAAATTCCAATATCACCAATGCCCAGTTGGCCCTGGAAATCGGGTTATCAGCAGCACCTACCCTGGAGCGCGTTAAGAAATTGGAAACTGCCGGCGTGATCCGAAGCTATCATGCCGTCGTTGATTCAGCCAGCGTCGGACTCGGTGTCAGCACTTTTGTCATGGCCTCGCTCAAAGGGCATAACAAAGAAAACATTAGCAAGTTCATCAAGGCCATCGCAGACATAAAAGAGATCGTGGAATGTCACCATGTTACCGGGCAGGCCGACTTCATTTTGAAGATTGTGTCTCCCGATATCCCGGCGTATCAAAACCTGATGCTCGAGAAAGTGAGCAATATTGAAGTGGTGGACAACCTTCAATCCATGGTTATCCTCTCGACTTTCAAGGACACGAAAATGATCCCCATACCGGAAGCATGACCTCCTCAAAGACACTTGTGCTGAATGACAACCAGGTACGGCAAAAGATCCGCCGGATGGCATTCGAAATTTACGAAAGTAATTTTTCCGAAAAGTCAGTAGTCCTGGCAGGGATAGACGGACAAGGCTATTCCCTGGCCCGCGAGCTGGGAAAAGAACTAACATCCATTTCTCCGCTCAAAGTAATCTCTGTCAAGGTAATTATGAATAAGGAAACGCCGCAAGATGGTGAAGCCACCCTTGACGTTGACCTTGACTCCTTGAAAAAAAAGTCCGTGATCCTTGTTGATGATGTATTGAATACGGGACGGACATTGGCCTATGGGATGAAGCCCTTCCTGGCTGTGGAAGTCAGGAGAATTGAAGTCGCTGTGCTGGTCAACCGGAGTCATCCGCAGTTTCCAATTCAACCACAGTATACTGGCTATGAGTTGTGCACCACACTGAATGAACATGTTACGGTGGTGCTGGGTGAGAAGTCGGCAGTTCATTTGCATTAATCTACCATTCATGTCTGATTATTTAAGCACCGACCGTAAGCGCGTCACCACGCACCAGCTTCAGGAGATGAAGAACCGGGGTGAGAAAATTGCCATGCTTACAGCTTACGATTTTAGTATGGCGCGGATTATCGACAGATCTGGAATTGATGTTATTCTCGTTGGGGACTCAGCCTCCAACGTAATGGCCGGCAACGAGACGACATTGCCTATTACACTTGACCAGATGATCTACCACGCTAGCTCCGTTGTGAAAGCGGTAAAGCGTGCCCTGGTTGTTGTCGACATTCCATTCGGGTATTATCAGGGGAGTTCCGGAGAAGCCTTGCGCTCGTCTATCCGGATCATGAAAGAATCGGGAGCGCATGCAGTAAAGATTGAAGGTGGGAGTGAAGTAAAAGATTCTGTGTTGCGGATCTTGAGTGCGGGTGTTCCCGTTATGGGCCATCTTGGGCTTACCCCTCAGTCAATCTATAAATTCGGAACCTACAGCGTACGCGCGCGCGAGGAATCAGAAGCAGCAAAACTGGTTGAGGATGCTCAGCTCCTGGAGGAATGTGGGTGCTTCGGACTGGTACTGGAAAAAATCCCTGCTGTGTTGGCAGAGAAGGTTGCGGGCATTCTGAAAATCCCGGTGATTGGTATTGGCGCCGGCGCTGTAGATGGCCAAGTACTTGTCATGCAGGATATGCTGGGGATTACGCATGAATTTAAGCCCCGGTTTTTACGTCGGTATGCTGACCTGAATGAAGTGATCACAGGCGCCGTCAACCGATATGTCTCTGATGTAAAAGGAAAATCATTCCCCGGCAAGGAGGAGATGTACTAGCGCTTTATTTGCAGACGGTCGGGCTGGAAACATCGGCTGGCTGACCAAACCAGACAACGGCATATTGCTCATAGATTCCAACGCCGATGGCTTTCCATTCCAGTTTCTCCCAGGTCCCCGAATTGATCAAGAGTGGATTGTGTCCGGGGCTTTTCTTCCATCCCTCAATACCCTCCACCGCACTAGCCCCACCTGAACTGTAGTAGGCAATCTCATACCCTTCTCCCTCATACCCGGCGATTTCCTTTGGCTTGCTCCACATACAAGCCGCTTGCTTGTGGTCGGCGGTGTAGCAGCAGGCTGTCCATGTTCCTTTATCCGACCAACTGTGCGGATTGCATTCGCCACGATTTTCATAGTCAAAATGTTCGGCGAGGTCGCGCACATGGGCCTGAGCTACGCGTGTGAGTTTTTCAGAAAATGGGATAGCCTTCAGTTTTTTTGACTTTCGGTATTGTATAATAAGGTCATATAGTCTCCTCTCCTCCGGGCTTACGCACGTGGGTTGGCTCAAGACGGGCATGGAGAAAAGGAGAAGAACCAGGATGACAAGAACCTTCATTTCTATACCTGCGGTGTGTTGAATTGTAACGCTTTATCTGAGCCCAAATTACCTTTAATGTGGTGTTATTTTCCTAATTTACCCCCCAGTTTAATAAGTCAAACAATAAAGTCACCCTTAAGAAACGCGCCATGAGCAATCAAAAAATAACCATTAGCAATGGGAAGCTGACCGTCCCGGATGCACCCATAATTCCTTTTATTGAAGGCGATGGAACCGGAGTTGATATTTGGCCGGCATCTCAGCTGGTCTTCGACAAGGCAGTTGAGAAGGCCTATGGCGGCAAGCGCAAAATTCAATGGAAAGAAGTTTTGGCTGGGGAAAAGGCCTTTAACAAGACTGGCAACTGGATGCCGGAAGAGACCATGACTGCTTTCAAAGAGTATCTGGTTGGTATCAAGGGCCCTCTTACTACACCCGTTGGCGGAGGAATTCGCTCACTGAATGTTGCCCTACGGCAAGACCTGGATCTTTATGCGTGCGTGCGTCCCGTACGCTGGTTCAAGGGTGTGCCTTCTCCCGTAAAGGAGCCACACAAAACAGACATGGTGATCTTCCGCGAAAACACCGAGGACATTTATGCGGGGATAGAATTTCAGGAGGGTTCAGATGACAACAAGAAGTTCATGAACTTCTTCAAGGAATCTTTCCCCAAGCAGTACAAGAAGATCCGCTTCCCTGAAAGCTCGGGCATCGGCATCAAACCGGTTTCACGTGAAGGTACCGAGCGGCTGGTACGAAACGCACTGGAATTCGCCATCGCGCACAAGAAGCCTAACCTTACGCTCGTCCACAAGGGTAACATCATGAAGTTCACCGAAGGAGGATTCAGGGACTGGGGATATGAGCTTGCAAAGCGTGAGTTTGGAGCTGTTGATCTGGATGGCGGACCCTGGCAGGTGATTAATCACAACGGACATAAATTGGTAATTAAGGATGCCATTGCCGATGCTTTCTTGCAACAAATCCTGTTGCGCCCGGATGAGTATTCGGTCGTAGCCACCCTTAACCTGAACGGCGACTATATTTCAGATGCCTTGGCGGCTATCGTCGGTGGAATTGGAATCGCGCCCGGCGGCAACATCAACTACAATACCGGCTTTGCCATCTTTGAGGCAACG
>JANPES010000131.1:0-4304 GCA_031423035.1 Cyclobacteriaceae bacterium | reverse complement strand
TGGCCAGGTAACCCGGATGGACCGAGACGATCCTGAAGACCTTAAGCGTCTATACGTGAAGACTGCATCGGGCGAGTTGATCTCAATTGATAATGTGGTAACGTTAGAAGAATCAACTACACCGCCGTCCTTGTATCACTTCAACCGGTTCAAATCTGCGGTAATCTCTTCTGGTCTTGCGCCTGGAAAAACAATTGGGGACGGCATCGAAGCCATGCGTGAGATCGCGGCCAAAGAACTGGATGATACATTCCAAACTTCGCTCTCAGGGTCTTCCCGTGATTTTGCTGAAAGTTCAGGAAATGCCTCCTTTGCGTTTATCCTCGCTCTGGTGCTTATTTACCTGATTCTGGCCGCTCAATTTGAGAGTTTTGCGGATCCACTAATCATCATGTTCACCGTGCCGCTCGCCATTTGTGGTGCCTTCCTCTCCTTGTACCTCTTCAAGCAAACGCTAAACATTTTCTCTGAGATCGGGATGATCATGCTCATTGGTCTTGTTACCAAAAACGGAATCTTGATCGTAGAATTCGCTAATAAGAAACGTAAAGAAGGGCTCTCAAAAGTCGAAGCAGTTCTTACCGCATCACGGTTGCGTTTGCGGCCTATCCTGATGACCAGCCTGGCGATGGCACTTGGGTCCCTTCCCCTGGCACTGTCGTTGGGTGGAGCATCTACCAGCCGAATTCCCTTGGGAATTGTTATTGTTGGTGGCGTTTTGTTCTCCTTGATACTCACACTCTACGTTATCCCGGCCATGTACTCCTACTTATCCCGCCAGAAAAAGTATATCAACTATGAAGCGCCCGATATTAAATCACCTGTGAAAGAAGTTCTGCATGAAGCGTAGCGCTTTTGGGATACTTCTCTTAATTTTTTCTGCTCCCACCGTTACCGGACAGACCGTCTCGGTGGATGAGGTGGTTCAAATTGCTTTGCAGAAAAACTATGACGTTCGACTATTTCAAAATTCGGCCGCGCTGGCCGGTAATGACAATCGGTTTTCATTCGGTGTCTTCCTCCCCAACATTAACGGAAGCGGGGCGTATGTCAGAAACAACAACGATTCCCGCAACGTGACATTCGGGGATGTGGAGACCATTCGCTCTGGTGCACAAGCCACCAGCATGAACTCATCCGTGCAGTTGGTGTGGACACTCTTTGACGGAACTAGGATGTTTGCGACACGCAAACGTCTTTCAGAATTGGAAGCCCTTGGATACCTCAATGCGAAGAATCAAATGGTGAACACGACCGCCAGTGTCATTGCAACATACTATGGCATCGTCCGACAGAAGCAGCAACTGAAAGCTATCCATGAACAAACCTCTGTGAGTGAAGAGCGCGTAAAATTGGCTGAACGCAAATTGCAAGTCGGGACTGGAGGCAAGCCCGAATTGCTCCAGGCAAAAGTGGATCTTAATGCGTTCAAGGCGGCGGCTATTCAGCAGGAGACGATCATCCAACAACTCAAAGATCAACTCAATTCACTTCTGGGCATGGATCTTCCTGAACAATATGAGACCTCAGATTCCATACCCATTGTACAGAGTTTGACGCTGGAAGGAATAACACAAAATGTGGAGAACACGAATACCGCCCTGGCTTCTGCACGAAAGAGCATTTCTGTTTCCGAACAATCCCTACGTGAAAGCCGGGCTGGCCGTTCGCCAATTATTAACCTGACCTCATCCTACAATTTCAATCAAACTGAGAATGAACTTGTCACTAGTCCGGTCGCTCAAAAATTCATTCGTAACGTCGGCTATAACTATGGACTCTCTGTTTCAATACCCATTGTCAATGGGATGAATATTAACCGCCTGATTGGGCAATCTAAGGTAAACCTGGAACGCCAAAAAATAATCTACGAACAGCAACTCACCATTGTCATGGTTGGTATCCGGATAGCCTTCATCAGTTATGAGAATGCGCTGAAGGTTCTCCAGATCGAAGAAGAAAATATTATTCTGGCCAAGGAGAACGTCAATATTGCGCTCGAGGGGTTCCGCCGGGGTATAACGACTTTCATTGAATTGCGAACGGCGCAGCAGAGCCTTGCTGATGCCTATAATCGCCTCATTGCCGCACGCTTCAACGCCAAAGTCTCTGAAACTGAGCTCCTGCGTCTGCAAGGGTCACTCATCAACTGATTAAAAAACTGATTCCATTAATTAGAAACCATCCTGGGGGTCGGAATGACCCGGATGTCTCTATTTTTGTCGTGCTATGAAAAAACGACTGCTTCATGCCGATGGGCCGCTCTTCTCCCGTATTGTTGCAGGCGCATGGAGATGGCATACGGTTTCTGCCGATCAGGTGGAAAAAATTGTGCATACAGCGCTTGATCAAGGTATAACCACCTTTGACCATGCAGACATATACGGAGACCATTCCAACGAGGAGGTCTTTGGAAATGTGTTGCGAAAAAACCCAGGCTTGCGTCGACAAATGCAATTGATCAGCAAGTGTGGAATCAAGTTCCCATCAGGTAAACGGCAGGACACACACGTAAAACACTATGACACCTCTTCTGACCACATTACTTGGTCCGTGGAAAATTCGTTGCGTATGTTGGGTACTGACACCCTTGACTTGCTGCTTATTCACCGGCCAGACCCGCTGATGAACCCGGAAGAGGTTGCGGAAACTTTTGCACAACTTCGGTCACAAGGCAAAGTAAATCACTTCGGAGTATCCAATTTCACTCCTTCACAGTTCAGGATGTTGCAATCCTATCTTGCAATACCCCTGGTCACGAACCAAATCGAAATTTCCCTTTCCCGCCTGGACCCTTTTTTTAACGGGGATCTTGATGCGTTGATGGAACTCCGCGTTTCTCCGATGGCGTGGTCTCCATTGGCAGGTGGAAAATCTTTCGCAGTTGACGAGCGGGAAGTATTTCAAATGGCTGCACGCTATGATTGTTCCTACAGCCAGTTGTCGCTTGCCTGGCTCATGAAACATCCCTCTGGGATTTTCCCCATCATCGGCACTACAAAACCCGAGCGAATCGAAGAGGCCGCACGCTCAATCAATGTTAACCTGGATCGACAGGATTGGTTCGCGCTATTAAAATGGGTGATGGGAAAAGAAGTGCCGTAGCCGGCGAACCTACTGGTTCTCGATCATGTCAGAAAGCTTGTATTTCTGAATCATGTAAAAAAGGAAATTAAATCCAAGAGCATCCTCCTCGTTCCGGACTTTATGGGGCTCCTTAGGCGCTTCAGGCCGGGCCATTTTGTTGATGATTTTTGGTGTAACCTGGATTGCAGAATCCCGAGCGATTGAATTTTGGTTGGGGTGATCAAAGATCAATGTCTTATCTTCGCTGAAATTCAACTCGCGGTGAGAGGGGTCCGGTCCTTCAATCATAGGCGTTTCTTCCTGCGCTTTTGCAGTGAAAGAAAGCAGCATTACTGCGAGTAGAATAAACAGAAGACCTGATAACTTCATACTCAAACTCTGGAACCCAGACACGAATTGGTGAATACGGAGTCTCGAATATACAAAAAAACCGATTAGATGATAACCTGGGAAGACTTTAGCAAGGTGGAGATTCGGGTTGGGACCATTGTAAAGGCAGAACCGTTCCCGGAGGCCAAAAAACCAGCATTCAAGCTCTGGATCGACCTCGGTCCAGACCTTGGGACAAAGAAAAGTAGTGCTCAGATTACCGAACATTACGTGATAAATGACCTCCCTGGCCGACAAGTTGCCTGTGTAGTGAATTTTCCACCAAAGCAAATTGGCCCCTTCCTGTCAGAGGTTTTGGTGACCGGATTTCCCGACGAAAATGGCCACGTAGTTCTTACGACCATTGACAAAAAAGTACCTAATGGAGCAAGGCTTTTCTGACGCTATGCTGTTCTCCGAACTTGTCTCCATCACCTCCGGTCAACTTCTTCAGCTTGCCAAGGACCGGCCCATTGACGCGCTAGTCACGGATAGCCGTAAACCTGTTATCGGAGAAGGCTCCGTGTTCTTTGCAACGAAGGGCGAGCGGCACGATGGTCATATGTACCTGTCTGAACTGTACGCTCAGGGTCTTCGGCAATTTGTCGTTGAGGCCCAGGTAGCAGAAGGCTCATTACCTGGTGCAAACATTCTAAAGGTACCTTCATCCCTGGCGGCTTTACAACAGCTCGCCGCGTACCACAGAAGCCAGTTCAATATCCCCGTAGTTGGCATTACAGGCAGCAACGGTAAAACCACCATCAAGGAGTGGTTGTTCCAGGCCCTCGCCCCTGATTGTCGTGTAATTGTGCAGGCCCCTAGCGCGTCGGATCAGGCGGTCAACACCA
>JANPES010000130.1:0-4395 GCA_031423035.1 Cyclobacteriaceae bacterium | reverse complement strand
CACCGATCTCTTCAAGGGTGAGGGCCTGCTGACCATTCAAACCGAAATAGAGCGCCATTACATCCGACTCGCGCTGTGGCAAAGTAGAAAGTGCACGGCTGACTTCCCGACGAAGGGAATCTGCCATAAGCATGGAGTCTGGAGTTTCTGAATTATCATTCTCCAGGACGTCCAGAAGGCTGTTTTCTTCTCCTTGTACAAAAGGTGCATCTACAGACACATGGCGACCGGAAATACGCATGTTGTTGGCAATCTCTTCAGTTGTAATTTGAAGTACTTCAGCCAGTTCCTCGGCTGAGGGCTCGCGCTGAAATTTTTGCTCCAACTCGGAAAACGTCTTGTTAATCTTGTTCAGTGATCCTACCCGGTTGAGCGGAAGGCGCACAATGCGTGACTGTTCGGCCAGAGCCTGCATGATGGATTGACGAATCCACCACACCGCATAGGAAATAAACTTAAATCCGCGTGTCTCATCAAACCGTGAAGCAGCTTTGATAAGACCAACATTTCCTTCGTTGATCAAATCACCAAGCGACATACCGTTGTTCTGGTATTGTTTAGCTACGGATACCACAAAGCGAAGGTTGGCCAACGCAAGTTTTTCCAATGCTACTGAGTCACCGGCACGAATCCGCTTAGCAAGTTCCACTTCCTGTTCGGATGTAATCAAATCGACTTTCCCTATTTCCGTCAGGTACTTATCAAGTGACTCGCTTTCGCGGTTGGTAATCTGCTTAACTATCTTTAATTGCCTCATTCGCTGTAGTGCTGAATTTAGTACGGGTTGTTAGACTGCCTCTTTATGCGGTTCCCATTTTACGCAGGAATAAGACATGGGAGAAAAATGCCCTGACCATCGTCGGGTATTCGTTGTAGATAATATTGTATTCCCGGCAGGTTTCGCGCACAAGTTTGCTTATTTGCGGATAATGAATGTGACTTACCTTGGGGAAAAGGTGATGCTCAATCTGGAAGTTCAGTCCGCCGAGGAGCCAGAACAGCAATTTGCTTCGTGTAGCAAAATTGGATGTCACTTGGACCTGATGAACAGCCCACTCCTCTTGAACCTTGTCTGATGACTTGTCCGGCATGGTGAATTCCGTTCCCTCCACGGTGTGAGCGAGCTGGAACACAATGCTGATAAAGAGTCCAGTTACGATGGTCACGATAAGAAAACCGACAATGGCCTTCAGCCAACCTACCATAAGAATAGGAATGACCAGGTAAACACTGACGTAGAATACTTTTGTCAACCAAAAGATGGTATGCTCCTTGACGTTGAGATTTTTCTTCGGCATGTTTGGTGACACACGACCCGTGAAATACTTAACGAAGTCATCATGGAATACCCATGCGATGTAAGAGACCCCGTAGAGGATTACCCAGTAAATATGCTGAAACCGATGAATGGCATAGCGTGGCTGTTCCTCGTGTAAACGCATGAACGGTTTCACGTCGATGTCAGAATCCACGCCCTCAATGTTGGTATAGGTGTGGTGGTTAATGTTGTGTTTGATTTTCCAGTAGTAGGTATTTCCACCCAATACATTCAGAAAATAGGCAGAGATGCTGTTGAGCCAGGAATGTTTAGAGAAGCTCTGATGGCCTCCTTCGTGCATGATATTGAAGCCAATGGTGGCGAGATTAAAGCCGAGGAGTGCACAGGCTCCTATGGCAATCCAGGCGGGGAGATTAAAAAAAACAAGTAAACAGTAAAGGGACAATGCAGATACTACCAGGATGCTGCTCTTCACATACAACTTCCGGCTCCCGGTGGGATCCAGCTGCTGTTCGGAAAAATAGCGGTCAACTTTCTCTTTTACAGAATTAAAAAAAGAAGATCCTTTCGCATCAAACGTTATTTTCCTCATCTGTTTACTTGCTGTCAGTTGGCTTGGATTATTGAATTACTTCAACACGAACGGCATTCATGCCCTTCTTTCCACGCTCAACATCGAATTTTACACGGTCGTTTTCACGGATCTCATCAATAAGGCCCGACTTGTGTACAAACAGGTCTTCGGAAGAGTCCGACGGCTTGATGAATCCAAATCCTTTTTCATTGTTGAAAAATTTCACTGTTCCTTCTTTCATGGTACTGATTATTTATTGTTTAATTTACTAACTGATCCCAGAGGGAAATTTTTGGGGGGTTCCGTGGTGAAATTGCCGTACTCATCTACGTAGACAATCATATTTTCCAGGTCCCCTCCTTTTGAATTTTTTTTACGTTCTTCTTTCTTTTCTTCTTTTTCTAACCGTTTCTTCTTTCGTACTGCCTCCTTCTGCTTCTTTATAAACGCGTTATTAGATTTTGCCATTTGGTCTTGCTTTTCGTCACCCACTTAAAACAATTAACTACCGCTTTAGTTCATCCGGTGTGTGGAAACCGTGTGAAACCGGCCAAAAGTGCGCTGAAACACTGACAGCCCTAGGCCTTGTTTAAGTCAAAATAATTGGGAAAGTGAGGAAAATGATCTGCTCGGGGAGAAAATGCTTCACTACTTCTTAACGATTCTGTCAAAAACTCCACAAATATAGCAAAACCTCGTTCCATAACCAAACATGAACGGACTCTCCTGCAATAACGACCGATTCCACCACCTAGTACATCATTTGAATACTAAACATAAACGAGTGTTTCCATTGTCCTGAATATCCACCCTAAATTAATGGGCTCGCCTTTCTCCATTTGATCTCCCTTCAATCGCAGCCTGAACATTGAGATTTGCCTTAAGTATTAAGGCCTCCTGAGCATATTTCAGTGCTTTCTTCAGATCCCCCAACGCTCTGATACCCCCGGGCCATCCCGGTCAACACCCAGGGGCTGTAGGATACCTCTTGTTGGTCATTTCGAAGCAAAGGCAGGGCCTATCTCCTGTTTTGGGTTGAAGCGACCGACGCAGAATCCTATTCCTTGAACATTCCTCTCAGCGCCACAATCTTCTGGTTCGGTCCGTCCAGGTTTACCAATCCGGAACGGGGCCGGTCGAGATCAAGGATCGTGAACACGGTCGCAGAAAGTGTAATGGCAAAACCAATGACAACCACCCAGTTGATCACACCTTTGTGATCATACCCCAGCAAGAAGCCGGAGGATAGGCATAGGCCAAACAGAAAATACAAAATAGAATCAGGAATCGTTGACTCTCCGGCTGCCCGGCGCGTGGTTGTAATGTCAATCATCGCATTGAGTGCAGGAATCATTTCTGATGTTCGTGTAGTGATGTTGTCTTTTTTCGCATACTTGGCAACAGCCGCCCAGACAGTGCCGCTGATCGAATCAGCTTTCAAAAAGTACATCATCGTCTTGCTCATATCCATCCCAGCCTCATAGAATGCGATTCGGGCTTCGACATATTCTTTTAGTCCGCTACGCAATACGCTTCGCATGCTATCTGGATAGACATCCGTACGCAAAATGACGGTGCCTATGTTGTTGGCCTCCTCAATCACGACCTGGCGACGTGTATCGTAGCGGGTATTAGACATACTGAACGTGAAGGCCAAAAGCAGCCCAAGGACTCCGAGAAGCATTCCGTTGATGGTTGTGATATCCGTTTTCCCAAGCTCCGGATTTTTTCGAACCTGGTATGTGCGAAACCGGTAGCCAAATAGATAAGCGAGTATCAATAAAACCATCAGTATGATGGCCACAACTATTGCGGGGGTGGTTTGAAGCAAGGTTAGATTAATCATAGCACGGGTGATGTATGGAATTAATGATGCAAGTAAGGATAAATGGGATTGAACCACTCATTACGCCAGCCTTTTTCAGGCGTGACCAGACAGAAAAGATCTCCGAGACCAATTGACCAGCCCCTGGTGAGTAAACGTGCTATCTGTAATTTTTCAAATGCGGAAGAGACTTCTCCGCTTGTTTGCCCTTGAGCTTATTGATATCCGTAGGCGTTTTGCAGAGAACGGCAGACTGTCCAAAAATCACGATCGGATACTTGACTCGGCTCCCATTTTGTGAAAGGACATTAAGCCATCCATGGTAAAATCGGTATCACCGGCCTTTTTGTAATCCGCAGGCGATCCGTCCAGCAGATCTTTCGGTTGCAATCCCAACATCGTTACGACTTCTCGCCAATACATCGGCGATAACTTTTCGTGAACAACGTCTACTTCGTTAATGTGGCTGCATACGTCCAGGGCCATTGCCTTCGTTTGCCGGCCCACAGTTGAATGCGGGTCGTAAATCAGGAAAAGTTCATTCGGGTGGAATTGGATAAGGTCAGCTTTCTTTGGGTTTCCTCAAGTGAAGATACTTAAAAATCACTGGCCATATACCCTTACTGGGTGCGATCAACCTAAAGTCCTATTTTTGACAAAAATTTAAAGAATGCAGGCCCTGTCCTACTACCTGATCTATCCACTCATCTACCTCAT
>JANPES010000129.1:0-14981 GCA_031423035.1 Cyclobacteriaceae bacterium | reverse complement strand
GTTGCAGTCCAAAGAAGTCAGCAAGGCGGCGGAAGCCCCATGCTTAGAGGTTTTGAAGCCAGTCGGGTGCTGCTGATGATCGATGGTGTCCGCATGAATAATCTGATCTATCGGGCCGGCCACATCCAGAGTGTTATCACTGTTGATAACAATATGCTCGATCGTGCTGAAGTCCTCTTTGGTCCCTCCTCCACTGTGTACGGGAGTGATGCCCTGGGTGGCGTGATACACTTCTACACAAAAAACCCCGAGCTTTCCCCTGACAGCAGTTTAAAGCCAAGCGGCAATACGTTCTTCCGCTATGGCTCTGCCAATCACGAAAAGACAGCGCACTTCGACGTCAACCTGGGCAGCAGCCGCTTTGGGTCATTGACGTCTTTCACCTACAGCGATTTCAGTGACCTCATGATGGGAAAAGAAACAAACCCTTCGCTTGGCGAGCAATTCGGTGTGCGCCCGCAGTACGCTCAAAGGTCGGCTGACAATACCTCAGATGTCCTGGTCCAAAACAGTGACCCCTACGTACAAATATTGAGTGGGTACAAGCAATGGGATTTGCTCCAGAAGTTTCTATTCAAGCAGAGCAAACGCGTCACCCATATTTTTAATCTGCAGTATTCTAACTCGACCAACATTCCCCGATATGATAGACTTACCGATCCGCAGGGAGCTGGATTGCGGTTTGGGGAATGGTACTATGGTCCTCAAACGAGGCTAATGGGTTCGTATAGCCTTCAAGTTGCTGGGCTGGGTAAATTGGCTGACAGACTCTCAGCAACGCTGAGTTATCAGAATTTGGAAGAAAGCCGTCACGATCGCCGGTTCAACAACAATAGCAGGAACGACCGGGTAGAAGAAGTAAATGTGTTGGGGCTTACCGTGGACTTTGCAAAGGCTCTTGGAAAGAATAGTTTTCGGTATGGCGTTGATGGCCAATTTAACTCTCTTAAGTCAACCGCGGTGAGTACGGACATATCCACCTCGGCTCAAAGTCCACAAAGTACTCGCTATCCTGATGGAAACAACAGCATGAACATGCTGGCCATTTACCTGACACATACGTTAGCGCTTTCAGACAAATGGATTCTCAATGACGGTATCCGCCTGGGCATGAGTTCACTCAACGCAACATTCGTTGACAAAACTTTCTTTCCATTTCCCTATGACAACATCTCGCAGACTCCGTCATTTGTCAGCGGGAATGTAGGGATCATTTACACGCCAACCTCCTGGAAGTTCTCATTCATGGCCAGCGCCGGGTATCGCGTTCCAAACATTGATGACGTAGCCAAGGTATTCGACAGCGTGACCGGAAGCCCAGGCTCTGTTGGCACGCTGGTTGTTCCCAATCCAGATCTGAAACCGGAAAAAACACTAAATGCCGACTTCAGCATAACCAAATTCTTTGGCGACAAAGTTCGGCTTGAGGCAACGGTATTCGCGACTGACTTCTACGATGCAATAGTCATTCTTCCAACTACATTAAATGGACAATCAAACATTACTTACGGTGGATTCCCCAGCAACATTGTCTCAAGTCAAAATGCGCTAAAGGCATACATCCTCGGCTATAGTGCGTCTGTACGGGCAGATCTCTCAGAGAATTTCATTCTGACCGCGGCCTACAACGATACGCGCGGACGCGTGCGGACAACGCCCTACGAAACACCTCTTGATCACATCCCCCCGGACTTTGGTCGAATCGGCATCCAGTTTAACATGGCAAAATTCCGATCCGAGATTTTCTCCAATTTTAATGGCTGGAAAAAAATTGAAGAATACAGTTCGAGTGGCGAGGATAACTCCCAGTATGCTCCTGCAGAGGGAACGCCTTCATGGTTTACCATCAATTCTAGGCTAGGCTATGAAATTAACAAAACATTTACGCTGCAGGCTGGCCTGGACAACCTGATGGATCTTCAGTATCGTCAATTTGCATCCGGCATTAATTCATCGGGAAGAAGTTTGTTTGGCACCCTTCGTGTAAAATTCTAAATGGCAAGATAAATATCTCTGAATAATGAAGCTCTCCAACCTGATCCTCCGCTTGCGCCAGTTCCGAACACTTCACCATTGGATTGGCATATCCATTATTTTTTTTATGCTTATCAGCAGTGTGACCGGACTATTGCTGGGTTGGAAGAAAGATGTGAATCTTCTGCAGCCACCTACGCAGGAGGGTCTCTCATCAAACGTCGCTGAATGGGTCAGCTTCGATACAGTTGTTCGTTCTGCCGGACAGGCCCTTGATTCAGTGCTCCATCAATCAGTAGCGATTGAACGTGTGGATGCCAGGCCCGAGAAGGGAATTATCAAAGTAATCTATGTGAATTATTGGGAGGTGCAAATTGATGGAAAGTCTGGCAAAGTGCTATCTGTCGGCCAGCGCCATGCAGATTGGATTGAACATATCCATGACGGATCCATCATCAGCGATGGATTTAAACTTTTCTATACCAACTACATTGGCTGGGGCCTGCTCTTGATGTCTATATCAGGATTCTGCTTGTGGTATGGGCCACGCGTAATACGTTCCTTGAAAGCAAGAGTTGGCTAGCGAACTTTCCCTCTCTCCCAAGAGGAATGGAGGCTTGGGTGAGGTTAGTGAGCCTCCAGCCAGTTCTTGCCAATCCCAACTTCTACCTCCATCGGTACATCTATGATGACAGCGGTCTTCATCAACTCAATGATACGGGGCTTCACAACTTCTTCCTCTTCCTTGTGAAGGTCAAACACCAGTTCATCGTGCACTTGAAGAATCATTCTCGTCTTCAGGTTTTCTTTGATCAGCCAGTGGTGAATATTAATCATGGCAATCTTGATAATATCCGCTGCGCTTCCCTGGATCGGGGCATTGATCGCGTTCCGCTCGGCAAAACCCCGAGTGGTGATATTTCGCGAATTGATGTCCCTCAAATACCTTCGTCGACCGAGAATTGTTTCCACGTACTCTTTCTCACGGGCATAGTTGATTGTATCATCCATGTATCGCTTGATCCCTGGAAACTCCTTAAAATACGATTCGATGATCTCGGCTCCCTCCGTCTTTGATATCCCCAGGTTCTGTGAGAGACCAAAGGCGGTGCTTCCATACAAAATCCCAAAGTTTACTTCTTTCGCCTTGCGGCGCATGTCAGGCGTCACTTTGTCCAATGGCACCTTAAAAACCTTCGCGGCTGTCGTAGCATGAATATCGCGCCGGTTGCGAAAGGCTTCAATCATGGTCGCGTCTTTCGCAAAGGAGGCCGCGATGCGTAGCTCAATCTGCGAATAGTCGGCTGACATAAACCGGTAGTTCTTGTCGCGTGGAACAAACGCACTTCGAATTAGCCTACCTTTCTCTGTCCTTATCGGAATGTTTTGAAGGTTGGGATTGTTAGAACTCAATCGGCCAGTAGCCGCCACTGCTTGTCTGAAATCTGAGTGAATTCGTCCATCGGACTTGCTCACCATGCGCGGCAAGGCATCCACATAGGTTGAACGAAGTTTCTCATATTCGCGAAAATCCAGAATCTTCTTAGCGATCTCGTGCTCCGGCGCAAGCTTCTGCAGTACCTCCTCTCCGGTTGCATATTGGCCTGTTTTGGTCTTCTTAGCCTTGTCCAATAGCTTCATCCGGTCAAAAAGAATCTCGCCGAGCTGCTTTGGACTGCCGATGTTGAACTCTGCTCCTGCAAGCTGGAAAATCTCTTTCTGCACCTTTTCACTGTCCTTGCGAAGTGCTTCAGACATCCATTTAAGGACTTCTTCATCAACCCTCACACCCTCTGCTTCCATTGATGCCAACACCTCAACAAGGGGCATTTCAACATCCCGTGCCAGCAACGCGTGTCTTCTCACTTCAAGTTCCTTCTGCAGTTTGGGGCGAAGCTGAAGCGCGATGTCCACACGCTCCATAGCCAACTCGCGTTCCTCTTTTTCTGAAGACAACTGAATTCCCAGGTATTGACCGGCAATGATGGATAAGTCATGCGAGGCTTCTGGCTCAATTAAATAATGCGCCAGCATTGTATCAAATACGGGGCCTTTCATCGCTATTCCGGCTTTTTTCAACGCCAGCATCGACGATTTAATGTTATGACCGATTTTCAATATTCGCTCGTCAGACAAAAGTGGCGCGAAGTCAGTTAGCTGTGCCGCTTCGCTATAGTGAGCTTCTCCGGCGATAGCCGAAAAAACAATGCCAGTCAATTTGAAATCAAAATGCTCACCCTCATCGATCAACACTTCAACTGCGATCTCTTTGCAACTTCTCCACTTTTCGAGGAGGTCATTCTTCTCTTCTTTTGCTATGGATGTTCTGCGTCCAACGGATACTCGCTTTTCAATCGCCCCAACCCCGGCTGTCGCACCGAACATGGAAAGCTGAGATCCTTGCTGGGTAGCGGGAGCCTCATGGGCAACTGGTGTTGGGCCACTGGTGCCAGCAAAGGCGCGTGCCATCATGGTCTTGAATTCCATTTCCTCAAAGATGGGCGTAAGCACTTCTTTGTTGGGTCCCGTATACAACAGCATCTCCTCGCTGTATTCAACTGGAACATCGGTTACGATCGTTGCAAGCTTCTTCGAGAGGAGCGCTTGATCCCCATATTGTTGAACTCTTTCCTTAAGTTTCCCTTTAAGCTCGCTGGCATGAGCCACTACATTTTCGACCGTCTTATACTGCTTCAGCAGTTCGGCAGCCGTCTTTGGACCTACACCTGGTATGCCTGGAATGTTATCTGACGTATCGCCTTGCAGGCCAAGCATATCAATGACCTGACTAACGTTTTCGATATCCCACTTCTCACAGACTTCCTTGGGACCCAGGATATCAACCGAGTTGCCCATATAGGCCGGCTTGTACAATTTTATGTTTTCCTCAACGATTTGACCAAAGTCCTTATCAGGCGTCATCATAAAGACATCAAATCCTCTTACGACGGCTTTTTTCGCAATGGTTCCGATGATGTCATCAGCTTCGTACCCGTCCATTTCCAAAATGGGAATATTAAATCCACGGATGATCTCTTTTACGATGGGGATACTGGAGCGAATATCTTCAGGCGTTTCCTGCCGTGTGGCTTTATACTCTGAAAACATCTCGTCGCGAAATGTTGATGCCGCCGTATCAAACGCAACGGCGATGTGGGTGGGTTTCTGCTTGGTCAGTACCTCGAGCAGTGTATTCGTGAAGCCGAACGCCACGGATGTATTCATCCCCTTGGAGTTGATGCGCGGGTTCTTAGTAAAGGCAAAATGTGCTCGGTAAATGAGTGCGTAGGCATCAAGAAGAAAAAGCTTGTTTTTGGGGGCGCTCATGCTGCGAAGATAGGAATTACCCTCATGCCCGGTTTGCAATATCCCTGATAACCTTATATTCACATTGCCAAACCTAATTGTATGACCAACCCGCTTGAATACTTTCTCCATTGGGAAAAGACCTGTCCAACTGACATCGTCCTTCGCCAAGCCAAGGGCGACGACTGGATAACCTGGACTTACCAACAGGCCGGGGGCGAAATCAGGCGGATCGCAGCCTACCTGAATTCCCTGAATCTCCCTGCCCAAAGCAAGATTGCGATCCTTTCGAAGAACTGCCCGCATTGGGTAATGGCTGACTTGGCGATCATGATGTCCGGGCATATTTCCGTTCCCCTCTACCCTACGTTGCACATGGAGGCTGTTCGAGATATTTTGATTCATAGCGAAGCTAAAGTTGTTATCATTGGTAAGCTGGATGATTTCAAATCGCAGGCGGCCGGGATTCCACCTATCGAAAGAATTAGTATTGAGGCCTACGGGGTAGCCGAAGAAACCACGTGGGAGAAAATTATTGGAAGGCAAACACCCCTTTCTTCTTTCACACCCTTGAATCCGGAGGACCTGATGACCATTGTATATACATCAGGAACTACAGGAAATCCAAAAGGGGTCATGCATGCCTACAAGTCGTTCCACGCAACGCTTACAACAGCACGTCAAGCTGTACAATTTCCCGATCGGCCCAAGCTCTTCTCCTACCTCCCCATGAGTCATATCGCAGAACGCATAGGGATTGAGACCATGGGTCTGCTTCTTGGGGCCGAGTTTTCTTTTTCGGAATCTCTTGCCACCTTCCCAAAGAATCTGGCTGACACGCAACCTGACTATTTCTTTGCCGTACCCAGAATTTGGTCGAAGTTTCAGGAAAAGATTCTCGAAAAAATACCGGAACCGAAATTCAGCAGGTTGATTTCCATTCCACTAGTCGGTTCCATTCTGAAGAAATCCATTCGCAAGAAGTTAGGGCTGAATCGCGCGAAGCTATTTTTTTCCGGAGCCGCACCACTCAGCGTCAGTCAGTTGCTATGGTGGCAAAAGCTCGGTGTCACCATTTTTGAAGTGTATGGTATGACGGAAGATTGCGTGTACGCCCACTTTAATAGCCAGCGTGGTTACAAATTTGGGAGCGTTGGCAAGCCATTACCAGGGTTGCAAGTAAAAATTGCCGCAAATGAAGAAATTTGCGTGAAGTCAGACTACCTCATGCGGGGCTACTACAAGGAGCCACAACTCACTGCAGAAATGTTTGATGCAGATGGATTTCTGAAAACAGGTGATACAGGAGTAATCGATGAACAAGGATTTCTCACCATTGTAGGCCGCGTCAAAGATCAATTCAAAACAGACAAAGGAAAATATATCTCACCTGCGCCAATAGAAATGAAGCTGATGGAAAACAAGGACATTGCACAGATTTGTGTGGTCGGCATGGGAATTCCGCAACCTATCATATTGACCGTACTTACCGAAGCGGCCAAACTGAAAAGCCGGGCCGAAATTACTGCCAGTCTTTCAGCAACCATGGATTTAGTCAATGCTCAACTTGATTCGTACGAGAAATTGGAAGCGGCCGTAGTTATGCAAAAAGACTGGACTCAGGAAAATGGGCTGCTAACTCCTACACTTAAACTGAAACGCAATGCCCTTGAAAAAATCTACGTCCCCCGTTATCCTGCGTGGTATCATGAAAAAGGGAAAGTGGTATGGGAATAACCATGGATTCATCTGTGATAATCTGTGGAATCTGTGGCAAAAAAAAGGTTAGCCACAGATTCCACAGATTGACACAGATTACTGCAGGTTGCTACGGAAGAACTCAATCGTATTCTTATGCGCGTCCTTATACGCAGCCTCATTAAATGCTCCCATCGGGTTGCTCGGATTGGCAAATCCATGATTCGCATCATAGGCTTTGATGGTCAGTTTCTTTCCCGCCAACTTCATGTTGCCCTCAAACTTGTCCATCACCGCCTTGTTGATCCATTGATCCTGGCTTCCCCAGATATTCAACACATCACAATTGAGGGTCTTCAAAACTGCCACATCTTCAACCGGCATTCCATAGTACATGACGCAGGCTGCGGCTTGCTTGCCCGCCAGTAGTGCGGCAAGAAGTGATTGTCCACCGCCGAAACACCAGCCCACAGAACCAATTCTTGAATGGGGTCCCGCAAATGCCAGTGCCCCGCGAATAATCTGATCACCACGCTCCTGTTTGAATTCCCCCATGTACTTGCCTGCCATCTCCCGTTCCGTTGCCAGCTTCCCATCATACATATCAAGGGCCACAACATTTACATCACCCAATTCCGTGTACAAGTCATCACTTTGCCGCTTGATATTATCGTTGAGTCCCCACCATTCCTGGATTACAAAAATCCACTTGTTGGAAGGCTTCGTGACTTTAAGAAAATATCCATTGGCCTCTGTTCCATCCGGGCATTTATATTTGATCATTTCCCCTCCCACCGCACTGACGTGGACATATTCCCGGGGATTCGGATGTTCCATGTTGAAATCCTCATTCAGGGCAAAACTCTGAAATTTCTTGGTTGAGGATGAGTGACAAATGGTTATGCCATCGGTTTGGGCCTTTGTGCCGTTTGCAAGTGCCAATGCAAGGACTAAAATCAATGTTTGCTTCATGGGTTTACGTGGGTTTTGTGCCTGATTGATTATAGTAACGTGCGCTAAGTTAGCTACTCAAATTGCAATGTTCGTAGATTAGCTATCAAATCAATTTTATGAAAAAGGGAAGCCCCAATCGCAGTGCCTGGTATATCATTTGTGCTTGCGTGGGCCTGCTTGTAATTTTTGGCCAGGCTGTACTCGCACAATCCAGTAAGTATCCTACACAGGAAATAGAGCCCTATTACGACCTGGCCTTTACAATAGCGGAACGTGACTCACTTTTCAAAAACCTGGAGGATAACCAGAAGTCATTGAAAGCCCTCCATGCGTACCCACTTCAGAACGGGGTACCTATGTCTCTTGTCTTTGATCCGACACCCGTTGGATTCGTTATGGAAACAAATCAGAGACCTTTGGACTGGGGTTTGGCAAAGAGTATTCAGGTTCCTGCAAATCCATCAGATCTTGCATTTCTGCCCGTTCACAAACTGGCCGTGCTCATGAAAAGCCGGAAGGTTACCTCAACCCAATTGACACAACTGTACATCAACCGCCTGAAGAAATATTCTGACACCCTTCACTGCACCATCACAATGCTAGAATCCTACGCCTTGCAGAAAGCTAAACAAGCCGATGAAGAAATCGCAATGGGAAAATACCGAGGCCCGCTTCATGGAATCCCTTTTGGAATCAAGGATCTCCTTGCGGTTGAGGGAACGAAAACAACCTGGGGCGCTATGCCCTATAAGGACCAGGAAATCACTGAGACGGCGACTGTCGTGCGGAAACTGGAAGAAGCCGGCGCTGTTCTGCTTGTGAAATTAACAATGGGCGCGTTGGCGATGGGTGACATTTGGTATGGCGGCGTAACGCGGAATCCATGGGACCTAAAGCAAGGCTCAAGTGGATCTTCTGCCGGATCGGCGGCAGCAACTGCAGCTGGTCTCGTTGCTTTCTCCATCGGCACAGAAACTCTTGGATCCATTGTCTCACCCGCTACCCGGTGCGGGGTCACTGGACTGCGCCCTTCTCATGGCCGTGTAAGTCGCTACGGTGCGATGGCCCTTAGCTGGAGTATGGATAAGATCGGACCGATATGCCGCTCCGTGCTTGACTGTGCGCTGGTATTCGATGTCATTCATGGATCCGATGGGCTGGATCAGCATGTACGAGACGCGGCATTCAACTATTCAAGCAAGACGGATATCAAAAAATTGCGCGTTGCCTACCTCAAGTCATTGTTTGATGAGAACTATGCTTCAAAAGAAAATGATCTTAAGAGCCTGGATGTGCTCCGTTCTTTGGGAATTCAACCGGAACCCTTATCCCTCAACACGGATTTGCCCCTGTCTGCCGTGCGGATCATGCTAATTGCGGAAGCAGCGGCATCTTTTGACCTTCTTACCCGCTCTGACCGAGACAGCCTGCTTACTGATCAACGTCGGAATGCCTGGCCAAACAGCTTTCGAGCCGCCCGCTTTATTCCTGCTGTCGATTATATCAACGCGTCACGCATCCGGTCGCTGCTCATTAACGAATACTATCAGAAGACAAAAGAATACGACGTGATTATAGCACCCAGTTTTGGGGGTTCTCAATTGCTACTCACGAACCTGACAGGTGTTCCTTGTATAGTCATGCCGAATGGGTTCAATAGCAAGGGAAGCCCAACGAGCATTTCATTTTTGGGAGGATTGTACGGCGAGGCGGATGTAGTTGCATTGGCCCGGGCATTTCAGGAGGCGACCGACTGGGATGAACAAAAGCCTCCGTTTTTCCTGAAGTAAGGTCTTTTACGGCTTAGAAACGCGAGACAGGCCCTCTTTGGCCTCCTGGAGCGAGTTGTCCATCTTCAGCGCTGTTTCATACTTCACCTTAGCCTCTGACTTCTTGCCTTCCTTTTCATAAATCTGTGCCAAGCGCATGTTTGCTGCGGCATGTGAGGGCTCGTTTTGCTTAGGAGTATGGGGAAATTCTATAAAAATGAAGGGAATACAAATTACCTTTTTTGTACATTGTTTACCTTACCAGCTTTCAAGGCCCATGAAATGGATCGTCACCAGTTCCTTCTTCCTTGCCATTTCGGTTTATGGTTTCTCGCAGGTAGTGGGAAAACAATTCCCTGAAATGAGTGCTGAGACGGCGGACGACAAGAAAGTTACATTGCCGATGGATGTTGGTGGAAAATTTACGCTCTTGGGCCTGGCCTACTCCAAGAAATCGGAAGACGAACTCAACACCTGGTTCGGCCCCATCTTCTCAAAATTTATCCAAAAACCTGAAGGGCTGCTGGCTGGCACGGGCTATGACGTAAACGTATTCTTTATTCCAATGTTTACCGGGATAAATGCGGCAGCAGAAGGTACTGCCAAGCGTAAGGCACTGAAAAATGTTGATCCGCAACTTCTGCCCTACATCCTTTTTTACAAAGGGGAGTTGAAGTCGTATAAGGAAGCTCTTGACTTTGAAAAGCGCGATATTCCCTATTTTTTTGTATTGAACGAGCTCGGAAAGATAGTATTTGCTACATCAGGCTCATTTAACGAAAGCAAGTTGGATGCTATCGAAGATGTCATTGAATAATCGAGATTGTGGATACGCTAACACTCTTGGCAATCTCTTCTGCACCCGGCGCTTCTATTATTGTGTACGTCTATCTAAAGGACAAACATGAACGGGAACCAATAGGATTGCTCATAAAGAGTTTCATTTTTGGAATTCTGGCTGTGCTCGTCACGTTCATGATCAGTTTCCCACTTGAAATGTTTGTTCCAACGGATGAGACCAACCTCTCGCAACAAGCTGTGCACGCTTTTATACTTGTGGCCTTTGTTGAGGAGTTCAGCAAGTTTCTATTCGTCCGCGGAATACTTTACAATGATGCTCACTTCAATGAGCCTTTTGACGGGATTGTTTACTCAGTGATGGTCGGTATGGGCTTTGCAACATTTGAAAATATTCTCTATGTCAGCGAGGGGGGAGTCACCACAGCTGTCCTGCGCATGTTTACCGCAGTGCCTGCGCATGCAACATTTGCCATTCTTATGGGCTATTACCTTGGAAAAGCAAAATTTGAGCATAAGCGGGGCATTCTTGCCTTAGTAGGCCTTCTTGCTGCCACCGCATTTCATGGTGCCTACGACTACTTCTGGTTCATTTCCTTTGTGCCTGGGATTTGGATTGGTGCCATGGCATCGCTCGTGGTCGGCTTGTGGTTGTCCAGAAAAGCGATCCGTATCCATCAGGAGGCCTCTCCATTCCACCCTGATAAAGCCCCGGCTGGAGATACCACCGAAACAAAAAACCCTGACTGAATTCAGTCAGGGTTCTATAACAATTGGGGGGGGTGTTACTTGGCCGGTGCAGCCGGGGTAACTCCCAATTTCTTCAACACGAGAAGTGAAATGTCATACTTCTCGTCACCGAACAGAAGAATGTCGATGCTCCCCTGTATCTGAGGGTTAAGGACGAATGTATATCCGTTTTCTTTGGCTACCTCTTCAATGGCGTTTCCAATCTTGCCATTGACGGGACTCATCAAATCTGCCTCTTTCTTTTGCAGGGAGGCTTGTGCATCCTGCTGAAACTTCTGGATATTTTCCTGAAGCTGAGTTAGCTCACTCTCTTTGTCCCGGCGCACAGCATCTAGCATTGTCGCTGCACCTGCCTGATAAGCCTTCAGCTTAGTTTCATACTCTGAATACTTTGCTTTAGCCTGAGCTTGAAGTTGATCGCCATGCGTTTTCATTTCACTCTCAATTTGTTTGTACTGTGGCAACTGGCTAAAAATATAGGCAGGGTCCGCGAAGCCAATCTTTTGGGCTACGGGTGTGGTCGATTGCGCGAAGGCTCCAATGGAAGCCAGCGTTATCATTGCAATTAGTAGGGTTCTCATGTTCAGGTTTATTTGTTATTTGATTTTATCATTAGGGTCTCCTAGTCCAAGTTCCTCAAGTACAAAATCCGTATAATCATGCCGAGGATCTGTATAGATCATCACCAGTTCACCAGATTTATCAAAGATGATTGCAAGTCGGTTTTGTTTGGCAACTTTTTCAACGGCATCCCATACTTTATCTTGCAAAGGTTTAATCAATTCCTGTTTTTTCAAAAAAAATAGGCCACCAAATCCAAATACTTTACGTTGGTATTCTTTCAATTCACCCTCTTTCTTGTGAATCATGACCATTCGCTCATCTTTCATTTCTTCTGTCAGCAAAACTTCCTCTGCCTTGAGTGAGGTATAGGCCAGCTCTACCCCCCGTTGCAAATCTTCGACCTCCTTTTGCCACCCAATGGAAAGCTGCTCAATCTCACTTTGGGCCTTCAAATATTCGGGCATTTTGCTCAAAATGAAGTTTGTGTCAATGTATCCGAACTTCTGAGCTTGGGCAAAATTCAGGCCGAAGAGCAAAAACACGAAAACTATGACCGCAGCCCTCATTTTCTAGCGAAGTTGTTGACCGATCGTGAAGTGGAACTGCGACCCGCTGATCTCCAGCGCACCGGGTAGCTTGTCAAAGCCGTAGGCCCAGTTAAGTCCAATCAGACCAAAGGCGGGCATGAAAATGCGTGCTCCAAAACCAGCAGAACGATATGACTTAAACGGGTTAAAGTCATAAAAATTATTCCAGTTATTTCCCGCCTCTCCAAAAGCAAAGGTGTAGATCGTAGCGCTCTGGCTGGTGCTTATGGGGTATCTCAACTCCATGACAAACTTGTCATAGACAATTCCTCCTTCAATTTCAGTAGACTGAATACCTAAAGTCCGCAAATTATAAAGTGGAGGTGTCACTGCATTGTCCAGATACCCGCGAAGGCCAACAATTTCCTGACCTAGGACAAACGAGTTGAATCCACCTGCAAGACCTGCGCCTCCCATGAAGATTCGTTCAAAGGGACCCGGCGTCAGCGTTTTCATATAGGTACCAAGAAATCCAAGATGGGCCCTTGCTTCCAATACAAGGCTCCTGCCTGTCGGTTTGCTGCTCCCCAACAGCTTAATGTAGAATTTGGTATCCACCATCCACTTGACCAATTCCAGCCACTTATATCTATTGTTAATATCGTTATAATATGATGGATCACGGAAGGCAGAGTAAGGAGGAGTAAGCGAGACACCAACAGAGAGTGAAGATCCGCTTGTCGGGAACATTGGATTGTCGATGCTATTCCTTGCCAAGGTCGTATTGAACATAATGCTATTTGTCTGCCCAATCGGAGGTAGTGATGCGGTCCCCCTGAGATAGTTCTTGTAATCATACACTTGAAAAGTCAAGGAGTTTGTCAACGTAAAATAGTTGTCCGGCCACTCCAGGCGGCGGCCCAACGAAAAGGTTGCACTGCTTGTATTCAGTGAAACTTCTTCCGTTGCTGTTGTTGAATATGCAGCCGTAGGACTCGATAGAGAATGAGCAAGGCTTACAGTAAATGAATTTGGCTTACGGCCGCCCAGCCATGGTTCGGTGAACGAGATGCTGTAACTCTGAAAGGCTCTTCCATTAGCCTGAATCTGGAAAGAGAGTCGCTGTCCATCTCCAACGGGTAATGGCCTCCACTTGTCAAAGTGAGGTACGTTGCGCAATGAAAAGTTGTTGAACGTCAACCCGACCGTACCAACAAATCCATAAAAGCCACCCCAACCACCTGAAAGTTGAATCTGGTCATTGGATTGCTCTTCGAGTTTCCACTCAATATCCACGGTATTCTGCGCGGGATTTGGGCGAATCTCCTGTTCAATCTTCTGTGGATTGAAATATCCCATGGATGAAAGCATTTGCTGCGTGCGGATAATATCAGAACGCCTAAATTTTTGTCCGGGAACTGTAGACAGCTCTCGACGAATTACGTGATCGCTTGTTCGTTCGTTTCCACTGATGATCACCTGGTCGATAGTTGCTTGCTCGCCTTCAAAAATCCTCATTTCCAGGTCGATGGAGTCCCCCATTATGGCCACCTCCACAGGCGTAACGCGGAAAAATAAATACCCGTCATCCATATAAAGACCGCTAATGTCAGTCCCCTTTGGGTTAAAGGAAGTCTTCCTGTCAATCATCTCCTGGTTATAGACGTCACCCTTCTTGATGTCCAGGATTTTGTCAAGTGTTGCTGAGGTGTGTAGGTAATTGCCTGTCCAAATGATATTCCGAAAGTAGTACTTGCGACCCTCGTATACGCGAAATTTAACATTAATTGTATTCGATCCATGGCGGACAATACTATCCGAGAGAATCTCTGCATCCCGATACCCCTGGGTATTGTAGTATTGAATAATTTTTTCTTTGTCTCCTTCATACTCAGACTGGATAAACTTTGAGCTATTGAAGATATTGAGTTTAATATTCCTGTTGATAAACTCCTTTGTTTCTCTTCCTGTTACTTTGTGGCTTGAGTCCAGGGACGCCTTGTATTGCTTTGGTGGTGTCCGCCTGATCGCATTCAGGATCGCACGGTGCAGTGTAAGGCGAGCATGCTCGTGGGTCTTTTTCATTTTACTTCTGAGGGCTGAGCCTGAAACTTCAGAATTACCTTCGAAGGTGATTTCATTGATTCTTACTTTTCCCTTCATGTCGACGGCTATCCTCAGCCGGACTCCTCCCCGATTCAAAGTATCCAGTTCCTGGCTTACTTTGACTACCGCATTGAGAAATCCTTTTTTTGCAAAGTATTTTTTGACTGAAAGCTCGGCATTTCGTACAACTGCATCATTTACAATTTTCCCTTTAATTAGTTTTAAATCTTCCTTGAGAGAGGTTTGCTTGCCCTTTGGAATTCCAACAAAATAAAAGTCCGTCAGTCGCGGCCGTTCTGCCAATGCGATGATGAGGTAAGCATTTTGCCCTTCTATACGGTCAACACTTATCGTGACATCTCCGACCAGGCCGTGTTTCCATAATTTTCGAATTGCTGTCGCAATGTTATCTCCCGGGATTTTTACCTTATCACCAATTTTGAGTCCGGTCAGTGAACTCATCGCATTTTTGTCTAGAACATTAAGCCCAGTAATTTCAATACCCGCAATGAAGTATTCATTGGGGGCACCATAG
>JANPES010000128.1:0-2275 GCA_031423035.1 Cyclobacteriaceae bacterium | reverse complement strand
GGAATACACATTTAATAATCCCTCGGTGGAACCCCGTACACTGGTGTTTAGCCCGACTCCGATCATTATTGTTGAAGGACTATTTGTCCAATATTTCGAGGAAATTGCTGCAGAGCTGGACTTGAAGGTATTTATTGAAGCGAAAGATCATATCAAGATCGGACGGCGGATAAAACGCGATCGGGTTGAGCGGGGCTACGACCTCGATGACGTCTTGTATCGCTATGAATTTCACGTAATGCCGGTGTATGAATCGTTGATCTCCCCATTAAAACACCAAGCTGATCTGGTCGTACCCAATGATCATGGGTTTGACAAGGCCCTGGAAGTGCTTGCTGGCTATCTCAGAACGCTTTTATAGGGCCCAGGCAGGGCCAATTGCAAATGATCTCTCAATTTCTACCTTTGTGTCCCCTAAGGGTATATGAGAAGCAAGCGCATAGGTAGGAGTTTGATGATTGTCGCTGGTGTAGTGGCTGCGCTTATCATTCTTTTTTCGCCAGCCTTTCAGCGGGAGACTTCCCAGTTTTTGACCAACACCAAAAGTGAAAAACCCGTAGAACACGAAAAGCAGTTTGTGGCCGTGCCGTCCGACGCCGTGACCTCTGGTCAGGCTGGTGAGGTAGAAACCGCAAATCCTTTTGTTATTCAGGAAATTATTGCCGAACCAGAGCGTAAGACTATTCTTCTTTCTTTGGCTCTTTCGATTCCAGCGACATTTTTTAGGACGCTGCTCAGCACCGTCATCTCACCTCAAGCACCCTAGAATCTTTAGTCTGTCTATTGATGGGTTTCACTGTTCGTGAGATTCATCCCGTTTTTTCATTCTACATAATAAAATAAATACCAGCTATATGCGTAATAAAGGAGTCGTCGTCGTACTGACAGTGGTCATCACACTACTTTGTGTGTACTACCTGTCGTTCACATTTGTGTCGCGGCGTGTACAACAGGATGCTGTAAACCAAGCCACGGACAAGAATGGGGCATTAAATCTTGGCAGGAAACAGAGTTATCTGGATTCCATTTGGAATCTTCCCGTTTACACACTGTTTGGAGTTGAATACACATACAAAGATGTAAAAGAGAACGAGCTCAGCCAGGGGCTTGATCTTCAGGGTGGGATGCACCTCGTTCTTGAAGTTTCTCCAGGTGAGATTATCCGCGGCCTGAGTGGCAACAATCAGGATCCCGCATTTATGGCGGCAATGCAAACGGCTCGCGAGCGGTATAAAACCAGTAATGCGAATTTTGCCGACCTATTCTACGCGGCATTCAAGGAGTCAAATAAGGATCGAACATTGGCATCTCTTTTTGTTTCCACCGCCAATCGGGGTCGGGTCAATCTTTCAGATTCTGATGACACTGTTCTGGCTTTCTTGAAGGAAGAAATTGAGCGTGCTTTTGATCGGTCATTCACGATTCTGAAAACCCGGATTGATAAGTTTGGGACTTCCCAGCCCAACATCCAGCGCCTGCAGGGTGGTGGCCGGATCCAGGTAGAGATTCCTGGCGCCGATAACCCGCAACGTGTGCGCAAGTTGCTTTCAGGCGTTGCGCGACTTGAGTTCTGGGAAATAGTAGAATATAACGACCCAGAGTTGAGCCAGGCCCTCATGGGTGTGAACCAAATGCTGCTCAAGGAGCAGACAGCAACTCAGACATCAACCTCGTCCAACAAGGAATCTCAATCAGACACGAAGCTTACTACAGAAGCAAAAAAGGATACAGTACAATCGGCGCTCGAAAAGCAGCTTAGCCAAGCTGCAAGTGATACCACCAGCAATGCGCTGGACTCATTGCGCAACCTGACTATTTCTCCGCTGTTTGGATTGAGTAATCCTGGCATCCCTTTTATGTATGCCGTGAAAGATACAGCGCAAATTAACCGACTGCTCAATCGCGGAGATGTGCGGGCGCTAATACCCCGTACGATTGGTTGGTTCTGGGATGTTAAACCTGAACCCGATGTGACGCCTGGTGTTGACGACCTACGGCTGAACTTTGTCAATTTGGGACGCGGGGCAAAGCCCTTGCTCTCGGGTGAAGTGATCAACGATGCACGCCTGGATTACGACCAATTTGCGCGTCCT
Source organism: Cyclobacteriaceae bacterium (assembly GCA_031423035.1). Lineage (GTDB taxonomy): Bacteria > Bacteroidota > Bacteroidia > Cytophagales > Cyclobacteriaceae > ELB16-189. Next base: position 182 of record JANPES010000128.1, on the reverse strand, counting down.
GCGGTCAGTATGACAATGAACGCGGCCGGTTCGCGGGTGTGGTCCAAGGTAACCGCAGCTGCGGCCAGCAAGTCACCGCAAGGTCGCATCGCCATCGTGTTGGATAATTACGTGTATACGGCACCTACGGTTCAGGGAGAAATTCCGAATGGCAATTCGCAGATCACGGGAAGCTTCCAGTT
>JANPES010000127.1:0-4713 GCA_031423035.1 Cyclobacteriaceae bacterium | reverse complement strand
GGAACCATCCAGGGTGCTTACTTCAGGGTCGGAACCAGTATACTTTGTTAATGTCCAGAGGTTGGTTGCAGTAAGATAAATCCTGAATTGATCAAGCATGAGTCGGTTTGCTACTTTCGTTGGGAGGTTGTATCCCATGCTCAGGTTTTTCAATCTCAGGAAAGATGCATCCTCCAGAAGCCGGTTGCTGTGTAAATTGTTTGTGGTATTGCCCAGATTATATATCGGCACATCAGTGACATCTCCTGGCTTTTGCCACCTGTTCAGGGCTTCCCGCGATTGGTTAGTCTGAATGTCACCACCTACATTCACGAGGGAAGACTTTGAAAAATTCAACACCTGGTTTCCCAAAGAAAAGCTGAAGAATATGGAAAGATCAAACCGCTTGTATTGGAAAAGGTTGGTTATGCCACCGATAAGTTTTGGTTGCGCATTGCCAATGACAAGCGCATCTGAATTATTGATAACGCCATCCTTATTTCTGTCTTCATACATCGCATTTCCGGTGGCCGGATTAACACCCAGAAAATTCAATCCCCAAAAAGAACCCATGGGCTCGCCTTCTTTAATGATGTTCGTGGCGTCGACGCCTTCACCGCTATATCCGCGATACAAAGGTATGGAGTCAGCCAGAAAGAGGACTTTGTTGAAGTTTCTGGAAAGGTTGAGGGAGGTAGTCCAGTGCAATGCCCGGTCAATATTTGTGCTGGTGATACTCAATTCAATCCCCTTGTTCTCCATCTCGCCGATGTTGTCAATGATCCCGCCAAAGCCAGTCGTTAAGGGATAGGGTCGGGTTAGGAGCAGATCAGTGGTCTTGGCGTAGTATAGATTCAGTACGGATTGAATTCTTCCGCCCCACAAACCGATGTCAGTTCCAAGATTAAATTCTGTTTTTGTTTCCCATTTAATATCCGGATTGGGCACATTGTTGGGCGTTACCCCTGAGCTGCCGCTATAGGTTGTAGTCCCCCATGTTCCCAGAAAATTGAAGGCCCCAATTCGCTCATTTCCCGTCACTCCGAAACTTCCCCGGACTTTTAGATCGCTTATCACTTCCGATGAGAAGAATTTTTCCTCGGAGATCCTCCAGGCAGCCGATAAGGCGGGGAAGAAGCCAAACCGGTTGTTCGGTCCAAAATTTGATGAACCGTCTGTTCTGAAACTTGCTGTAAACAACAGGCGTTCATCGTAATCAAAACGTCCTTCGGCAAAGAAGGAAAGAATACTATGAGGAGGTTCCCGAAAAGAAGTTCCATTGTCGACAATACCAGCAGATTGGACATATGTAAAATCATCACTGGGAAACAGGCGGCCCTGCACACTCCCGCCAATCGAGGAGTTCTGATACAACTCGATTCCGGCGACGGCTCCAAGCTTTTTCTTTCCGCCCAGGTCTTTGTCGTACGTGGCCGTCAGATAGGAATCGATGTTGGAGTAAGTAGAGGCACTGTATATGCCATACCCCTGGCCACCCACGCTGGGAAGAAATCCTCCGATGGCCGTCTGCGATGATTCATACTGATCTTCCGTAACATTATTGTAGTCCAGACTGGCCTGTGCTTTCAAGGAAAGTTCTGGCGTAACGCGATACGTGAGATTGAGGTTTCCAAGAACCTTTACCGTGCTGGTGTTGAAACGGGGAACCAAGGCCTGCGCTACAGGGTTGAAATTCGGGAACCCTGCATACAATGAACTTGATGGCCCTACGAGAACGCCATTTTCATCATAGGGCGTGAAGAATGGCAAACTCTTCAAGGCTCCGGAATAGACACCATCTAAAAAGTTGTCTCCCTTGACGCGCCTGTTGAGTGACCGCGCCAGGGTCAGGTTGGTGGCCATGGAAAGTTTTTCAGTGAGCCGCTGGTCAAGGTTCAGTGTCAGACTCAACCGTTGAAATTCATTGTTGCGCTGTATTCCTTCTTCACCGCGGTAGCCTCCGCTGATATAATACTTGGTATTTTCATCGCCTCCTGTCACTGACAACTGGTACTGCTGCATGATCCCCCTGCGCAACACCTCATCCTGCCAATTTGTGTTGATGGCATCGGTAACTCCCGGGATGAGTCCAAAGCCGTCCGGGTTCTGTCCTGAATTCTTGACAGCCTCCCTTTGCAATTCAAGAAGTTCCGTGGCGTTTAATAAGTCAAGCTTTTTCACAGGTTCAATAATTCCTCGCTGGATATCAAGTGATATTTTTGTCTTTGCATTTTTGCCACGCTTGGTTGTGATCACAATTACTCCATTGGAGGCACGTGACCCGTACAATGCCTTTGCAGAGGCGTCCAAAAGCACGCTGTATGACTCGATGTCATTGGGGTTGATCAAAGAAAGGGCGTTATCGTTTTGCCCGCCAAAGCTTCGTGAACTTAGACCGCCCGTTTCCACGGGAATTCCATCCACGATAAATAAAGGAGTATTGCTTGCGCTGATTGATGAAACGCCTCGAATCCGCACGGCAATTCCACCTCCCGGGGTTCCCGAGGATTGTGTCACTTGAACGCCGGCAACCTGACCTTGCAGCGCCTGATCGAGCCCGCTCACGGAGATGTTTTTTAGTTTATCAGCCGATAGGGTTGTAATGGCGCCCGTAATATTTTTCTTGTCAACGCTGGAATATCCGGTAACGACTATCTCACCTAACTCCTGAGCTACTTCTTCCATTATAATAGACAGGTTGGTCTCGCCAAAATAGACCAGCTCCTGAGTCCGATGACCAATGAATGAAAAAATAATGGTTGCTCCCGTTTCCACTTGCAAGGAAAAATCACCGCGAACGTCCGCGATCGTTCCCGTGGATGTGCCTTTGATAGACACATTGACCCCAGGCATTCCATCGGGCTCTGAGGCGGATGTTACCTTACCTGTTACGGTCTGTGATTGCGCAGCCACGAGAAGAGGAAGAGCAAAAAGTAACCCAAGAAGAATCCTGCGCGTGAGCATGCCGATGATTGATCTTAAAATTAGAGATTAAATGCAAGAGTTCAAGCGGTATTTCGACTCCATGGATCAAATCAAATATATTCCCTAGTTCTATTCTCGAAATGATCAAATTGACTTAGACGAAACCCTCCGCTCTCACCATGTTTAAGGTATGGGAATTTTTTTACATGGTAGCCGGGGATATCAAAGTGCATCAAAGCCAGGGACCTTCCGCTATATCATTGATTTGGGAGCAAAGTCTTCGTACCCCCGGGGAATTGACTTTTTCGAGCCGGGTTTCCAGCCTGCAGAATAGCTCATTTTGTGCTCCGGTAAGGTGCCGATCACATGTTTTGCGTGGTTTTTGTTTGATATGAATCATTATCTTGAACCGAAACATCTTGATTATGTCGTCCATCCGGACATTCCTGACCTTGGCACTGTCCCTTATTCTCATTCAAATTGAGAGCGTCGGTCAGACAGTAATCAATATGCCCAATGTCAAAGAGCGACCCAGCGCATCAGCCACCAACCTAACCCTGGAACCTGTTGTAGATGGAATTGTAATTGGTGATCCGGCCTGGGAGCAACTCATCCCGATTGATCAGCTGATTCAAACAAAACCGAACGCGGGGCTCCCGGCAACAGAAAAGACAGAGATTAGAATTGGCTACACGACAACCACACTTTATCTGTCGGTCGTGTGTTACGACAAGGAGCCATCCAAACTCGTGGTATCTGATGCCCGACGGGATGCTACGCTGGACAATACCGACAGTTTCCTCTTTATCCTGGATACGTATCACGACGGCCAAAATGGGTTTATTTTTGGGACCAACCCGATCGGCGTCGAGTACGACGGCCAGGTGGATAACGAAGGTCAGGGCAACTTCTCCCAGAATCGGCAGCAGCAGGGCACCATCGGCGGATTCAACCTGAACTGGGATGCTGCATTTACCGTGAAGTCGGTAGTAGGGGACTTTGGCTGGAGCGCTGAGTTCGCGATCCCTTTGCGTACCCTACGATTTGCCTCCGGGAAGAATCAAGTCTGGGGAGTAAATTTTCAGCGCAACATTCGGAAGACCAATGAGATCGCCTATTGGGCACCACTACCGATTCAGTTTGACCTCAAGCGGCTGTCGTTGGAGGGCACCTTGTCTGGCCTGAATCTTCAAGCCCCCGGCAACCTGAAGCTCATTCCGTATGTTCTTGGAAAAGGGTCAAAGGATTTTCAGGCGACGCCGGCGGAAGAAAAGTATAAACCTGCCTTCGGTGCTGACATTAAATATAGTGTCACCTCGGCTGTGACACTTGACCTGACCTATAACACGGACTTCGCTCAGGTGGAAGTGGATCAGCAGCAGATCAACCTGGACAGATTCAACCTCTTCTTTCCGGAAAAACGTCCTTTCTTCCTGGAGAATGCGGGTCAGTTTTCGGTAGGAAGCCCGGGTGAAGTGGATCTGTTCTTCAGTCGCCGCATTGGCATTGGCCCCAACGGTGAGATTGTCCCCATCCTTGGCGGCGCCAGGCTTTCCGGAAAGGTTAATAACACCAACCTGGGTTTTCTCAGCATGTATACGGATGGAGTTGAATCACTGGGGATCAAGCGGAATAACTTCAGTGTTGCACGAATTAACCAGCAACTGGCTCAACGATCTTCCATCGGTGGGATTTTTGTCAGCCGCCTGGGCATGGAGACCCCTGACGATTACAACCGGACGTACGGTGTGGATGGTAAGTGGGGCATTGGCAAGAAGGCAACCGTCTCGGGGTACTATGCGAAGACGG
>JANPES010000126.1:0-3204 GCA_031423035.1 Cyclobacteriaceae bacterium | reverse complement strand
CACTCCGCTGCATGGTGTCAACCTGAATATGATTTAGGGTAAAGTTAGCTTTCAGCAACTCGCGCGTAGCCAGCGAAAGGTTGGTCATCTGTTCAAAATCTTTCGCTGATTTTTTCCAGAGCCATTCATGTACTTGCTGTGCCCGAAAGGCCTTGTCTCCCTGTTGGACAAAAAACTCCTTAAGCTCATCGAGGTTGAGCTTACGGATGTCTCGCTTTATAGGGGACTCAGCAATCATTATTTGATGCGGGAGAAAGTTTTTGTTTCGCAGTCCTTGCTTGCCATGTGAATGCGAAGCGTCGTCTGAGAAAATTCATCCACAATCAACTGTTGTGTCATCATACCGGACTTCTTGTCCAATAGCTGGATTTCCTTGCCGTTAACACGATACCGGAAAGAGGTCATGTCAGCACCCTTTCGCATACCCACTGAGAAAATTCCCTCTTCCCCAGTGCCGTTCTTGTTGAAAGTAATCACACGGGCAACCGCATTTTGTGTTGAACCCATATCTTTCCGTAGTTCTTTTTCTGTTTCAGATTCTTGAAACTGACTGTCAAAGCATGTCTGCTCCGCGACCACCTGCCAGGATCCAACCAGGGACTGTGCATGCCCTGTGTAAGCGGCAGCAAGGAAACATAAGACAATAATGTGGTATCTCATAAATGGATGTTGGTGTAAATTTACGACTAATTGACCTATCACTTCTTACTTACTACCCAAGCTTGACCGAAAGACCGGAGCGGTAATTAATTTGGACTTTTGTCCTGTTTACCCGAATTTTCAACCTCATTCATTCTATGAACAAAAGTAATGCCATCGTATTGACCGCCGGCTACCTGGACAGCGACAACGGCAAGACAGCCCATGGATTGATCCGGGGAACGGAACGGTTTTCCATTTTGGGAATTATTGACCAAAAAACCGCTGGCCGTGATGCCGGGGAAGTCCTGGATGGAAAGAAGAGAAACATTCCCATTTATGCTACGCTGCAGGAATTTTCCAACAAGTCATCGGAAAAAGCGAAATACTGCATCATCGGTGTGGCAACAAAAGGGGGTGTGCTTCCGGAAGAGCTGAGGGTCCTTTTGAAAGAAGCCATTGAACTTGGCTACGGAATTGTAAATGGATTACACGACTATGTGTCGGATCAACCGGTGCTAGTTGAACTGGCAAAAGCCAAAGGCGTAGAGATTATTGATGTCCGGAAGCCTAAGAAATTTCAGGACCTCCATTTCTGGTCTGGCGAGATTGAGCGGGTTCACTGTCCCAAGATTGCGGTCCTGGGAACGGATTGTGCGTTGGGGAAACGGACAACGACAAGATTTCTAACCGAAGCGATGAAGGAGGCCGGTTATCGGGCAGAGATGATTTACACCGGCCAGACAGGCTGGATGCAAGGCGCTAAATACGGGTTCATCTTTGACAGCACGCTGAATGATTTCATCTCGGGCGAAATGGAACACGCTATTCTTCAATGTTGGGATGAGGCTAAGCCGGAAATTATCTTCATTGAAGGGCAGTCCAGCCTAAGGAATCCCAGCGGTCCAGCCGGATCTGAATGGATTGTTTCCGCCAACGCGGATGCGGCTGTTCTTCAACACAATCCGCCCCGGAAACGGTACAAAGGCTTGGAGGATTTTCCAGCCGACATTCCTCATCCGAAAGACGAAATTGAGCTGATTCGGATTTATGGAGCTCCCACTGTGGCGCTTACCGTGAATACAATGAAAATGAAAGAGCAGGAGGCGAGGCAGTATGCGGCCACCGCCCGCAAGGAGCTGGGCATTCCCGTTATTCTTCCTTTGGAAGATGGTGTGGACGAACTATTACCCATCTTTAAGCAAATGATTGATGAATCCATTGCGCAGGTATAACCACTGAACTTACATCCCATGCAAATAAAAAGTATTACTATTTGGAAGGCTGATCTGGGGAACACCAAGCCGTATACGATCGCCTTCAAGACCGTTGATGAAGTATTGAATGCGTTTGTAGAAATCACCCTGTCCAATGGTATTACCGGAATTGGAGCTTGCAACCCGAGTGAGTACGTCACCGGGGAGCACATGAATGATACAATGACCTCCTTGACTGATGCCAACCTCGATTTTCTTCGGGGGCGGGATATACGCGAGATCAACCAGCTGCTGTTTGAGGTTACCATGAAGTTTCCGAAGACACCTGCTGCCCGGGCAGCGATTGATATCGCCTTGCACGATGCATTCACGAAGTTCCTCGGCATTCCACTGGTGAAGTATTTGGGTCAGAAAATCAAGTCGATGCCAACCTCCAATACCATCGGCATAAAGAATGTGGCCGAAACGCTCAAGGAAACAGCGGAATACATTGAGCGGGGGTTCAAGGCCATTAAGGTCAAAATCGGAAAGGACCTCGAGGAGGATATTGAACGGTTGGTGAAAATGCGGGAGAACTTCGGGCAGAAGGTTTTCATCCGGATCGATGCAAACCAGGGATATACGGCGGCTCAGACAGTTGAATTCTATAACCGGACCAAATCGCTTGGAATTGAGTTGATCGAGCAGCCTCTTCCGGCAAAAGCGGTAGCAGAGATCCGGCAACTTCCAGATCATGTAAAAGCCAGGATAGCCGCGGATGAGTCCTTATTATCTCCCAAAGACGCACTTGAATTGGTCAAACCTCCAAAGGCGGTAGGGATTTTTAACATCAAGCTGATGAAATGCGGGGGTATTGGCCAAGGCCTCCAGATTGCCAATATTGGGTTTCAGGAAGGTATCGACTTGTTCTGGGGGTGTAACGATGAAAGTATCATAAGCATCACCGCGGCACTTCATGTTGCATTCGCATGTCCACACACCAAGTATATTGATCTGGACGGCAGCCTTGATCTGTCGAAGGATATAGTAAAGGGAGGGTTTATCCTGGAAGACGGCATTATGCGATGCGCAGACAAGCCAGGTTTGGGTGTCGAGCGGATTGCCTGACAGCGGAAGCTTCGGCGATAGAATCAATCGCAGTATTCACTTTTTTGCCCGCTTCTTTACCCTGCTTAACTTGTTGAAAATCAGGTCAATCCTCATTGCTTTTAGAGGTGAGCTTGGGAATTCCGCGCCATGCTTGAGTTTTTTTGAATTCGGCACTTGGTAACTCCGGCCCTGTTCCTATCTTTGCAGTCCTTTTTGCGATACAAAACCCGCAAAACGGCACAAAAACAGCAAAATAGGT
>JANPES010000125.1:0-5927 GCA_031423035.1 Cyclobacteriaceae bacterium | reverse complement strand
GTTTCAGGAAGGCCCGCCTGGAGCATGTAAAAAGGGCATTTTAGTATGGCAAAAGGACAAAAAGAAAGAGGCTCGGACAAAGGGGATGCTCCCAAGAAGCCGATATCCGTAAAAGGTGAAGATGTTGATATTGACATCAAAGCAGCAGAGTCAGAATTGGCACAGGATGACCTGGCCGCATTTAAGGCCGCCAAGCGTGCCGAAGAGGAAGAAGGACTCAACCGGGTCATCAAGGATGTAAGTGCACGCCAGAACGTGGCCGCACCCATCTCCCTGGAAGCGTTTGACTGGGATGCGTTTGAGCGTCGAGGATTTGGAGAAGGATATTCTTCCAAAGACCGCGAAAACCTCATGAACCTTTACTCCGGCACGGTCGCTACCGTGACCAACAGTGAAGTAGTGAAAGGTATCGTCGTAGGGATCAACAACCGCGACGTGATTTTGAATATCGGATTCAAGTCGGACGGCCTGGTGCCGCTGGCGGAATTCAAGGATATGCCGAACATGAAGATCGGCGATGAAGTAGATCTCTTTATTGAAGAGCGTGAGAATGCCATGGGCCAGTTGGTCCTTTCCCGCCGCAAGGCCAAGCTCGTGAAGGGCTGGGAATATGTGCAGACCGCGCTGGACAAAGATCAGGTGATCGAAGGATTTGTGAAGCGCCGTACAAAAGGCGGTCTGATTGTCGACGTATTCGGCATCGAAGCCTTCTTGCCAGGTTCACAGATCGACGTGAAGCCGATCCGCGACTTTGACATTTATGTGAACAAGAACATCGAGGTGAAGGTGGTGAAGATCAACTACACCAACGATAACGTTGTGGTGTCGCACAAGGTGCTGATCGAGAAAGATCTCGAGCAGCAGAAGACAGCCATTCTCTCCAACCTGGACAAAGGACAGGTGCTGGAAGGAGTGATCAAGAACATGACCAACTTTGGTGTGTTCATCGACCTTGGTGGCGTAGACGGCTTGTTGCACATCACAGATATTTCATGGGGCCGCGTAGGTCACCCGGACGAAGTTCTGAAACTCGACCAGACGGTGAAAGTCGTTGTGCTGGATTTCGATCAGGACAAGAAACGCATTTCACTCGGTATGAAGCAACTTACGCCTCATCCTTGGGAATCGCTGCCTGCAGAAATCATCGTAGGCTCTAAAGTAAAAGGCCGGATCGTGAACGTTGCCGATTACGGTGCGTTCCTCGAACTGCAGCCCGGCGTGGAAGGGTTGATCCACGTAAGTGAAATGAGCTGGTCACAGCATTTGAGAAATCCCCAGGATTTCATCAAAGTAGGAGATATCGTTGAGGCCGTCGTGCTGACCGCTGACCGTGATGAACGGAAGATGTCACTCGGCATCAAGCAACTTTCGGAAGACCCCTGGACACGTCCGGAGGTTCTTACGAAGTACGCCATCGGCACAACCCACAAGGGCATCGTGCGCAACTTGACCAACTTCGGATTGTTCCTGGAATTGGAAGAGGGCATCGACGGACTGGTACACGTATCTGACCTGAGCTGGACGAAGAAGGTGAAACATCCTTCTGAATTCACGAAAGTAGGAGAGCACCTCGAAGTGAAAGTGCTGGAGTTGGATGCGGCCAACCGCCGTCTGGCCCTCAGCCATAAGCACATGGAGCAGAATCCCTGGGATACGTTTGAGTCGATCTTCACAACAGGATCGGTTCATCAGGGCACCGTGGTAAACAAGAATGAGAAAGGGATGATTGTTGAGTTGCAGTACGGCATCGAAGGATTCTGTACCCTCAAGAACATCACCAAGCAAGACGCCGGCAAGACAGAGATTGGCGAGTCTATGGACTTCAAGGTCCTGGAGTTTTCGAAGGATGACCGCCGGATTACGTTGAGCCACCGTGCGCTGTGGTCAGCGGATGTGGAGGAAAAGCCCGCTCCCAGGGAGCAACAGGCCGCCGCTCCGAAGAAGAAGACAGAGGGCAAAGGCAAGACGATTGCGAACATCAACCAGCAGAGCGAGAAGTCGACGCTGGGCGATCTCGAGGCGCTGAGCGCTTTGAAAGAAAAGATGTCGGCAGCGAAGTCGGCGCCAGCTGCGGATGAGGCAAAAGAAGAGTAGTTGAATTTCGAATAATGAATATTGAATGTTGAATTTTGAAGTGAGCGTACTCCTAAATTGAATAGTGAAGTAAAGGATCGACTAACTTCTACATTCGATATTCAATATTTAATATTCAATATTCATTGTTCTCCTGGTCTCGTGGCCGAGCGGTTAGGCTGAGCTCTGCAAAAGCTCCTACAGCGGTTCGAATCCGCTCGAGACCTCTGATAAAGGCATCAATCGAACTGATTGGTGGCTTTTTACATTAAGTGGTCAAGGCAATGGTCAAGATATAGCATCCATTCGGCAGGATCCTTGGCCATAACGAATGAGATTGAGTTCTCAGGATAAAGTTCTAGGGTCTTGCAAGGAACATTCAGCGGTAGAACTGCACGACGGCCTGGTAGTATCCCTTTCTGATCTCAACTGCGCGATAGGCCATTGACTTGTATTTTTTGTCTAGCATGATCTTCTTGTGTGGCTTAGACCGCAACCATGCGTTAACAAAATCATCTCCATTCAATGACCCCGCCAGTATCTCCCCCCATAGTTCAGGTTGCTGTGGATAAACTTCTTGAAGCCGTTTGTGGAAACGTACCAGTCTACCTGTTTCTGCTTCGCGCTGTCGTATGTCAACTGGTGCTTTGGCCCCCGGAGTGCGTTGATCTCTCTGATTAGAGCACTATCCATCCCTTGCGAGAAGGCAGCTTGTGCTAGAAAAAGCAGTCCTGCCGTAATTTGAAAATTCAGTTTCATGTCCTAAAAATGACCCCCCCCAAAAGTAATCGATTCGGGGAAGCACTTGACGGGGGGTGCCTCTTTTGAACATACCCCGTAGATTAATGCGTACAGGCTTGTCTGATATTGTGAATGAACCCTTAGAATTCAACCAATTCACTTAGGCTATTGCGTAGAGCCTTTGCAAGGGAATTTAGTGTACTCAGTGTTGGATTGATCTCCGAACGCTCCATCCTGCCCACCTGATTGATGGGGATGTCAGCATCATTGGCCAGGTCTTCCTGCGATAGGCCCTTTTCTAGGCGAACATGTTTCGGATGCTTGCCAAACTGGGTCAGTAGCTTTTTGTCTCGGACTTTGGTCACAGGTTGAAATTCCGTCTAAAGTGACCACCTCATTTCGCGGCAAACTGACCACCCTAAGTTGTTCCCAAAAAGTGAATGTTTTAGAGGTCAACGTGGTCGAAGGGCCCATTTAGCCTAATATTGTGTTAATTTGTGACTAGATAATCGGATTATTTCCGATTATCTGTTTTAAATATTACATTTGGGAATGAGAACGGTGGAAATTCACAAGGCCCTGGCGCAGCACGCACTCTACCCAATACCACATCATGTGCTCCTCTCTCTTCTGAAGGAATACAAAAGGCCTAACGACAAGATCAATGAGCTCATAAAAGAGCGCGCACTTACACCCATCAAAAAGGGACTTTATATCGCGGGACCTTCGCTCGATGCCGGTAAGCCAGAACCCTATCTGCTCGCTAACTACATTTACGGCCCAAGCTATGTGTCGCTGGAGACGGCTCTTTCCTTTCATGGCATGATTCCTGAAAAGGTCTACGAGGTAGCTTCAATGACGATAAAAGCGTCAAGAAAGTTTTCCACCGATGCAGGAGCTTATACCTATACGAAGTTGCCTCTTCCATACTATGCATACGGAATTGAACAAATCCGCTTTCCAGAAAAGCAAACTGCCCTAATAGCGAGCAAAGAAAAAGCACTATGTGATAAGATATTGACTACCCCTGGAGTTCTTTTCAGGAGCCGCTCGCAGGCACAGTCCTATTTACTCGAAGACCTGAGAATAGATCCGTTGAAGTTGCGTGAGTTGCGCATCGACAAAATTCGCTCGTGGGTAAAAAAAGCCCCTAAGAAGGCCAGCATTGAAATGCTTCTTAAAGTTTTATAATGACTTATGATTAAAGAATGGATCGCGGAGTATAAACCTCGAAATGCAGACGAAGCCTCACAGGCATTACGTGAAATAATGCAGGAGATTGCATTGGCAGGCCTTTCCAGAGGTGGATTCTTTGAGAAGGCTGCGTTCTATGGTGGCACAGCATTGAGGATTTTTCACGGTCTCGATCGGTTTTCTGAAGACCTTGATTTCTCACTGCTTGAAGTTAATCCCAAATTCACACTTGACCCTTTCTTTCCGGCAATCGAAGCGGAATTTGATGCCCTGGGATTGAAAGTCTCCATCCGTGAGAAAAAGAAGACACTGGTGAACATTATTGACTCAGCATTTCTGAAATCTGACACCGTGTGGAGAGAATTGGTACTGGAAGGGACCATTCCACAAAATGGCCTGGACCAAAAGCCATCTGTCACCATAAAACTGGAAGTTGACCGTGAACCCCCTCTTGGATTCGAAACAGAGGACAAATTGCTGATCAAACCCGTTTCTTTTTACGTAAAGTGTTTTACGCTACCAGATCTTTTTGCTGGAAAAATGCACGCTTTACTCTTCCGCAAATGGAAGGAAAATGTCAAAGGTCGGGACTGGTACGATATGGAATGGTACATCAAGAAAGGGATACCACTCGACCTAAACCATTTTGTTTTGCGGGCCCGAGACAGCGGCGATTGGAAAGAGGCCACCATAACGGAGAAAGGGCTTCACGATTTATTAAAGCAGAAGATAGCGACCGTGAACATGGATCGCGTCAAGGCAGACATCCGGAGATTTATTGCCAACCCCGAAAGGCTTGATATCTGGTCTCCAGACTATTTTCTTGACTTGGTCAAGCACTTGAAAATCGTGAAGCGGTGACTTGGCTTGTTAAGTAGTGGCCAACGTAGTCACCTAGTTGGCAAAAATCAATTCCTCCATGGAAACAGTCGTTACATGGTTGGGCGATGCCGCCAGGATTGAATCCAACAAACCATCCCATTGCTTATTGGCCTGAGAAGGACTGTCCTTGTTGACATCCACGTATCTGCTATAAGCAGCGAAAGTCTTGTGTCCGGTGGGCTTCATCGAAGTTTTCGTAGGCACACCAAGCATATTGTCAATGGTGGCAGCCGTCTTTCTCATAAACTTGGTACAGAATATGTCTTTGAGGGGAACTTCGTCTACACTGATCAGCTTTCCGTAATTGTCATATTTTGGGATGTATTTTATTTCGGTCCAGTCCAGAAGGTCAGCGATGGTCTTTAAGTTTTGATTCATCCGAAAATTTGATATTACTTCGGGCATTTTGAAGTTATATTTCTCCAGCACTTCCAACCCAATCTTGTTGAGAATGATTTCCTGGTGAGCGTTTCCTGTCTTAGCCTCAAAATAGGTGATTGTATTCTGGATGACACTGAATCCGTTTTTGTGAAGTACAGCCGCAAGTCGCACTAAATCGCCATACCTGGGCCCACCAATCGAGACGGCAAATGCGAAAACATCCCGTGTTACTTCAAGGGCCTTCCGTTTGCTCAAGTCAAGCTTATAAAATTGAAAGAACTGATCAACAGTAAGGCCGATGGGATCACCGTATCGCGCCTTGACCTTGAACCTCTTATACGCCGAGGGGATGGTAACCGAATCATTTTCGTCTTGTGCCATTACCCAATTCAGAAATATTCTCAGGTTCCTAAATTGTTTATGAACGGTGGGGTCACCTAAGCCTTTGCCAACAAAGTAATCTCTGAAGGATTCCAGGAATTGCTTTGTCAGGTCGGCAAAATCAAAAAGACCATTTTTGGCCGTAAAAGTCTTAAAATGCTCGTAAGTACTCCGGTAACCGTTTATCCGGATAGGCAACGATCGCATTACTTCCGTCAGGATCCCCAAAACAATGCGGGTAACCTTGCATGAAGACGCTGACTTTCTGGGCCGCA
>JANPES010000124.1:0-31912 GCA_031423035.1 Cyclobacteriaceae bacterium | reverse complement strand
CTTCGAGAGGCAAGCCACAAATATACATTAACTTGCAGCAAATAGAATCCATCATGATTGTCGTCACCGGTGCCGCAGGATTTATCGGCAGCTGTTTAGTCAGAAAACTGAATCAGGAGAACTTCAATGCTGTTGTCGTGGCCGATGCCTTTGACGATTCAAGCAAAAACAAGAACCTGGAGGGGCTCAAAATCAAAGAAAGAGTCGACATTGACTCGTTCATGAAATGGATCGACACGAACCAGGAGGGCATTGAATTCATATTCCACATGGGGGCGATCACCGACACTTCCGAATTCGATAAGCAAAAGCTCGACCGACTCAACACCCAGTACACCAAAGACCTGTGGAGCCGATGCATTCAGTACCAGATTCCATTTATTTACGCCTCCTCCGCAGCCACCTACGGTCTCGGCGAACTGGGCTACGCTGACGATGAGGCACTCATACCAAAGCTGAAACCCTTAAATCCTTACGGGCAATCGAAACAAGATTTTGACGTCTGGGCATTGGGTCAGGTTAACAAACCTTTTTTCTGGGCAGGGCTCAAATTCTTCAATGTTTATGGGCCCTACGAAAATCACAAGGGCCGTATGGCTTCGGTGACTTGGCAAGCGTACAATCAGATCCAGAATACAGGCAAGATGAAACTATTCAGGTCGCACAACCCTGAATATAAAGATGGCGAACAAATGCGTGACTTCGTTTATGTACGCGACGTCGTGGATGTTTGCTATTGGCTCATGCATCATCGCAAGAATTCCGGAATCTACAACCTGGGTTCAGGAAAGGCGCGCGCTTTCAAAGATCTGGTCTGCGCTGTATTCAAAGCAATGAAGAAGCCCGAAGTAATTGAATTCGTCGACACACCTATTGACATCCGGGACAAGTACCAGTACTTCACGGAGGCCAACATGGAAAAGTTGCAGTCCATAGGATACAGCCAACCGTTTCACACCCTTGAAGAGGGAACGTTGGACTACGTTGCAAACTACCTGATGAAAATCGACCGCTAACGGCTTTCGCAGCCATCCCACTAACGCATTAGTCTGAACTCAATCCGGCGATTGATCTGCCGATTTTCCTCCGTGTCGTTTAGCGCCAGGGGTTTCTGAGCGCCATAACCTTTTTGGGTGAGGCGAGCAGGGTCAATCCCGTGAGAAACGAGGTGGCCTCCAACGGCCTGCGCCCGCTTTAGGGACAGCTGAAGATTATAGGAAGCCGTACCCACATTGTCGGTATGGCCACCTACCTCTATCCGAATGCCCGGATTCTCATTCAGAAAACGAATCACCTTGTCTAATTCCGTAATGGACTTCTCTTGAATTTCATATTTATTCAAATCAAAGAAAATATTATTCAATACGGCAGAGGCTCCAATTTTTACTGGATCCAGAAATACATCCATCGCCACCGGGGTCAGATTTTTCTGAATCTCATAGTTGAAATTGACACTCTTGAACAAATAGCCCGGCTGTGAAATGTACAAGGCATAGTCGGCACCCTGGGTCAAAACCATAAGGTACTCACCGGTGACCGAATCAGACTTCACAAAGGATATTAATTCATTCTTGTTTATATTAAACAACTCCACCCTTGCCCCCAAAGGCTTCTTGGTCTGTGCATCACGAACTATCCCCTTCACGTAATTGCTCTTATATTTTAGCTGAAGTTCCTCCGGTACCCGGATTTCGTAGAGAATTGAGGAGTTGACTTTCTGATTATCTTCATGAGAATAGAATCCGCGCTGACCGTCGCGCGTGATAAACAGCGAAAACTGATCTTCATGGTTGTTGACCGGTGAACCGAAATTCTCAGTAGCTGTCCATACGCCGTTCTCATAATCGCTACGATAAACATCGTACCCGCCAAAGCCCGGCTTTCCATTGGAGGCAATGAAGAGGGCGCGTCCATTGACATGGATAAATGGAGAAATTTCATCGTAAGGAGTATTAATCTTGTCGCCCAGATTCTCTGCTTTGGTCCAATGCCCATTCTCCAGTTTGTAGGAAACGTAAATGTCCTTATTGCCAATGCCGCCGCGTCGATCTGAAACAAAAAACAGCATGCGGCCATCGGAGGAAAGCGAAGGCTGTGATTCCCAGGCAGGAGAATTGATTTCTGGTCCAAGGTTTAATGGCTTGGACCATTCATCACCAACTTTGAGGCTTTCAAAAAGATCACAACTTCCATACCCCCTGCGTCCGATGCAGGAGGTAAAGATCAACTGGCGGCCATCGGCCGAGATGGTGCAGGTACCTTCATTCAACCGGGTATTGATACTAGCGGAAATTGACACCGGAGGCATCCACTGTCCGGCAGAATCTTGTTTACAAATAACAAGATCTTCATCATCATCCTGACCACCGCCAACGCGACGGGTAAAGATAAGCTCCTGTTCATCGGCCGTCATTACGGGGAAATACTGCATCGCGAAGGCATTGACTGTACCGGACAACTGCCTTGGAAGAAACTCTGAGGTCGCTTTCATGTTGCGAAGAGCAAATTGCGCGTTCCGCTTCCAGAGCGTCGCTTGCGCCATCTTTGGCTTATTCAGGATTTCTGAATCCAGGTATCGGTCAATAAATTCCAGGGCTTTTCCATAATTGCCTTCGAGGAGATAGTTGTCACCCAACTCGTAGAAATAGGCCTTATGCATTTTGGGATCTTGCGTCAACGAGAGGCCTTGCATGAAAATGGTGGTCGCCTTGGGATAGTCGCGAATGGCCTTGTAGATCAGCGCCTGTCGAAAATAGGCCTCAGAAAATTTTTTGTCCCTGTCGATCGCCTGTTTCAATAGATCAAGGGCCTCACCATACTGCCCACGAACACGGTAATTGTCGGCCTCCGTATACAACTCTATGGCTCTCTTGTCCTTGGTGCTGAGCATTACCTGTCCATGCGAAACCGCGCAGATAAGCGTAAGAAGAATGAGCAGGCTTTTCATTCGATGCTAAGTTAGCGTCCTTACCCGTAAACGCCTCAAGGGATATTCAAGTACTTGTGAATCTGCAAAGAAATCCGCCAACGGGGGTTTTTCTTGATGAAGTTGATGATGCGCGGCACCATTTCTTTTTCTTTTGACCATTCCGGCTGCAAGAACAAACGGCAGTTCTCCCGCACTTTAGCTGCCTCTTTTTCCGCCCAGGCAAAGTCACTGGGGTGATAAATGATTACTTTCAATTCATCTGCTTTCGCGTAGCTGGAAGATTCAGGATTTTTGAATTTCTTCGGGGAGAGGCAAACCCAATTCCAGTCACCTGTGATCGGATAGGCGCCCGAGGTTTCAAGGTGAGTGGGAATACCTGCCTTGCGAATTGCTGATGTCAACGCGCTTAGATCATACATCGCAGGCTCACCACCGGTGATAACAGCGATGGGTGCACCGCTTTTCCTGACACGACCGGCAATGGTCTCTACATCAACCTTTGGATGTGCTCCTGCTGGCCAGGATTCCTTAACGTCACACCAAACACAACCCACGTTGCATCCTCCCAGCCGCACGAAGTAAGCGGCCTGACCCTGAAAATGTCCCTCGCCCTGAAGCGTTAGGAAGTCTTCCATCAGGGGCAGCGTGGTGACGTGGTGATTTGATGAAGTGGTGATGGGGGGAGGTGTTAAGGTGCTGAAGTGTTGAGCTGTTGAGGTGTTGAGGTGGGTTGGGCGCGAATTCACGACTAACAAATAACGAACAACCAACAACGATCTTATGGATGGCGTAGTTCCGTGGCGCGAAGTGTGTTGAGCAGCAGGGAAGCAATTGTCATTGGACCTACGCCACCGGGGACCGGTGTGATAAAAGAGCATTTGGGCGCAACCTGGCTGAAGTCAACATCCCCTTTGATGCTGAAGCCGTTTGGCTTGGCCGGGTCATCGACCTTTGTCGTGCCAATGTCGATAACCACAGATCCTTCCTTCACCATGTCTGCCGTGACGAGGCCGGGCTTTCCTACGGCAACCAGCAGGATATCGGCCTGCAGCGTATAGTCCTTCAGGTTTTTAGTGTACTTATGACAAATCGTAACAGTCGCATGCCCTTGTTCGACCAGCATCATGCTTAGCGGCGCGCCGGCGATTCGGCTTGCCCCAATCACAACGCAATTTTTTCCTTCCGTCTGAATATCATAGCGACGAAGAAGTTCCATAACACCAAAGGGTGTGGCCGGCATAAGTAGCGGCACCTTGGAAATGATACTTCCAAAATTTCGGTTAGTGAACCCGTCGACGTCCTTGTCGGGACGAATCTTGTCGGTAATACGCTCGACAGAAATATGGGATGGTAACGGCAACTGAACTATAAATCCATCAACATCGTCGTCGTTGTTGACGTGGGTGATGTGTTTACTGAGCTTCTCTTCAGAGATCGTATCGGCAAAACGCATCATCGTATAATGATACCCTACGTCCTTGCATGCCTTCACTTTGTGATCTACATAGGTCTGACTTGCCCCATCGTCACCCACAAGAATAAAGGCCAGGTGAGGAATTTTTTTACCGGCAAGTTTGCGTTCGCTGACCTTTTGCTGGATTTCCGCCTTAATCTCGGTTGCGATCTTACGCCCGTCGATGATTGTATAGGTCTTAGTCGTTGCGTCAGTCATCTGTGCGTCGTTCAATACCTAGTCAAGTTTCAATACAGCCATGAAAGCATCCTGTGGTATTTCTACAGAGCCCACCTGACGCATGCGCTTCTTTCCTTTCTTTTGCTTTTCCAGCAATTTGCGCTTCCTTGAAATATCCCCGCCATAGCACTTTGCGATCACGTTTTTGCGCATCGCGCTGATTGTCTCTCTGGCGATAATTTTCTGACCGATAGCTGCCTGAATGGCCACTTCAAACATGTGTCGGGGAATCAGCTCCTTCAACTTTTCGCAGAGTTTTCTCCCCCACTCATATGCCTTGTCGCGGTGAACGATGGCAGAAAGCGCATCAACTTTGTCACCATTCAACTGCACATCTAACTTCACCATGTCACTTTCGCGGAAACCGATGAGGTGGTAGTCAAGCGAAGCATATCCACGAGAAATAGTTTTTAGCTTGTCATAGAAATCAAACACAATCTCGGCCAACGGCATCTCAAAACTTAGTTCAACGCGGTCAGAGGTGAGATACATCTGATTCTTGATGATACCGCGCTTATCCATACACAGTCCGATGATGGCGCCGATATACTCGGACTTCGTGATGATCTGCGCGGTGATGTAGGGCTCTTCGATCATGTTCATCATGGTCGGGTCAGGCATTTCAGACGGCGCGTTGATCTCTATCACCTTGCCGTTGGTCAGCAATGCCTTGAATTTTACCGAAGGAACAGTGGTAATAACTGTCATCCCAAATTCCCGCTCCAGACGCTCCTGGATAATTTCCATATGGAGCATGCCGAGGAATCCGCAACGGAAGCCAAAGCCCAATGCGGCGGAAGTCTCCGGCTCCCATACCAGCGACGCATCGTTAAGTTGCAGTTTCTCCATCGAGGCGCGCAGTTCTTCAAATTCATGCGTGTCAACTGGGTAAATTCCTGCAAATACCATGGGCTTGACATCTTCAAATCCATGGATGGCCTCACCCGGATTATCCACGAGGGTGATCGTATCACCCACTTTAACTTCCTTGGCCACTTTGATTCCTGAAATCATGTAACCGACATTTCCTGCACTGATTTCATTGCGGGGATGCTTGTCGAGTTTGAGCACGCCGATTTCGTCGGCACCATATTGGGTATTGGCGTTGACAAATTTAACCTGGTCATTCTTTTTCATGGTTCCGTTGAAAATCCGGAAGTACACTTCAATACCCCGAAAGGAATTGAAAACGGAATCAAAGATCATGGCTTGAAGCGGCGCTTTCGGATCGCCTTTGGGGGCCGGTACGCGGTCAACAACGGCTTGCAGAATTTCTTTAATGCCAACGCCTTCCTTCGCGCTGGCCTTTAGCACCGATTCCCGTGAGCACCCAATCAACTCGACGATCTGGTCGGTGACTTCTTCCGGCATTGCGGCAGGGAGGTCTATTTTGTTCAAAACCGGAATAATGGTCAGGTCATGCTCCAGAGCCAGGTAGAGGTTTGAAATCGTCTGGGCCTGGATGCCCTGTGCAGCATCTACGATAAGGAGAGCCCCTTCGCACGCAGCAATTGAGCGTGATACCTCGTAAGAAAAATCCACGTGGCCCGGCGTATCGATCAGGTTCAAGGTATATTCAATTCCATCGAGTTTGTACAGCATCTGGATGGCGTGGGACTTAATGGTGATGCCTTTTTCGCGCTCCAGGTCCATATTGTCAAGCACCTGGGCGTGCATCTGCCTGTCGGTGAGCGTGCCTGTAAATTCAAGCAATCGGTCTGCCAGCGTGCTTTTGCCGTGGTCTATGTGGGCGATGATGCAAAAGTTCCGGATATTCTTCATTCCCGTAGTAAAATCAAGCTAAATGAGGTGCAAAAGTAGCCAAATTTCTTGGGTTTCGGCCAGAGTTTGTGTCTCTGGCTGCTTTGATTTGTCAGGAAAACCGTTGGAGGTACTTCTTTTAGTTTGGTCCAGCGGTATATTATATTTGGGGAATCATGAGCGAAGGCATCTGGTATGGAAAGAAATTATGATGAGTTGATTGCGGAAATGCTGATGTCGATTGACAGGCACACGGAGGAATTGACAAAGCAATCTCTGGAAATGACCAAGCATTCCCTGGAAATGACCAGGCATTCGCAGGAACTTGCGGCCATTCGTTCTTCTCAAGAAAAAAATATGGAGGCCATGCTCCGAAAATTCAAAGACATGGAACAAATTGATAGCAACCTCCTTCAGCAGCTTGTCCAATCCGCCACCATCCTTGACCGGATCATTAAGAAAAATGATTTGAGGTTGTAGCCGTTCTGCCCTTTATTGAACAGAACCGCCGTCCATACATTAATGAATCAACCAATACATAATGGGCAAAAAGTCAGAGATCCCGTTTTTCTCCAGCGGCATGGGTACTGAACGATTGTCATGAAATCCGTTGGCTGCGCTACTTTTTACTTGCTCCTCAGGATACTATATTTACAGAATCGCTTATGGTAAAGCACGTGGTATGGAAAGAAATTATGATGTGCTGATCGCAGAAATGCTGATGTCGATTGACAGGCACACCGAGGAACTAACAAAACAATCCAGGGAAATGACCAGGCAATCCCAGGAAATGACAAGGTATTCCCAAGAAATGACCAGGTATTCCCAAGAAATGACTAGGCAGCTCAAAGAGCAATCTCAAATTAACGAGGCCGTGCTCAATAGACTCCAGGACATGGAAAAGATTGACAACCAACTCCAGGAGCAACTTGTTCATTCAGCAACCATCCTCGACCGGATCATCAAGAAAAATGATTTGAGGGTGTAACCAGAAGTTCTTATGACATCTTGCATTCAGGAGTTGTGTTGCCTACTCCGCCATATAGGCTTGATGTGCCAACGAAATACCTTTTGATTTTTTAACTGACCGATACTTTTGGTCGGGGGTGTAGCTGCGGTCAGGGCATTGATCAAGCGATGGCTTTCTCAAAGTATTGCCTATATTCGGCACCAACCGTTATTTTTTCTATGCGAAGACGCCAACCACTTACCGTATGGATTCTCTTGATTTTAATGTCCGCATCTCAATTCGTGTTCGGTCAGGAAATACAAGGTTCATTTGTAGACAGTTTGAAGGCCCTTGCTGATAAGTCCAATTCGTTGAAGGAGAGAATTGAGGTCTTCTATAAGGCTGCAGAGACTTTGCAGCGTTCAAAGCCGAATGTAGTGATTCAAATGAGCAAATGGATGATTGCGGAATCCGGCCAATCAAATTATTTAATGGGCCTTGGAATGGCATACGAACAAATGGGCAATGGCTTATATTATTTAAGAAAAACTGACAGTGCTATTTGGGCATACAAAGTTTCACTAGACCATTATAGAAAGGACAAGGCCCCCAAGAAAATCTTCACCTTGTACAATTACCTCGTTTTTGCATTTCGACTTTCAGGTAACAAGGACTCAACAATTTTTTATGTCAAGAGGGAATTGGAACAAGCGGCCATCACCAACGATTCCTCCCATTGGGCGACGGCACTTCACGATGACGGTTTTCATTTGAGTGAAATCAATCAACTGAACAAAGCTATCAATTCATTTTTCAACGCGTTAAAATATGTAAAAGCTGATGCTTACAATACCCGCATTAACATCAACAATGGGATTGGTGATTGCTATCATGTGATGGGCAACGACAGCGCAGCGCTCAGGTATTTTTACGTTTCAAAAGCGATAGCCAACACCATGGCCGGCCCTATAGTCCGGAAGGAATATTGGCTGGCACTTTCTTCTAACCGGATTGCGTCGACCTTATTGAAATTAGAAAGACTGGATGATGCAAAAATTGCCATCGACGAACAGATGAGTCATGCTGCGGCCACCGATGACCCCGAACAACGATACACAGCATTTCTGAATTACGGAATGTTCTACACGAATACGAAACAATATGATTCGGCTGAGTATTCCTTCCTTGAGGGGATGAAAATTCAAAAGAAAATTGGACGCAAGAGGGCTGTCGGAATTATCCATTACAATATGTCCGGGCTTTATAATGATTGGAAAAAATTTCCCCTGGCACTCCATCATGCGGATTCAGCCAATAGAATTTTGGAAGCGCTTAATAGTACAGTTTGGCAAACTAAGAATTTTCATTCGTTGGCCAAGGCCTATTCCGGCCTGGAGCGGTATCGGGAAGCCTATGAAACGCTAACCCGCTATGTGGATGCAAACGGCAAAATTATGGCCGAAGACAACAATCAAAAAATTGCCGAAATGCAAGCAGCCTATGATGTCGAGATAAAAGATGCGGCGATTGTTGTTCTCAATAAAGAAAATGAATTGAAGAACACTCAACGGAATTTCTTTATAGTCGTGGCCTTGTCGTTGTTCGCTACCGCTGCGCTAGTTCTCTACCTCTACCGGCAAAAACGAAAATCCAACACCTTGCTTTCAGAGAAAAATAAGGTCATCGAGAAATCCCTCCAGGAACGCGAAGTTCTCCTCAAAGAAATCCACCACCGCGTAAAGAATAATCTTCAGATCATTTCCAGTTTGCTCAGTCTTCAATCTAAAAACGTTCACGATGAAGCCGCCCAGATAGCCGTGAATGAAAGCAGAAACCGGGTCAAGTCCATGTCGCTGATTCATGAACAGCTTTATACGGAAGACAACCTGGCCGGCGTATCCATGCTTTCCTACATGGAGCACCTGGTGGAGAGCCTGGCAAGCTCCTATGGCGTAAACCGTGATAAAGTTGCATTGAGTGTCCATGCCGATCCCTTCATTCTGGATGTGGACACGGCCATCCCCCTGGGCCTTATCTTGAATGAGTTAGTCTCAAACGTCTTTAAGTATGCATTTCCCAATGACCGGCAGGGAAAAATGACCGTTACGTTAAGACGCGAAGAGGATGGACTGAAATTCTCCGTTTCAGACGATGGCGTGGGGATGTCCGAAGGCGGGAAAAGCAAGACCTCGTTCGGGTATAGTTTAGTAAATTCGCTGATGCGGAAACTTAAGGCCGATATGAATATCCTTCATAAGCAAGGCACATGCGTGGAATTACGGATCCGGGATTTCAAGATCGTGGCAACGCCCCTTCTGTCTGAATGAATGCCGCCAAATCCATATTGATCGTTGAAGATGAGCCGTTGATCGCTGACGATATAGCGCTCACCCTGTCCGAAAAGGGGTATCGGATTTCAGGCAATGTAGACAACGCGGAAGAGGCCTTCCTCACACTCTCCAAAAAGTCAACGGATCTCGCCCTGCTCGATATCCAGATCAAGGGACCGAAAGACGGAATCGCCCTGGCACGGGAAATCCGTTCCCGTTACCAGCTTCCCTTTATCTACCTCACCTCGTACTACGATGCGAAGACCCTCGAAAGGGCCAAAGCCACCGAGCCGGAAGGCTACATCGTCAAACCCTTCGATGAAAAGGACCTCGTCATCAACATTGAAATGGCCCTTTATAAAAAGCGGAACCACCGCACCGATCTGAACCCGGACAAATTTTTTGTCAAGAAGAACAACGAGATGGTTTCCCTGGACGTCTCCGATATCCTGTACATTGAAGCTTTTGACAATTACGCCAAGGTGGTGACGGCGAAAGAAAAACATATCGTGAGTCATACGCTCAAAAGCGTGGAGCAAAAGCTGGAGGGCAAGGGATTTGTCCGTATCCACCGCTCCTTCCTCGTCAATTTTCAGAAGATAAGCTCCATCACGGAGGGCTCTCTTCTCTTAGGCCTCCACAAATTGCCCCTTGGACATTCGCACCGCGAAGAACTCATGGCGCATATCACGTTGCTGTAGGCCTTAGTTTTTTCATTCACCCGATACAGGCAGGCGTTCACTAAAAAGTCTGCTTCCTTCACTAAAAAGCGGTTTGTTCACTCGTTGCCGAAAGGCATCTTCGGATAACACAAACACCCCGAAGATGAAAATTGCCCTGGTTGTAAACACTTCCTGGAATATCTACAATTTCAGGTTCGGCCTCGTCAAGACACTCCTTAACCAGGGTCACGAGGTTCACACCATTGCGCCCCGCGACCGATGCGCCAACTACCTCACCCTGGTCGGCTGTAAACATCATGACCTCCACATGGACAGCCGGGGGGCCAACCCATTCCGCGATGCGTCGCTCATCGCAGAACTTTGGTCGATGTATCGTAGAATAAAACCTGATGTCGTGCTTCACTACACCATCAAGCCCAATATTTACGGAACCTTCGCGGCGGCGCTGCTGAAAATCCCGGTCATCAACAATGTTTGCGGCTTGGGTACGGTATTTCTCAAGTCAGGCTTCACGTCCAGCGTCGCCAAATTTCTTTACAAAATAGCCTTCCGCTTCCCGCAAAAAGTGTTCTTTCAAAACCCCGATGACCTCCGCCTGTTTGTGGAAAAAAAATTGATCGCCCCGGAGATTGCGGATCGTGTCCCTGGCTCGGGTATTGACTTAAATCATTTTACGCCAAAGCCATTTGCGCGCAATAAGTCGTTTACATTTCTTCTTATTTCACGGCTGATTACCGACAAGGGAGTGATGGAGTACATTGAGGCGGTGAAACAGCTCAAGGCTGGCGGCGTTGATGCGCGCTTTCAAATCCTTGGCGCAAAGGATCCCGAGCATAAGCGGGGCATCAAGGTAGCCACGGTCGAGCGATGGATTGCCGATGAAGTCATCGAGTACCTCGGTACTACTAGTGATGTTCGGCCTTTCATTCATCATGCCGACTGCATCGTGCTCCCATCTTATCGTGAAGGCACGCCGCGGGTGCTGCTGGAAGCCGCCAGCTCGGGAAAGCCCATCATCACTACAGACGTTGCCGGCTGCAGGCAGGTGGTGGAGCATAATTACAATGGATTGCTTTGCCGAATGAAGGACCCGGCGGACCTCGCGGAAAAGATGAGCGCGATGGCCGGCTTTGACGCTGTAACCTTGAAATCTTTTGGAGAAAACGGCCGCAGGAAAATGGAGAGGGAGTTCTCCGAATCGCTTGTAATTAGCAAGTACCTCCAGGCGTTGAACGGGTTGGAGCGTGAATTGCAGTCCGATGAGGAGATACCCTTTTTCAGCGAAAGCATTCACTCGACGCCGGCAACGGTTCACTAAAAAGGCGAAGGTGTTCACTAAAAACGGGTTGGTTGTACCCGGATACGTGTCAATATTAGAGGAGGCTTAGCACCATGTCAACGGGACCCATTTGCTTTATGACCGCTCTGTTTATGTCTTTTACCCACCCGGCATTGAGCCAATACCTGGGCGGTAGTGACGATGGTCAAAGCCGTGGGATGGCCGCTGGCCTGACGCTTGGCATCACGCCAATGTACTACGGTGGCTTTGATGACGGGTTTTCTATGAGCGCTGCCGCCGGACAACCGTTGAGTTTTTCCTTCCCCATTTACTTCGGGGGCAATGATGACGGGTTTTCGCTTGCCTCTGTTACGGGCCAGTCACTCGCCTTCCCAATGCCTCTGTATTTCGGAGGGAATGATGATGGCTTCTCCCTCGTCACAGTTACAGGCCAGTCGCTTGCGTTTCCCATGCCGATGTACTCTGGCGGAAATGATGACGGATTTTCCCTTGCCTCTGTTACGGGCCAGTCGCTCGCCTTTCCAATGCCCATGTATTTCGGAGGGAATGATGATGGCTTCTCCCTCGTAACAGTTACAGGCCAGTCGCTTGCTTTTCCCATGCCAATGTACTTGGGTGGGAATGATGATGGGTTCTCCTTAGCTTCTTCCTCGGGCCAGTCACTTAGCTTCCTCTTCCCCATGTACCTGGGAGGGAATGACGATGGATTCTCCCTTGCTTCTTCCTCAGGTCAGTCGCTCAGCTTTCTGTTTCCGATGTACCTCGGCGGGAACGATGACGGATTCTCTGTAGCCTCAACTTCAGGCCAGCCGCTTAGCTTCCTTTTTCCCATGTACCTCGGTGGTAATGATGACGGGTTCTCGGTGGCATTATCCCCGAGCCAGGCGCTCAGCTTCCTGTTCCCCATGTACCTTGGCGGCAGCGATGATGGCTTCGCGCTTGCTTTCGCTGCTTTACAACCCCTTACCATCGCCACCATGTACTTTGGCGGAGGCGGCGATGGGCAGGCAAGGGCGATGGCGAATGGCCTCGCGTTGCCGCTTGCACAACTCATTCTTACCGCTGAACGAAAACAAGGTTACATATTGCTGAAGTGGAAGAGCATCGGCGAAACATTCAACGACCATTTCCTGGTACAGCGAAGCCAAACCGGGCTGGACTTTGCCATCGTCAATCAAGTAGAAGGTGCAAAGAGCCTCACGCCGGTTGACCGGGAATATTCATCACAAGATGAAGAAGCAACACGCCTTCTATCACCAATCCTCTACTACCGCCTGAAGCAAGTGGACTTTGACGGCAAGTTCGCATACTCTGCCATAATCAGCCTGGCGAATTCGGGTGAGCCCGTTCAATGGAACATCTACGCATTTCCCAATCCGGTTTCGGAAGAATTCATTTTGAACCTTGACGGCACAGACGGCAAAAAAGTAAACGCGGTATTGATGGACTTGAACGGAAAGATTGTAGCTAGCCAAGAGGCGGAGAAGCAGGCTTCTTTCATTGTAAAAAATCTCGCGGCCGGCGTTTACTTCTTACAGGTCAGCGATGGCAGCAATACGGTTAAAACGATCAGGATTGTAGTAGTGCATTGAATCTAAAATTTAAAAAAATATGAAACGATTGACGATGATTCTTTTTGGTTGCCTGGCTATGATTGCGGGCAGGGCCAACAATGTGGTGATCTCCAATGTGAGTACCGTCACTTCGGCCACGTTCACTCAGGTGGAGTTTGATATTAGCTGGGACAATTCCTGGCGGGTATCTTCTGGCCCGAGTAACTATGATGCTGTGTGGGTATTCATAAAGTATAAGGTGGGTAATGAATGGTTTCACCTTAATCTGACAGGGTCTAATAATTCCATTGGGGCAGGCTATACAATAACAGTGCCTTCTGATCTGAAAGGGGCATTCATTTACCGTTCTTCGGATGGATCAGGCACTGTTACGCTTACCGACGTGCGGGTTGGCGTTGCGGTCGTATCTGGTACATTTGATATTAGAATGTTTGGTGTCGAGATGGTATTTATCCCTCAAGGAAATTTCTATATCGGGGATGGAAATGGGACAACCGAATCAACCAATGCTTTTCATAATGGCACCGGAAATTCACAAGTTCAAATTACCAGCTTATTAGTAAGCGACATTCGTGTTGATGCCAATACTTATGACGATACACAAATTGAGGGGACGGGTATCGGCATAGACGGAGATGGTGGACTCGATACGGATGATAACGGTTCCGTCGATAATGCTCTCTTTCCGACTGGGTATTTAGCATTTTATTGCATGAAATACGAACTCTCGCAGGGAGCCTACCGCGACTTTTTGAATAGCCTCACGTATACACAACAAGCAACGTTAACGGCAATCGCTCCTAACAGTGCTGTTGGAACATCGGCTTTGGGAGGCTCACACAGAAACTATATCGAAATCGCAACACCTGGATCGAGCAGCTCTATTCCTGCCGTCTATGGCTTGGATGCAGATTTCGATAATGTATTTGACGAATCAAATGACGGGCAATGGGTTGCTGCAGGCTATCAATCCTGGCCGAGACTGTGCAGCTACTTAGACTGGGCGGCCCTGAGACCGATGACCGAATTGGAATTTGAAAAAATCTGCCGCGGAACCAATGCTGCTATATTGAATGAATACGTCTGGGGAACAACATCTGTCTTTGCGTCTGAATATGTGCTGTCTAATCCCGGACAAACCTCTGAGGTGGTAAGCAACGCCTCTTCATCCACAGGAAATGCGAACTATGGTTTAACATCTCCCGGAGGGGCAGCGATTTTTCGTAACGGCATTTTTGCGACAGGCACTAGTGGCAGAACAGCGTCAGGCGCTGCTTATTACGGAGCGATGGAATTGGCCGGAAATATATATGACCGTATTGTAAATGTGGGAACTGTAGCTGGAAGAAGTTTCACTGGTGCTTTAGGAGATGGTCAACTCAATACAAGCGGCAATGCCGATGTGAATTATTGGCCTGGTATTAATGGAAACAACCTTGCCGGTACTGCCAATGCAATTTACGGAGGAACAACCGGAGTAACGGAAGCCGCTGGAAGCGGTGATAGAGGTGGCTCTTATATAGAAAGCAACCCACGAATGTACATATCAGAAAGATCTGCTGCCTCAGTTTCGACTGCCGGCGTGTATGTTTATTATGGTGGAAGAGGGGGTAGATAGGAAAGGAGCGGTTAATCAAAGAAGACTGTTGCTCAATTTTCGCTTTTGTAGGTGTTCTTCACCAACGAACAGGGAGGCCTAAGAACTTGAAATGAAACATGAAAACATGAAATCACTGATCCTCTCATTTTTCCTCCTGCTTTCTCATTTCGCTTCCGCCAATAACGTGGTCATCTCCAACATCACCTCCTACCCCACAGGCAGCTACACGCAGGTTGGCTTTGACCTGAGTTGGGAAAACTCCTGGCGCACCTCCTCACTCACTTCCAACTACGATGCGGTGTGGGTGTTTATCAAGTACCTGGATACGGACGGCACCTGGAAGCACCTCAACCTCACCAACGCCAACAACTCCATCACGGGAGGCTACACGATCAGCGTGCCCGCTGACCTGAAGGGCGCCTTCATCTACCGCTCCGCCAACGGCACAGGCAATGTTACACTTACCGATGTGCGTCTGGGCGTGACCCTCACCCCCGGCAGTTTTGATGTCCAGGTATTCGGCATCGAAATGGTGTACATCCCTGGAGGTAATTTTTCTATCGGCGATGGCAACGGCACCACGGAATCGGCCAATGCCTTCCACTCCGGCACCGGCAATTCCTCCGTAGCTATTTCCACCGCTCTCGTGAGCGATATCCGCACAGATGCCAACACCTATGACGATGCGCAAATTGAAACCATTGGCATCGGCATTGACGGAGACGGCGGCATCGACACGGATGATAACGGAAGCATTGACAACGCGGTTTTCCCTACCGGGCATACAGGATTTTATTCCATGAAATACGAAATCTCCCAACGCGGCTACGCCGATTTCCTCAACACGCTCACGTACACGCAACAAATATTCAACACCACTACGGCGCCCAACAGCGCCATGGGCACCAGCGCACTCACATCCGGGTTCAGGGTGTATATCGAAATCGCAACACCCGGAGTGAGCACCACCGCTCCGGCCGTCTATGGTCTCGATGGTGATAATGATAACACATTTGATGAAAGTACCGACGGGGAATGGATCGCCCTCAACAATGCCACCTGGCCGCGTATCTGCGCCTACATGGACTGGGCCGCCCTCCGGCCCATGACCGAACTGGAATTCGAAAAAATTTGCCGCGGCCCAAACGCTACCGTGCTCAATGAATATGCCTGGGGGTCAACCACCTTGTTTGCCTCGGCCTATTCGCTCTCTGCCAGTGCCCAGTCGGGCGAAGTGGCCAGCAACGCCAGCGGAACCCTGGGCAATGCTGCCTACAGCACCACCAGTGCATCAGCCAATCTGCGAAGTGGAATCTTTGCCACGGGCTCCACCAGCAGGGTGACAGCCGGATCCGCATTCTATGGAGTGATGGAAATGAGCGGCAACGCCTTCGAAAGGCCGGTCACCGTTGGCAATGTGGCGGGCAGAAGTTTTACGGGAGTCCTTGGAAACGGCGGACTCAATTCCAGCGGTCACGCCGATGTGGATTTCTGGCCCGGCATTAACGGCAACAGTACGGCAAGCACAGCCAACACCGCGTACGGCGGAACAACCGGTGTAACCCAGGCGGCTGGAAGTGGTTTTCGAGGAGGAGATGCGGGGTATAATGCCACTGAGCTAAGGACTTCTGACAGGATATTTGGTGCGGAAGTCAACGTAAATTTTCGCACAGGCGGAAGAGGTGCAAGGTGAACAATTGGAGTCTGTTTTCCTGATGTTGTAGGTCGCCAATTGTTGATGATCGATCGCTGCTTCGCTGCAGCCTGCCCCACCGTGGAGCATCTGAAAAAAGATCGCGAAGCCTGCACCTATCCTGCGGAAAAAATCCATAGGTCACGCCCTCATTCGGGCACGATAGCAGCAGGTCGCTAAGGATTGCGGAAAGAATATTGCAGAACTCCGCTACCTTACCCTTGGATTACAATGCCCACTTTCAAATCTCTCAATCACCCATGAACTTCCTCGCCCACCTCTACCTCTCCGGCGACGACCCCCAGATCATGGTGGGCAACTTTATAGGAGATTTTGTGCGGGGCCGGAATCTAAGAGAGCAGTTTGGCGAAGGGATTGCCCGTGGAGTGGAGCTGCATCGAGCCATTGATGAGTTTACGGACAAGCATGCGACGGTAAAAATAAGTAAGACACGGCTCTGGCCGGGATACAGGCATTATTCGGCAGTGATCGTCGATATATTTTATGATCATTTTCTGGCGGCGGGATGGAAGAATTATTCCGATGAACCGCTGGAGGTCTATGCGCAGCGCGCTTACCAGTTGGTCGCGGATCACGAACATATGCTACCTGAGCAAGTGAAGTACATGCTTCCCTACATGACCAAAGGCAACTGGCTCCTCAACTACGCGCAGGTCGAAGGCATCCAGCGCGCGCTCACCGGCATGTCGCGCCGCGCCACCTTTGAATCAAAAATGGAGGAGTCTGTGATCGATCTTCGCAAGAATTACTCAGATTTCGAATCGGAGTTCAAGTCGTTCTTCCCTGAACTGATGAATTTTGCGGAAGCGTGGAGGAAGGCCCCTCATCCGTGACTATCCGTGTCATCCGTGGCAATTGTGCATCTTGACCTTGATGATCCACTTGGAAAGGAATCCTTGCCACGGATTACGGATGAACACGGATAAATACAAGGCTGAATCTATACTTTATCGTAGAAACTTATCCTTGTCTCTTTTGCCCCCAACGAGGTCAAATATTCAATAACCGGTTTTGCTCCATCGCCGCCTTTGTTCGCATGATGAAGCATAGTAAATCCATGAGGTCCTTTTGAATTCAAAAGACCCGGATTGAACGTGAGCACATTCTTCACCGTATCCAGGTGACCGAGCATGCAGGCGAGGTAGATATTGTAACGTGCCCCTTTGCCGAGGAGGTAATTGGCAATCTCTGTATTCCCGACGTGTCCGGCTGCCTCAATTCCCGACTCGTAATCGCCGCCACCCCAGTCGTAGGACACGTGCAATAAGAGATGGTCATTCTCCAGCATCTCTTTCACCCGGTCAAACTTTCCGTGTGAGACGCCTACAAATTCCTTTACAATGTCAAGGCTGATGGGTGCGGGCTTCTCCTGGTCCTTTTGTCCAGAGACGAGAAAGGAAGGAAGCAGGAGCGCTGAGCCTCCTACGACGGTTTTCTGAAGAAATTCTGTCCGATTCATGGTATTAGATGTTTACATTACAACGGCGGTTTGCGCGGATCGTTTACCTTTTCGTCCTTTGCGCTCTGCAATTTACGCTAACGGTTGATCCTGATGACTAACGACCCTGAACTTGACGGCAAATACCTCGGTACGATTTCTAACGATTTCGTCAAAGTGGCCGATACCCTAAAAGAAGCCTCATATCAGATCCGTAAGGCCGGCTTCACGCATCCGATTTTTCCCATGAGTGAAGAGGACCAGCCCATCGGCCAAATTCTCCTCCACAACGCAGATCTAAACACCAAGTGGAACTACTTTGCCTCATTTCTGGACGAATTTATTCAGCGTGAACTTGTTGCGAAAGAAAAAGAAGAGGATTTCATAGCAACCTACAAAGACCCTGATGAATTCTGCTGCCTGTTTGTTATTGACAAGGCATTCACCCGGTTTGTATTTATACCCTATCCCGAAGATTGAGGTTAGCCATAGATTTCCCCAGCACCAAAGCACCCAGATACATAAGGCATCCAGACACTTTTTAAAAGTGTACCCAGCCCTGCGCTTTCAGCGGCACCGTATTCCCACCCTTTGTGATGAGAACGTTCTGTTTGGGATCCGGGTGAATGTATCCGATAAACTGAATGTCAGAATGGTTTTTTAGTTTTTCAAAATCCGCCTGGCGGATGGTGAACAACAATTCATAATCTTCCCCGCCATTGAGTGCACAAGTGAAAGGATCGAGTTTGAATTCAACCGCCGTGTTGAACGCATCCTGATCGATGGGAATCTTGTCTTCAAAAATATGCACGCCTACGCCTGAGCTTTTGGAAATGTGAAACAGCTCGGAGGCCAGGCCATCGGAAACATCAATCATTGATGTAGGGAGTATGCCGAGGTCCGCCAATTCGTGAATGATGTCCATGCGTGCTTTCGGTTTCAGCTGGCGTCCAACAGCATACTCGTGTTTGTCCAGTTCAGGCTGCATCTCCGGGTTGGCGAGGAAGACTTCTTTCTCCCGTTCAAGAATCTGCAACCCAATATAGGCGCCGCCAAGATCTCCCGTGACGCAAATTATGTCTTTGTCTTGCGCCCCGCTGCGGTAGACCTCGTTTCCTTTTTTGGCCCTGCCCACAACACTAATATTGATGATCAGTCCGGAGGAGGATGCCGTGGTGTCACCGCCAACGAGGTCGACTCCGTAGCTTTCGCAGGCTGAACGAATGCCATCATACAACATGTCAATCGCCTCCACTGAAAAACGATTGCTGATGCCCAGGGCAACGATGATCTGTTCAGGCTTTCCATTCATCGCGGCAATGTCGGATACGTTCACACTCACTGCCTTGTAGCCCAGGTGTTGCAAAGGCATGTAAGACAAATCAAAGTGAATGCCTTCCACCAGCATATCTGTCGATAGCAAGATTACTTCGTCACCCGCATCAATCACTGCGGCATCGTCCCCAATGCCCTTCAGGGAAGTTCGGTTTTTCAAGCTGAAATTGCTTTTGATCCGGTCAATCAGGCC
The DNA here is from genome assembly GCA_031423035.1 of Cyclobacteriaceae bacterium. GTDB lineage: Bacteria > Bacteroidota > Bacteroidia > Cytophagales > Cyclobacteriaceae > ELB16-189. Next base: position 12,413 of record JANPES010000124.1, on the reverse strand, counting down.
AAATTCGCCCAGGGTAGATAATTCAGTACGTTTTTCAGTCATGGTAACGGCAGCTCGGCGGTAATTCAGGGGCTTCCGACGGCAAAAATAAACGGATAACGTCACATTCAGGCAAAACACCTGAAAACGAGAGATTCATGCGAAAGGACAGCCTTATGAAAACAGGAATCTGCCTGCTGATTATTTCAGTGATTCTGCTCATCGCATGCGGGCCCAAGCCGTATTCGGAGACCTCTATAGGGAAAGAGAAGTGGAGGTATTACAACAAGACCCAGTATGGGCTGCACCCCAAGAAAGCACCGAAATTCTAGGAATCCTTCTCCTGACAGATTTCTACCAGCACATGATTGGTGGTCTTCGGATGAATAAATGCCACCAATTTATTGTCGGCACCCGGAAAAGGCTTTTCCGAAAGAACCATAAATCCATCAGCTGTAAGTCCGGCGATTTTAGCTTTTGCATTGTCGACGTCAAAAGCCAGGTGATGCAATCCTTCCCCGCGCTTCTCTATGAAGGTAGCAATAGCAGAATCTGGCCGTGTAGCTTCCAGTAGTTCAATCTTGATTCCTCCCACGTTGAAAAACGAGGTGCGCACCCCTTCGCTTGCCACCTCCTCGATCTTGTAGTGCGCAACGCCAAGCAGTTTGGCAAAAAGGAGAGTGGATTCCTCCAGGTTGCGAACAGCGATGCCAATATGCTCCAACTTCTTCATAGTCGACGAATTACGGGGTTCTTTGCTATTTTTGTCCAAGTGAGGAAACTTTTCCGGGATTCCCAAGGTTTTTAGGCCAAATGCGAGGTAATGATTGAGACAACGGGCGATACACATGTCGAGGCAGCGAAGGTTCAGCAACAGATAAAAGATTATCTGGGGTTGCGCACCGCTGACCTTATATTTGAGTACAGCACGGTTGAGGGCAAGGTGAAACTGGACCTGATCACGATCAACCCGCGTCACAACCAAAGCTTCCTGTTTCATTCCGAGCGCGGAGCTGACAAGGTGGATGCCCTGCGAAAGATGCTGGACTATGTAAAGAACTACAAGGAGAAAGAGAACTCGTACACGATCCAATGGGTGGCCAAGACGGCACACGAACTTCATACCTCGTACTTCCGCGCCGGCAACATCCTGGAAGCTCTTGAAAAATTATACTATGGTCGAGACCGGAACACGATTACTGTTTTTAGTGTTGTTTTGAATCCCATTAGCTAAACATGAACTGAAATGATTACTGTTACCGATAAAGCAAAAGAGAAGATCATCGAACTGAGGAAGCTGGAAGGCCGTGAACCGACCAACAACATCCGTGTATCTGTTAAAGGTGGCGGCTGTTCCGGACTCATGTACGACCTGAATTTTGATGATCTGATCAAGCCGGTGGACCAGATTTTTGAAGACAAGGGCATCAAAATCCTCGTCGACAAGAAAAGCCTGTTGTACCTCCTGGGCACCACATTGGATTTCTCCGACGGCCTCAACGGCAAGGGATTCCAGTTCATCAATCCGAACGCTTCGCGTACCTGTGGGTGTGGTGAAAGTTTTGCAGTCTAACCGTAACCTCCATATCCTCCATGCGTTGGTATAGGCGTGGCTAAAAGCCTCGTTACTTTTACGTATGAATAAACTTACCCTGCTCTTGTTGTTTATCACCCTGGCCTCACTGGCCCAGGACAAGGATTTGAACTTCTATCTGGCTGAAGCCCGGAAATTCTCCAGCGCCAAAGACTACGTGCAAGCCTACGCCATGATGGCCGAGGCGCACAAACTTCACCCGTATCATCAAGGCATTCTCTATCAACTTGGAATTCTCGGAGCGCTCACCAACCGGCCTGAGGAAAGTGTGGCCAATCTGCGCAAAGCGATTTACATCAATGCCGGATACAAGCTTGCTGATCAGCCCGATCTTGGTGTGTTGAAAGACCGCGCTGACTTTCACGAGCTGCTAAGACTGCAGCAGCAACTTCAAACACCCATTGTTCATTCGGACACAGCTTTCGTGCTGCGCGACCGAAGCCTTCACATTGAATCTGTAACCCTGGACCCTGCGAGCGGTTCGTTCTATCTGGGCAGTGTTCACAAACGGAAGATTGTCTCCGTTGACAAGAGTGGGCAGACCAAGGATTTTACCACGTCCGGGCAAGACGGTCTCACCGCGGTGCTCGGGGTCAGGGTTGCTCCGAAAGGAAAATCACTTTGGGCCTGCTCCTCACCCATGCAGGAAATGCAGGAGTATGACAGCACAGCCAAATCGGTTGTTTCCCAGTACGAATTGAAGACAGGTCACCTTCTCAGGCAGTACCATCCTACCGAAAAATCAGGACATGTGTTCGGCGACCTCATCTTGAATTCTAAAGGCGAGGTGTTTGTGTCTGATTCGAAGAACAATGTGATCTTCAAGATCAATGAAAAGGCCGGTACCATGAATGTGTTCTTTTCCTCAGAGGAATTCTGGAACCTCCAAGGGCTAGCCTTTAGTCCGGATGATCGGTATCTTTTCATTTCAGACTACATCAAAGGACCCTTCCGCCTGGACACACAGACGAAGGAGCTCATCAAGATAAAATCAAACATTGATGCATCGCTGAAGGGTATTGACGGCCTGTCATACTACCAGGGATCGCTGATCGCCTTGCAGAACGGAACATTCCCATTGCGGGCTACACGATACACGCTCAATGATACTTTTGATACGATCACTGGGTCAAACATCATTGATCAGGCGCATCCTGCGATGAACGAGCCCACCATTGGCACGGTTGACAAGAATGTTTTCTATTATGTTGCCACTAGCCAATGGGGCGGCTATGACGACAAGCACCACATCAAGGATTCTGCTCAACTACAAGACATCGTCATCCTGAAATACAAGCTGCCTTAGATCAGGAAACCACAGCAATGCACTTCAACTCAATGCCAATCGGTGTCGGCAATGCATTCACTTCGACTGTTGTGCGGCAGGGCTGTGTTGCGGGATCTGGAAAATACTCTTTGTAGATCTTGTTGTAGATCGGAAAATCCTTCTTCATGTTGGTGAGGAACACGGTCACATCGACCAGGTCTTCCCACTTCGAACCGGAGGCCTCCAATACATGCTTCACGTTTTGAAAAACCGAGTGACACTGTACTTCAATGTCAGAACTGAGCACATTGCCCTGGGCATCAAGCGTGATGCCGGGGATTTCTTTTGACCCGCGCTTCCGCGGACCGACACCGGACAAGAATAACAGGTTGCCCACACGTTTTGCATGGGGATAAGGCCCAACCGGTTCAGGAGCCTTGTCTGAAGAAATGGGGGATGCACTCATGGTTGCTTGATTTCAAATACTAAACTCGCCCAATGGCTTTGATAATCGGCTCCCTCCGTCTCGGAAGGAATCATTTTCACCGAACTGACCATCCATGGGCCATAACTACTTATCGGGAAGCGGATTGTACCATCATTCTCCGTATAGATGTTTTGCAAAAATATCCGGTTGCCTACGTGGCTCCAGACTTTGACCATCATGTGAGGAGCCGGTTTTCCTTCCCACATCACGCGGCAGTCGAGGTAGTCACCAGATTTCAGGGTGGCGGGATTTGCCAAAGGAAATATTTCGTAACGAAAGCCAGCGCTACGCCTAAACGTAGCATCCAGTTTAGTGCCGCACTGCACAATCAGCTTTGCGAACCTCTTGTAATACTCCTTTGCCCCCTCCTTCTCGCGGCCCGAATGTTTCCGCTCGTCCAGAATGTCTTCCAATCCATCCTCTTGCAGGTAGGCGTTGAATTTCTGTGCCTCCAACTCGATGGTCGCATAATCGCTTTCCAGGGCCACCAGGTGTGTGCCTTCCCGGTCGAACTTATACGTGAGATTCTTTCCCTTGGCGTCCTTTACATCCTTCATGAGATTCTTCACCGTGACTCCCGTATGAATCTCAAGCCGTTCCACCTTGTGTCGGGATAAGTCCCACGGCTCACCCTGGAAATTCTCCCCCACCATGAATTCCACATTCATCTCCTCTCCGACTTTGTACTGGAATTTTTTCGTCAGGAGCCAGAATTCATGCGCGTCGCTGATACCAGCAACAATGAAAAGGACTACGAGAGAGGATACCGTTCTTTTCATAAAACGAACCGGTAGAATTATTTGCTGTTCATGATCTCTTCAATCTCATCTGCTTCGATTGGAATGTTCTTCATCAGGTCATCTACGCCATTCTTGCGGATCACCAAATTATTTTCCAACCGAACGCCAATGCCCTCTTCCTTAATGTAGATGCCCGGCTCAACCGTCCAAACGGACCCCACGGCCATAACGGAGTGCATGTTGCCAATATCATGGACATCAAGACCGAGCATGTGGGAGGTGCCATGATAGTAATATTTACGAAAGGCTTCCTGGCCAGGCTTCTGATTCTTGGTGTCGGCTTTACTGATGAGTTTCAGCCCCAACAACTCGCTTTCCATAAGCTTTTCCACTTCACGATGGAAGTCAAAATAGACCATGCCTGAACTCATCATGGCTATTGCCTTGCGTTGAACGCGTAGCACCGCATTGTATACGTCCTTCTGGCGTTTTAAAAATTTTCCACTCACAGGTATAGTCCGCGTCAAGTCGGCATTGTAGTTGGCATATTCTGCGCCTGCATCGAGAAGGAGCAAATCTCCCTTTGCACATTTCTGGTTGTTATCAATATAGTGCAGTATGAAATTGTTCTTGCCTGAAGCAATAATGGGCGTGTAGGCATGCCCACGCGATCCGTTGCGGACAAACTCATGCGTGTACTCGGCCTCCACTTGGTATTCCATTACACCAGGCTTGACGAATCCCAACACACGGCGAAAAGCTTTCTCGGTAATGTTGCACGCCTGCTGCAGCAGCTTGATTTCCTGGAGCTGCTTGATGGCCCGCAGTCTCGACATGATCGGCGCAACCCGTTGGTAGGTGTGAAGCGGGTAGCGCGCCTGGCACGATTCGATGAAGCGGGCATCGCGTGTTTGAACTGTGATTTCCGCGCGGTAGTGCTCGTTGGAGTTGAGGTATACATTTTCAGCACCACTCATTACCATCAGGTGATGGAACATTCCTTCAAATTCCGAGAGCCACATAACCGTCTTGATTCCGGAGATTGCGGTCGCTTCGGCTTTGGTGTGTTTGTGCCCATGCCACTTTTCCAGGTGCTCATTGGGCTCGCGCAAAAAGAGAATTTCCCGCTTGCCTGTTTCACGGAATCCTGGGCATAGCAACAGCATGGATTCCTCCTGGTTGATGCCAGTGAGGTAGAAGAAATCACTGTTCTGCCTGAACGGCATCGTACCGTCGGCAGAAGTAGGCATATTGTCGCTCGAATTAAAGACAACGAGTGCGTTGGGTTTGAGCCCATCGACCAACCGTTTACGATTGGCGATAAAGAGCGCATTGTCTATGGGAGAGTACCGCATACCATTCAAAGGTTAGAATGGCAAGTTAAACAAAACCCCTGATCGCGGGGGCTGGAGCGTGGGGATAAGTAGCGTTGTTCAGTTGCTGTCGCCCGCAGGATCATTTACCTCATCCGTAGACACATAATTGATGAGGACGAACGTCACCAGCAAGCCCGAAAAGACGCCTTCCAGCGCAACGATGAATGCAGACATATATTCATTGAGGTAGTGGCCCATGGGCTCATTCTCCTGGATAGATGCCAAAAGGGAACTGTCAACCTTCATATAAATAAAGAGGAACATTGCAAATACCACAGAGGCTATAGCCCCGGTTGCCACGCCGATAACGAGGCCACGGAAATAGTTCATGTGGTCCTCATGGGTATTCTTAAATTTCTTCAACGCATAGTAAATCCCGGCAACAAGAATTAACAAGTTTAGCATTCGGAGCTCCACGTGGTGACTCAGGCCTATGAATTGCATGAAGACAAAATAGGCCATCATTCCGACGGCTGTCTTGAGTCCGTAATTCTCGGGGATGCGGTTGGGATCGCTGAATAAACCCATAGTTTGTTGGTTAGGTTAGGTTCTGTGAATTTTTGGATTTTTTAGGACAAATCCAAGCCCCGCGGCCTATTTGTGGGAATGCTCGTGGTCCCGTGCAGAATAGACTTGCCGGCGCCATTCATCCAACTGCTCCCGTCGCTGCTTGATCTCCTCAGCACTTGGCTGATAATCAATCAGCCGCTGAAGATCGGGTTGACCCGCATCCACCCAGGCAGTGTACCACAGATCACCGGTCATCTTTACGCTCGCCCGCATCTGCCTTTCTACCATTCCATTCATTCGGCCATGATAGTGTTGTGAAAAGTCGAAGGAGTAAACCCGGATGGTCTGCTTCCCTTTCGTTTCATAATTGTATTTGGTGTTATAATACTTGCTTGAAAGAATTCGCTCTTCCTTAAGCACCGAATCTACAGCGTTGTGTGCTCGGCGTACCGCTTCCCACGCTCTTTCCTGAGGATCCTCAATATAGGACGCCTTACCGACAAAGAAATTGTAGTCTACGGAGAAAAGCTCAGGTAGTCGCGACTCCCAAAATCCATGGATTCCCTGCTGTCCTGTACGCTGACCGTTGTGATTGCCCGTTGTGTGAAGTGGAACATTTGCATCAGCAACATAGTGACCCAACTCCGCTGAATATTTTAGAATCTTTTCCGGATCATTCAGGTAGAAGGCTTCTTTCAGCAACTGCATCATGCGAGGAATATACCATGGGACAATCCCATGTGCATTGAGCGTGTCTTCGCCAAGGCTATCCACGGCTTCCCGCCAGTATTTCGGTAACCGGATACTGGCACTGTCGCCGTAATCGTCCAGGTCAATATAATGTCTCGGGACCTCCTCCTTGACGGCATACCGGCGACGGTCGGGGTTCACAGAAGCCGACACGATATAGTCCATGTTTCTTTTGTAGAATCCGATCATCTCCGGCGGAAGTGTAAATACGGCAAGCCGGTTAATCGATTCATGACCGAAGAACCCCCAACCCGAACTAATGAGGAGGACAAATAATAGCCCTTTTAGAGTTGATGCCATGCACTTACCTTATGGGTTGAAAATATGGAATTATGAAACTGCTACTCTCAGTTCTCGCTACGGTTTTCCTGACGATCGCATCGGCGACCGATCCCTATCCACGGAACGAGGCGCTGGATATTCAGCACTACCAATTCCGAATTGAGTTAAACGACAGTACAAATCTTGTCGCAGGCGAGGCTTCTATCACTGTGCTGTTCAAGAAGCCCGTTACATCGTTTGAATTCGACCTTGTTGAAAAAGGCATCAAGGGGTTCGGCATGACCGTAACGGAGGTCCGATTGGGGGGCAGGAATTTGCCCTTCACACATCAGCAGGAGCGCCTGAAAATCTTACTGGATACTCCATCAGAAACTGGAACGATTAGCACTTTTGTCATTCGCTACGCTGGAATTCCCGAGGACGGCTTGATCATCAGTAATAACAAATTTGGTGACCGTACTTTCTTTGGCGACAATTGGCCTGACCGCGGGCATCACTGGCTGCCGTGTATTGATCATCCTTCTGATAAGGCAACGGTGGAGTTTGTCATCGTGGCGCCCGACAAGTACGACGTTGTAGCAAGCGGGAAAAGAAAGGAAGAGACCAGTCTCACCCGCAATCAAAAGCTGACACGTTACCTTGAGTCCATTCCCATCGCGGTAAAAGTGATGGCCATCGGTGTAGCCCGATTTGCCACGGAAGAAACCGCAGAGGTAGATCACATCCCTCAAAGCACATGGGTGTATCCACAAAATCGTGACGCCGGTTTCCATGACTTTGCCGTCGGCACAAAGATCTTTGAATACTTCCAACGGAATATCGGCCCTTATTCTTACGAAAAATTGGCCCACGTGCAATCCAAAACCCGGTGGGGAGGTCTAGAGAACGCTGGGAATATTTTCTACACGGAGAGCTCAGTCACGGGAAAGGGTCTTCACGAGGGGCTCATCGCTCATGAAACCGCACATCAATGGTTCGGTAATTCAGTGACCGAAAACGATTGGCATCATGTATGGCTGAGCGAAGGATTTGCCACCTACTTTGCCGCACTGTACACCGAACATGCCCATGGCCAGGAAGCGTTTGTTGCTGAGATGAATAAAAGCAGAGCTACGGTTGTTGCGTACTACAGAACCAATCCAAACCCGGTGATTGACACCACCATTGTAGAGATTAGCAAAGTGCTTAATACAAATACCTACCCCAAAGCCGGTTGGGTCCTGCACATGCTCCGCCATGAAATTGGAGACGAATCATTTTGGAAGGGGATTCAAGAATACTACCTGACCTTTAAGGACAAGCATGTCATGACCCGAGATTTTCAGGCGAGTATGGAAAAGGCGAGTCGCAAAAACCTTGGGCAATTCTTCCATCAATGGTTGTACATCGGCGGTCATCCACAACTTGAATTCAACTGGAAATTGTCCAGGAAGGAGAAGGGAATAGTCAGCCTCACCATCTCTCAGAAGCAGCAAAGGCCCTTTCAGTTTCCGCTTGATGTTCACCTGGTCTACCCGGATGGCTCCAGTGAGCAAAAAACCGTCATGCTCAGCAAAAGCACAGAACAGATTATGCTAGACGTCAAGGGCCTTCCAAAGGAAGTGCTTCTAGACCCGGGCAGTTGGCTTCTTTTTGAGGTCAAAACCAAGAAGTAATGGCTCAGCGGTCATTTTGCCGTATATTTTGCAAATCCGGATTAAGGGTATATTTTTGCAGTCCTTTTTAAATAACACATGGCAAACCACAAATCAGCCGAAAAACGTATCCGCGCTAACGAAACAAAGCGCGTTCGTAACAGCTACCAGCATAAGACCACACGTACTCAGATCAAGAAACTGCTGAATACGACCAAGAAGGACGAGGCACAGGCCCTCCTGAAGGAAGTATCATCGATGATCGATAAACTGGCCAAGAAGAACGTCATCCATTGGAAGAAGGCAGCTAACCGCAAATCGCAGCTTACCAAGAAGGTTAACGCCCTGGCGTAACTCGGTCAACCGACATTATTTTTCCCTTCTTTACCTCAGGGTGAAGGAGGGTTTTTTTTACCTCACCCCCGGCCCCTCTCCTAGGAGGAGAGGGGAGTGGACTTCACTGAGCCCCCACTCCAGAGGAGAAGGGAGATAGTAAGCTTTGATTGCATCCCTACCATCAATCCGAAATTGATCTTGTTTTCGTTACCCTGATAAATTCCCTTCGTTGTGTTAGGACGCTATTTTCGTGGCCCATGCAGATTGAAGACGGACGCGCGCTGAATATCAAAAGATGGTCCCCCGAAGACCGGCCCCGGGAGAAAATGCTCCTCAAGGGAACCTCCGCACTTTCTGATGCAGAGCTGATCGCCATCCTTATTGGGTCCGGATCACGAAATCTCAGCGCTCTGGATCTATCCAAACGAATTTTGGAAGGGGTTAACAACCACCTCCATGAACTAGCGAGAGTTTCTGTACGCGATCTGACAAAAATCAAAGGGATCGGTCCAGCTAAAGCCATCGCCATTGTCGCGGCCCTGGAACTGGGCCGTCGTCGCAAAGAGACTGAAATCCAGGAGAAGCCAAAAATCGGGTCTTCTCAAGAGGCCTATGCGGTTATCTGCAGTGATGTGATGGATCTTCAGCACGAGGAATTCTGGATCCTCCTGCTTAATCGTGCTAATAGGTTGATTCGTAAACAGCGGGTCAGCGAAGGGGGCGTAAGCGGTACCGTAGCAGACCCCAAACTGATCTTTAAGTGCGCGCTGGATCACCTGGCCAGCGGCATGATCGTCGCCCACAATCATCCCTCAGGAAACCGCACGGCCAGTCAAAGTGACATCGACCTGACGAAGAAACTAAAGGAAGCGGGAAAATTTCTCGAAATACAATTGCTAGACCATCTCATTATTTGTGGACCGAAGTATTTTAGCTTTGCAGACGAAGGCATGATGTAATGGAACTGACAAAATGAAACTTTCGAGAATTCTTATTGCCGCCGGGCTCTTGTTCGTTGGCATCATCCTGTATTACGCTCCCGTTTCTGGGCCTTCCGGCGAAGAATATGTAGCTTCTATTAATGAAGAACGCATCAAGAAAAATGCATTTCTAAAAGAAGACGAAACATCACCACTGGGAGAAGCAAAGGCTTCTTTCACGAACCTGGTCTACTTTCCCGCTGACCCACGCTTTAGGGTGATTGCCAATCTCGACCCTGTGACAAATAAACAAGTCAGGCTGCTGCCCACCAGCACCGGAGAGGAGGCTCGTTACCTGGAATATGCCTGGGCCTCATTTGAAATGGATGGCAAGGAAAACAAACTGCTAATTCTGGAGATCATGGACATGGGCGTGAACCGTGGAAAACTCTTCCTGGCTTTTGCCGATGATACCAGCGCCGGAGAAACCTATGGCGGCGGGCGCTACCTTGATTTGAAAAAAATACCGGCTGCCACTTCCATCGAACTCGATTTCAACAAAGCCTATAATCCTTACTGCGCATACAATGACGGATACTCGTGCCCCATGCCACCACCTGAAAACATCCTCCACATTGCCATCCGTGCGGGAGAGAAAAACTATAAATAGGTTGGGCTACGTAGCCTGAGTCAACAAAAAAAGCCTGCTCGTCGGAGCAGGCTTTTTTTTTGACTTCGTTGCAGGGTTACTACTGAAGTGTGGTCGTGCCATTCGCCTGAAAGTTATACCGGAAGGTATAGTGTCTGTCAATAGACGTATTGTCTGGCGTTGCCGGTGAGTCTTTGTAGTAGCTGAGAATCTCCATCTTCGCGTACTTTCCTTCAGACGTTTTGACAAAAATCACGCGTCCGGCAATTGGAGTGATGACATTTGTCGCTCCGTCATAATTGTACCAGCCATTTCCAGACCCTCTGGTGATCGCATAGAAAGCCGGAGCAGCTGTCTTGTTGTCGGAGAGGTATCCGGCTTCAGGAGCGGTGGTAATTTCACCAAATATCCCGGCGACCACTTGAGCCATGGCTGTTCCAGGCCCACTGGTTCCGCTGTTGACGATTATTTTGGTTCCATTAAAGCCGAGGTCCCAGTTCGCGGTCGCGCTATCTGCGTTGGCCACAATAGCACCTGCCTTAAAACTGAACAGCGTGTACTTGTTTGTGACACCGATGGGCTGACCGTTCATCGGGTTGTATCCCCCACTTGGCGGATCTGCAGGGAGATTGGTAATTGTGGACGCGGTCAGGGTGGCGGGTGCCGGGTCGTCTTTTGTACAGGAAAGTACGGCGACGAGAATAAGGCTAAAAGCAAAAAATGTGTGACGCATAGTTGTATTGAATTAAGGGTTTGACTTTGATTTATTTCTAAGAAATGAATACCCGACACTGGCATAGACGAGCCGACCGGGGATGTTGGGGATATAGATTGGGTTTGTGTAATCAAACAAATTGTCTACACCTGCCTGGAAGCGGAAGCCTGTGGAAATGGACTTGGCTATTGAAAGATTCACAAGCGCATACCCCTCAACAAAATTGTCATAGCTATCCAGAATCCCATTGCCGTTTATGTCGGCAGGAGGAATTACTTCGCCCTGGATATTCCCCCGGATGTCGCCGACACCGTACTTGCCGCGGTAGAGCACCCTTACGCTTGCCTCCCATCCTGACTTGGAATCAGAGAAGAGTAATTTGATGTTACCCATGTTTCTTGAGCGGTTGTACAAACCGACATATTCCTCAGGCTGAAGTCGCCTTGTCTCAAGCGTCACCGGATCACGCCAGTACACTTCACCGCGGTCAACCTGATCCGCTACATCGGCATCCTTGGCAAAGAGCAATTGATAGCCAATGGACAGGGAAAGTTTATTCAACAAAGGGTAGTTCAGGTTGGCCTCAAGTCCCTGTGTATAGACGCGCTTGATATTGCGATAGCTATATACTGTTTGATTTGATGTTGTGATGGCCACCGCCTGAGTTTCGATCATGTTATCGATGGAGTTGTAAAAGGCATTAAGATCAACGGCAAGTTTGCCGAACAGGTCAGCATGCCCACCGAGGTTGACAGCATGGGAACGTTCTGCCTCCAGTTTTCCCAGTGTTGCCGGGTCAAACAAATAAGCCTGGATCAGCCCCTGGCTCTCCATCTCCGCAAGGCGACCTGCAACCACCTCAGTACCAAGAACACTGTATCCCCCGGCTGCTGAATTGTTAAAATTCAAATACAGTTGGCGAAAATCAGGAGCTTTGAATCCCACTCCATATGAAGCCTTTAATGCAACTCGCTTGCCCAACTCATAGCGGACCGAGAGCTTGGGACTGAGTTGCGAGCCGTAAATCGTGTTGTAGTCAAGCCGGGCGCCTGCGATGACGTTGAGTCGTTGTATGGGTGTCCATTCGTCCTGAAGAAACCCATAAGCCGTTCGTTGATCCCGCGCAAGGACATCTCCGTAGCGTAGCGTTTCAACACTTTCAAAGTTTGCTCCG
>JANPES010000123.1:0-6576 GCA_031423035.1 Cyclobacteriaceae bacterium | reverse complement strand
TTATCGGTCGATGTCCGGAATAACTAAGTCAAGCGAGCCGCTGATGGCCACGAGGTCAGCGATCTTATGACCTGCAGCTAGTTTATTAATGACAAACAGGTTTGAGAAATTGGGTGTGCGATATTTGATGCGCGCAGGAGAAGGTCCTCCGTCGCTTACGATATATACGCCCAGTTCACCGCGTGCCGTTTCTACGCGTTGATAGAATTCTCCTTTCGGTGGCTTGACGGCTTTCAATTCCAGCATGATCGGCCCCTGGGGAATGTTATCCACCAATTGTTCGAGGATATCCAATGACTCCCACATCTCCCGGATACGGACGAGGTAGCGGTGGTAGGTATCGCCTTCGGTAAAAGTGACTTCGTTGAATTTGACGAGTGGGTAGGCACTATACGGTGCGATCTTCCTGATGTCGCAATGGAAACCCGAGCCGCGGCCGCTTGGACCCGTAACGCCGTAGCTGATGGCGTCCTCGAGACTCATGACGCCGATGCCCTCGGTGCGTGCTTTGAAAATTACGTTGCCGGTGAGGAGCTGGTCGTACTCAGGAAGTTTCTTGCGGAAGTAGGTGATGAACTCTTTGATTTTCTTCTGAAAGTTCGGATGTATGTCGGCCATCAGGCCCCCGGGTGTAATGAAACTCTGGATCAGGCGTGAGCCGGTGGTCTCTTCAAAGATGTCAAGTATTTTTTCCCGATCACGGAGGCCGTAGAAGAATGTTGTCAGTGCACCAAGGTCCATGCCGAAGGCCGACCACCACAATTGGTGGGAGGCAATGCGCGTAAGTTCTGCGAGGATGGTGCGAATGTATTTTACCCGGTCGCTGACGACTACACCCATGGCATTTTCTACACAAAGGGCAACGGCTTCGTTGTTGATGTGTGCAGAGAGGTAATCCATCCGGTCGGTGAGGTGAACGAGCTGGGGGTAGGTCAGCGACTCACTCATTTTTTCAATTCCACGGTGGATGTATCCACAATGCGGAATAAGCCATTTAACTTTTTCGCCCTGAAGACAGGTCTCGAAGCGCAGCACACCATGCGTCGATGGGTGTTGTGGGCCCATGTTGATGATGTACTCCTCGCGTTCTTTCAGGTCAATATCAACCAGTGTCTCTTCCATGCATCAACGCTCAAGGGTAAACGAATCTTTGTAGTCTTTGCGGAGGGGATAGCCCACCCAGTCATCCTCCAGGAATAACCGCCGCATATCAGGATGGTTCTCAAAGCGAATACCAAACAGATCAAATACCTCCCGCTCAAAATACTCGGCAGCGCGCCAGATGTCGCTGACGGTAATAATCACGGGATTGACTTTGTCGGGGAGAATGACCCGCAGTACCAGCGTGTGGTGAAATGTTGAAGAGGTGAGGTGGTAGACCATGTGGAAGCCATCATTGCGATCAACGGCCGTAAGGCAGAACAAGTAGTCCATGTTGGTCTCCGGGTTCTCCCGAAGAGTTTTTGCTACTTCATGAATCTTGTCTGCCAGAATAATGAATTCGGGGTATTGCTTGCTCACTCCCGGTAAAGCCCTGGGTACAAGTGATTGAACAAACGTTGTTAGTTGCTCGGTTTGCATTCTTCTGTTGTTTGTTCTGGAGCGCCTTCAGGCATGATGAATCTTGATTTATCTTCTGTCGATGGATCCAGGGAAGGTGTTGGTTCAACATCATTCTGCCCGGTGAGTGTCTTCATCTGAATTTTCCGTTGCAGTTGCATGACTCCATATAGCAACGCTTCTGGCCGGGGTGGGCAGCCGGGGATGTACACATCGACGGGGATAACCTGGTCTACACCGCGGACGACAGAATAGGAGTTATAATAGAATGGTCCCCCCGAAACGGCGCAGGCGCCCATGGCGATCACATACTTGGGGTCGGCCATCTGGTCGTACAATCTTTTCAAAACAGGAACCATCTTCCTCACAATTGTGCCGGCCACTACGATGACGTCAGCCTGGCGGGGTGAGGCACGATAAACTTCAATCCCAAATCGGGCGAAGTCATGGCGCGGGGCGCCGGCGGCCATCATCTCAATGCCGCAGCAGCTCGTGGCAAAAGTAAGGGGCCATACAGAATTGGAACGGCCCCAGTTGACAATGCTGTCTAACGTCGACAGCCAGACGGGTGCGCCTGACTTGCGGAGCTCCTCCAGGGTTTCATTGTCTTTGAAGTCGTCGTACGGGATCGATTTGATGTCTACTCCCATATCAATGCTTTTTTCTTCCAGGCATAAAGCAATCCCAGGCCCAGAACGGTGAAGAAGATCACGATTTCAACAAAGGCAGTAAGTCCCACTTCCCGCATGACCACTGCCCAGGGGTAGAGGAATACTGTCTCCACATCAAAAATCAAATAGATAATAGCGAAGAGATAATAACCAACATGAAACTGAATCCAGGTGGGGCCCTCTGTGGGAATACCGCATTCGTACGGTTCGGACTTGACTGTATTCGGGATCTTGGGTGCTGCGTAGTATGAGAAGGTGATCGCACCACCTACCAGTAGGGCAGCGGTGAGAAAGAATGTGAGGAGCTGATAACTTTCCATTTATTTTAAGTAGTTCTCAGGCATTTTACTTGCCCAATCTTCATCTGCTAAATAGGCCCTTTTCCTGACGTTGCAAGATGATTTAGGTTGAATGTGGGGGTGACTTTTATCAGGTAATTAACCGCAGAGGCACAGAGACGCAGAGGTTGTTAGGTTTTCCGTTGCTGATAGACTACGTCATTTAATCAGATTTCTGGTTCATTTGCTTTAGATGGACAAGGGTCGATATTTCGTGCTTTCTGGAACCATTCTGGATGCATCTATTTCAGTACATAAAGAAATGGGGCCTGGTCTGCTCGAGGCAGTATATCAACGTTGTTTGGCGAAGGAATTGGAGCTGAGGAGTATTCCGTTTGAAACCATGGTGACGGTTCCTTTGATTTACAAGGGCCACGTGTTGAACAAGGAATACGTCATTGATATTCTTGTAGAGAATGAAATCATTATTGAACTGAAAGCCGTAGACGAAATTCTACCGGTTTATGAAGCACAAATAATCAGTTACCTAAAATTGGCGAACAAGCGATTGGGTCTACTGATCAATTTCAATGTCCCTCTTCTCAAAGATGGATTCCGCAGGTTCGTCAATAACTTCTAATTCCGCGCCTCTGTTTTCTTCCCATTTCTCTGCGCCTCCGCGCGGTTAATTTGCCCTGCGCCTCTGTCTGGCCTTTTTCTTCCTGTTTCTCTGCGTCTCTGTGCCTCTGCGGTTCAATTTTATTTGCGCCTCAACCTTATTTGATTTCCCATGAACTCCCCCCCGCCAACAACGCCTCCAGGTTTCCCTCGCCCTTCGTTTCAATCTCATGCTCAATCTGGTTCATCACCCGCACTTCATACGGTGTTGACTGCAGCACTTGTATAACACCCATCGGCCGCGGCAAAGTCTCACTATACGTCATGTTCGCTAAGATGAAAGCAAGCGTAGAGTCTTTTTCATTGTGCACGAGCAGATCATTTACGGAGTAACCACCCGCATCGATGGAAACTACTTTAGGTGTGTAGCCATCGAGGATAATTCCCTTGTTCTTCTGTTTACCGAATATCAGCGGCTTGTCGTGTTCAAGAAAGATCGTGTGATCGTCACGCGTCTCCGCGTTGGTATAGAGATCAAATGCCCCATCGTTGAAGATCCGGCAGTTGGTATAGATCTCGATGAAGGAAGTTCCTTTGTGATTGTACGCGCGACGCAATAGTTCTTGCAGCTGCGTGCGGTCTTTGTCGTGCCCACGAGCCACAAAGGTTGCACCGGCACCGAGCGCAAGTCCAACCGGATTGAATGGATCATCAATCACACCCAGTGGCGATGACTTGGTAATTTGTCCACGATGAGAAGTAGGAGAGTACTGACCTTTGGTTAGGCTGTACACTTCGTTGTTGAACATCATAATATTGAGGTCGACATTTCTCCTGCAGGTGTGGATGAAATGATTTCCGCCGATGCTCATGTTGTCGCCGTCACCGGTCACGACCCAGACGCTGAGATCAGGACGTGCGATCTTCAGCCCGGAGGCAATGGCCAGGGCCCTTCCGTGGATGGAATGGAACCCGTAAGTCTCCATATAATAAGGGAAGCGCCCAGAGCATCCGATGCCCGAGACATATACGATTTTCTCTTTCGGTAGCCCCAGTTCGGGCATGAGCCGTTGGGAGGGCGAGAGAACGGAGATGGCTCCGCAACCTGCGCACCAGCGGACATCGACGGTTGGCTTGAAGTCCTTTGCGGTGTAGAGGATGCTGCCCTCGTGGGCCCTTTCAAGGAGATTGTCTATCGTGGTTTTCATACGGTAACTTCTTTTTCGGTGAGTAGTGCGGTGATCTTGTCTACGAGTTCAACGGATTTAAAGGGCCGGCCCTGTACTTTGTGAATGCCGGTTATCTTCTTGAGGTATTTGGCTTGCAGCAACCATTGCAGCTGGCCCGTGTTCAGTTCCGGAACGATGACGCGGTCGAACTTCTTCAACACATTGCCGAGGTTTTTAGGAAAGGGATTCAAATGTCGCAGGTGCAAATAGGAGAGACTCATTCCTTTGGCGCGCAGCTTTGCGAAGGCAGTTCGTGCCGCTCCATAGGTGCTGCCCCAACTGATTATCAGGGTTTCGCCCTCTTGTTCACCTTCGACTATAGCTTCCGGGATATCGTTTTCGATGCCTTCAATTTTCTGCTGACGCAGCTTGACCATTTTTTCGTGGTTGATGGCATCATTGCTTACGTTCCCGTTGCCATCTTCTTTTTCCAGACCACCGATACGGTGTTCCATGCCCTGGAATCCGGGGATGGCCCACTGACGGCGCAGCGTATTCGGATCACGGCGGTAGGGAGCAAATTCGGAAACATCTGTGGCGAAACTGGCTTCAATATCTGGCAGTTCAGCGATTTTGGGAATGCGCCAAGGTTCTGACGCCTGGCCGATGTATCCATCAGAGAGCAGGAGTACGGGAGTCATATACTTCAGTGCGATACGGGCCGCTTCCATTGTCATGAAGAAGCAGTCGGCAGCACTTGCCGCGGCGAGCACCGGCATTGGCGCTTCACCATGGCGCCCGAACATGGCCAT
The DNA here is from genome assembly GCA_031423035.1 of Cyclobacteriaceae bacterium. Taxonomy (GTDB): domain Bacteria; phylum Bacteroidota; class Bacteroidia; order Cytophagales; family Cyclobacteriaceae; genus ELB16-189. The sequence goes on along the minus strand of JANPES010000123.1, from coordinate 1,468 downwards.
CAGTAAGTCGCCTTGTTCTGGTTTTGTTGGCAAGCCCGTAGATGGACCAGCGCGCTGTACGTCAATGATGACCAGGGGTAATTCAACCATGATGGCCAGGCCCATGGCTTCTGTCTTTAATGATAGACCGGGTCCGCTTGTGGTTGTTGCCGCAAGGCTTCCGCCGAAAGCGGCACCGATGGCGCTGCAGATACCAGCAATTTCATCTTCAGCCTGGAGGTGTTTTACGCCGTACTTCTTAAAGCCGGAGATGGCCTGTAGGATTTCTGTCGCCGGTGTAATGGGATAGGAACCCAGGAACAGCGGGAGATCGGCTTTCTTGGCGGCTACAACAAGGCCAAGGGCTACAGCCTGGTTGCCCGTAATGGTGCGATACCGACCGGGGGGAAGAGGAGATTTGTCTATAATATACTGTTTTGCGAACGACTCATTCTTTTCTGCATAGTTCCAGCCGGCCTTAAGAACATGGATGTTCGCTAAAATCACATCATCCTTTCCTTTGAATTTTGTATTGATCCAGTTCACCGTTGGCTCCAAAGGCCGGTTGAACAGCCAGTAGGTGAGGCCTAAAGCAAAGAGGTTCTTTGTTTTGCTGGCGATCTTTGAGGGAATGTTGAGATCAGCGAGTTCGGTCTTTATTTCCTTGCCGATATTGACGGCGTAGACCGTGTAGTTCTGGAGACTTCCGTCTTCGAGTGGATTGGCTGTATAGCCAGCGAGACCCAGGTTGCGGGCATCGAAGCCTTCGGTATTGGCGATGATGATACCTCCATCTTTCAGGTTGGCCTTGTTGACTTTCAACGAAGAGGCGTTCATGGCCACGAGCACGTCGATGTAGTCGCCCATGGTGTGAATGTTGGCGGTGCCAAAGTGGACTTGAAATGCGCTCACACCATAGAGGGTGCCTTCCGGGGCGCGGATTTCTGAAGGGTAGTCGGGGAAGGTGGTGACTTCGTTTCCGAAGACGCCGGAAGTTTCCGAGAATTGATTTCCGACCAATTGCATACCGTCGCCGGAGTCACCTGCAAATCGTATGGTGACATCCTCGAGATGTTCTAGAATCTTGCTCATTTTGATTGAATTCAGGGTTTCTAATTCTTTGAAAATGTAGGACGGTTAGGCGCGGGGAAATATGACATTTATCAGGCATGGGGCTGTTCCTAAGCAGTGTAGTGACTGAATGTTGGGTGGCGGAGAGCGGGTTTGTTTGGCTGGCGCGGAAGTTGTAGCCAGCTCACTGCTTTAGGAGATAGTTTCCTCATATCCGCTATATTTAAGTGCGGATTAAGAGGATATATTGGAGATAAAGTCTCCGATATATAGACGTTGTAGCTCATGCCCTTTTGAGTTCAGGGCTTCGGAAGTTAAGTTCATGAAGAAACGTATATTTGAGGTATGGAAACGTTAAGAATCGAGATCGTCAACAAAAAAGCCAAGAAAATCCTACAGGAATTGGCTGACTTAAATC
>JANPES010000122.1:0-11372 GCA_031423035.1 Cyclobacteriaceae bacterium | reverse complement strand
CCCGACCGAGACTCGCGGGAAGTCGGGGAGTTCGAGCCTCGTTTCCCTCTCATACCAATTCTTAAATTTAAATTGAGTTCGGGGCCTGCCCCGACGAAGCGCCTCGCGAAGTCGGGGAGTTCGAGCCTCGCCTGCCCGCCTTAGCGTAGGTGGGTTTCCCGCTCAGAATTATTTAATGATTTGGTGGTTTGAAAAATAGGTCGCGACGGCCAGCCAAAGTGCTCACTAAAGCGGGAATGGAACAAATAAGAAGAAAGATTTTTTACCAACTTTTACAACTTATCGTATCTTGGTTTCGTACGAAATACTATATTCGTATTGAACGCGCTGCTGCTATGAAAAGAGCCAATAGAAACAGGAATAAAAGAAGCGAGCGTCCTGGAAGGGCCTTCCCTGGAGCGTGATTTGAGCGAGAAACGAGCGAGACATGAGCGAGACACGTCGCCCTAGGTACGCCTCAGCACAGCCGTAGCGCCAATGTTTGCCGACCGAAGGAAACCGAACCGTACATGGCCATCATCCGGATATTGAGGGGTAAGTCCTCGAATGTGATCCTTCAAGGCGCAAGTGGGATCATTGGTCCACTGGTGATCAAACAAACGAAACGGGGCATCCAGATTACCAACCGCCGCCCACCGCGCCCCCGCCGGAGAAAGAAAAAAGCGGCGGAAGTGGAAAAGGAATCCCTCTTCAAAGATGCCGTACGATACGCCAAGGCCGTGAACAAAAACCCAAAGCGCAAAGAAGCCTATCTTAAGAAACTCAATGGCAAACGCAATGCCTACCAGGCTGCCCTGTCGGACTACCTGACGAATACTCAACTGAACCGTAGGAGGAAGAGTAGTTGACAATTGACAAAAAGCAATTGACAATGTATCGCGCAAGACAGCGGGCTTGAACCTTGAGAAATAGTTATTTGGCGATTTAGTGATGTGGGTGAACCGGTTAATCCGCGCGCCAATCACCATATCACTAAATCACCATATCACTAAATCACCACATCACCATTACCCGCATGTGGATAATTTCTTTCCCTTTTGAAAAACATTGGTTACTTTGATCCTCTCAACCAACAAACCCTGACCCAATGAAACCCATCCGGCTATTCTTCATCTTGTTCTTTCTCACCTTACAAGTGTGTCTTGCGCAAGTGCTGAAGAAGGAAGACATCGAACAATTAAAGTTCCGTTACATTGGTCCCGATGGAAACAGGGCGAGTTGTGCCATTGGAATACCCGGGGATGACCAAACCTATTTTGCCGGAGCAGCTTCCGGGGGCCTTTGGAAAACTACGGATGGCGGACTCAACTGGAGACCCGTTTTTGATGACAAACCAGTAGCATCAGTAGGTGCATTAGCCGCCGCTCCCTCTGACCGACAGATCATGTTTGCCGGCACAGGCGAGAGCTTCATCCGATCCAACGTAACGATTGGAAACGGTGTCTATAAATCCACTGACGGAGGTGAAACCTGGCAACATTCCGGTCTGGACAATACAGGGCGTATTTCAAGAATTCTCATCCATCCTACCAACCCCGATATCATTTTTGTTGCTGCCGTGGGGCATGCCTATGCACCCCAAAAAGAACGCGGCGTGTACAAATCGATTGATGGCGGAAAAAGCTGGAAGCAGGTTTTGTTCGTCGATGAAAACACGGGTGCCTCTGACCTCGTGATAGACCCAACCAATCCCAGGATCATGTTCGCCGGCATGTGGCAACTTTCCCTGAAGAACTGGAACCGTACCAGCGGCGGACCGGGCAGTGGCTTGCATGTCTCAAAAGACGGTGGCGACACCTGGACCAAACTGAAAGGAAATGGCCTCCCCGAACAACCCGTTGGGAAAATTGCGCTCGCCATGACGCCAGCGGCACCGAACAGGGTCTACGCGTTGATTGAGACAGGAGATGGTGTGGAAAAACTGGGTGACAAAGCAGAAACAGGTGAATTGTGGCGCTCTGAAGACAAGGGAACTACCTGGAAGTTGATCAACTCCGATCGCAACATTTCAGGAAGGCAAGCTTACTATACACGTGCTGCCGTAGCTCCGGACAATGCGAATGAGGTGTACTTTATCAACGCCGGCTTTTTTACAAGCATCGATGGTGGGAAGTCTCTTGAGCCCATCAACTTCATGACGCAACCCTACGGTGATCACCACGATATGTGGATTGACCACACAAATGCCAACCGCATGATTGTCGCTCACGACGGCGGAATTTCTATTTCCGAAAACCGGGGCAAGTCATGGAACCGGATTTCGCTTCCGATCGCACAACTTTATCACGTTACGGTTGATACCAATATTCCCTATAACGTACTTACCAACCGGCAGGATGGGCCTTCCATGCGTGGACCCAGCAGAAGCGGAGGCCAGGCGTTTTTTGGTCTATCTGGCATCCCAACCATCTCTACCGGCATGTGGCATGAAGTGGGTGGCGGTGAAAGCGGGTTTGCCACGCCTGACCCAAAAGATCCTGACGTGATTTGGTCCTCCGCTTCAGGCACTGGCGCGGTGGGCGGTGTAATGGTCCGCTTCAATGAGAAGAATCGTCAATTCCGCCAGGTAGAAATATGGCCCGAGTATGTGGCCGGAACACAAGCCTCTGAAGTGAAGTATCGTTTTCAATGGACCTTCCCTGTCCTTATCTCACCACACGATCATAACACGGTCTATGCCACAAGCCAGGTGGTTCACAAAACTTCGAACGGAGGTCAAAGCTGGCAGGTAGTCAGCCCTGACCTTACACTCAATGATAAAACCAAACAGCAGATTTCAGGCGGCCTCACGCCCGACAACATCGGCGTGGAATATGCCAACGTGATTTCTGCATTTGAAGAATCCCCTTTGAAGCAAGGTGTGCTCTGGGCAGGTTCAAGCGATGGACAGGTGCAGCTAAGTCAGAACGGAGGGAAAGACTGGACTAATCTTACCAAAAATATACTCGAGCTTCCTGCCCTTGGCGCCGTGAGGAATATAGAAGCATCAAAGTGGACTGAAGGCAAAGCCTATCTGACCATTGACTTCCATGAGCTCGGAAACTTCCAGCCTTATGTTTATAGGACGAACGACTTTGGCAAGACCTGGAAGAAGATTGTCAAGGGCATTGCTCCGGGCAATCTTAACTACTGCCGTAGCATCAAAGAGGACCCAATCAGAAAAGGCCTGTTGTACCTGGGAACAGAATCAGCACTTTATATATCCTTTGATGATGGTGAAACCTGGCAGAACTTCATGAGCAACCTGCCACACACTCCTTATTATTGGCTCGAAGTGCAGGAGCACTTTAACGACCTGGTTATCGGCACCTATGGGCGCGGTGCGTGGATCCTTGACGACCTCTCGCCCCTCCAGCAATTGCCGGCCAACCTTGCTGAAACCAAGGTTGCTTTGTTCAATCCAAAAGACGCTTATCGTTTCCAGCCCAAGACGTCAAGTATACAGTTCCTTCCAGAACCTTCATGGGGGATGGACCCGCCATACGGTGCCTCGCTAAACTATTGGACTTCTTCTGACAAAGACAGCGTAAAAGTCTACATCACAAGCGCTGCCGGCGATACTGTCAAAACCTTCAAGCAGAAAGGCAAGGCAGGCATCAACCGAGTTTGGTGGGACCTCCAGGGAAAATCCACCAAGGATTTTGTAATGCGCACGACCCCCATCGCAGCAGATTGGATACCGCTTGACAAAGAGCGGAAGCGTAGTGCGCATATCAGTAATAATTTCAAGACCTATCTGGTTCCACCCGGTAAGTACAACGTGAGTATGGTAACGGGTGCTCAGAAGTTCAGCAGTTCCGTCAATATTCTGAAAGATCCACATTCGGATGGTACCCTGGATGACATCAAGGCACAAACCGAACTACTGTCAGCTATGCATAAAGACATTGACATCGTGGTGGGCATGGTGAATGAGCTGGAGTTGATGCGCCGGCAAGTGTACGACTTGCGTGACGTGCTCAAAACAAAAAGTTCAAATAAGAAACTTGTTGCGTCCGCGAACAAACTTGATAGCATGTTGATGATTATGGAAGGTAAGCTGGTACAACTAAAGTATACGGGCACAGGACAAGACGACGTCCGATATCCGGAAATGCTGGCAGGCAGGATCGGATATCTCGCCGGCACAGTAGCAACAGCAGACTTTGCCCCTGCCGACCAGCATAAAGAAGTCTATGCCCTTCTCAAGACGCAGCTTACACAAGCTCAAAACGACATGGATGCACTAGTGAAAGGCAGTGTTGCCACCTTCATTAAGCAATTGGAGGAGAGTGGAATCAAGCCAGTTGTGATGAGTTGGAAGAAGTGATAAACTGATTTGGTGATAAACTGATTTGGTGATATAGTGATGTGGTGATTTGGGTGACTTGGTTAATCATAGTCTCTCCCAAATCACCAAATATCTAAATCAGTAAATCACTAAATAAATTTGTCATGTTTTCATTCAGTTGAATTCCTGAATTGATACAGTCTATTCTCAATATTTGAATTCTCAATAAAAGAATTTGAATAGCGAGGAACTACGGCAACGGACCATGCGATTTGCCATACAGGTAATTGGCTTTGTTCGCTCACTTCCTCGAGGACTGGAAAGTCAGGTCATGGGGAGGCAATTATTAAGGTCGGCAACTTCGGTTGCAGCAAACTACCGAGCAGCATGCAGAGGAAGGTCAAAAGCAGAATACTACGCTAAACTATGTATTGTCGTTGAAGAAATTGATGAGACACTATTTTGGTTGGAACTCATTCAGGAAGCAAAGATTTCCTCAAGCCCTGAACTAACAAAGGAAGCCACAGAATTGCTGTATATCTTCTCAGCATCCAGAAAGACAGCTCGTTTGAATATGAAGAAGTGATGTAGTAATGTGGTGATGTGGTGATTTGGGTGACTAGTTGATCATAACCCTCTCCCCCATCACCAAATAGCCAAATCACCAAATCAAGAAATATTTACCAAGAACCAACCAAGGAAGCCACAGAGCTGCTATACATCTTTTCCGCATCCCGAATGACAGCGCGCTTGAGGCTGAGCAATCTTAAATCAGGAATTCAACCTACTAAGGAATAGAAGGTTTTTGGTGATATTGTGATTTAGTGATTTGGTGATTTAGTGATTTGGGTGTCTAATTGATTATAACCCTCTCCCACATCACCAAATAGCCAAATCCCCAAATCACCATATAGCCATATCACCAAATAGCCAAATCCCCAAATAGCCATATTGCCAAATCCCGATAGCTATTGGGACCAAATAATTCCATAGATTTACTCCCAATGAATACAACCACGGCAGACAAATCCAAGTCACCCTGGGTCCTGAATCCAGGATTGTGATTGTGCTGTCTGAGCCTGTTTTTCTCTCCCTCATTTTATCATTCGGAATTTTCAAATTGTACGCTCAACCATGAGTCTACCCCAGATTTAAGTCCCACCATATGCCAATACAAACACCTTTCTTCCCACGGACTTCCGAGCTCTGCACCAGCATGAAATACAAGGAATGGGCCGGATACTATGCGGTCTGTTCGTACGATACTTTGCATGAGCCGGAATATTATGCGTTTCGAAATTCCGCGGGGCTCCTGGATGTCACACCACTGTTCAAGTACAGCGTAAAAGGACCCGATGCCGCAGCCTTTCTCTCCAGAATCATGGTGAGAAATATCAGCAAACTTGAAGTAGGGCGCGTGTCTTATTGCTGCTGGTGCGACGACAAGGGGAAGGTCGTTGACGATGGTACCGTGATGAGAAGGGCCGAGCATGAGTTTTTTGTTACTTCAGCTGACCCGTCCTTTTCATGGTTCTCCCGGTTCATGCGAGGCTACAATGTCGAATTGACTGAAATTTCTGATCAAGTTGCCGGGCTAGCGCTCCAGGGCCCAACATCACGTGATATCCTCAAACAAATTTGTGATATCGACATGGATACCCTTAAGTTTTTTGCAACCCGCAAAGCCCAGGTCGACGGATTTGAAATCTATGTGTCACGGACAGGATATACCGGTGATCTCGGCTATGAACTCTGGGTGGAAAATCAACACGCTTTAAAACTATATGATGCCGTGATGGCTGCCGGAAAAAACTATGACATCCGACCGGCTGGATTGGATGCCTTGGATAACACCCGGGTTGAGGCAGGACTCATTCTGAAAGACGTTGACTATTACAACTCGCTTCACGCGCTGACCGCGGACAGAACTTCCTCGCCGTACGAGATATCTCTCGGCTGGACCGTCGACCTCAACAGGGATCCATTCAATGGACAAGCAGCGCTTAAAGCTGAAAAAGAGCAAGGATCCAAGTGGGCCATTGTCGGACTGGACATCGACTGGCCGCAACTGGAGGAACTGTACTACAAGATCGGGTTGCCACCCGTGGTCGGAAGTCATGCCTGGCGCAGTTCCATTCCCATATACGTTGGCAAAGACAAACAAATCCAGGCGGGGTACGCCACCAGCGGCACGTGGTCTCCCATCCTGAAGAAGAACATTGCGCTGGCCACGGTAGAAAAAAAATATGATAAACTCGGCAGCGAACTTCAGATTGAAGTGAGTGTCGAACATAAAAAGCATACGGTATCTGCGATAGTCACCAAAACGCAGTTCTATAACCCAGAGCGTAAAACCTCCACCCCTAACAGCAAGAAATCATGAGTCAAAAATACGATGCCCTTATCATTGGCGGGGGCCACAACGGTCTGATCTGCGCCGCCTACCTCGCGAAGGCCGGAAGAAAAGTCCTGGTGTTGGAAAAGAGGCATGTCCTGGGAGGCGCTGCCGTCTCCGAGGAAATGTATCCGGGTTTTACATTTTCAGTTGCTTCCTATGTGGTCAGCTTGTTCAGGCCGCACATCATCCGCGAATTGGAATTGGCCAAACACGGGTATGAAGTGATTCCGATGGATTGCTCTTTCCTACCGCTGCCGAATGGGGATTCACTGGCACGATGGGGCGATGGTCAACGCTCTCGGAGAGAAATTGCACGGTTCAGCAAGAAAGACTCAGAAGTATATCCGGAGTTCAGCCGCGTGATGACGCACATGGGCAAACTGGCAAAGGCCGTCATCGATCATCCCGCGCCTGATATTACTTCGTACAATCCCAAAGAACTTGCCAACGTGCTGCGTCTGGGGAAAGCTTTTAAAGACCTCGGACCCGACCTTCTGCACCTCAACACCAAGCTGGTGACCATGAGCGCCCTGGATTTTCTCGATCAATGGTTTGAATCAGAAGTGCTTAAAGCACCCATGTCTGTGAGCGGCATTATCGGAACCTTCCAGGGAGTTCGGTCCCCGGGCACAGCTTACGTACTTCTCCATCATTATATGGGTCAGCTTGACGGCGTATTCAGGTCGTGGGGATTTTCCAAGGGCGGTACCGGCGGCATCAGTATGGCGTGCGCACGATCGGCTATGAGCTTCGGCGCTGAAATAAGAACAGAGGCGCCCGTCAAGCAGGTATTGATCAAGAACGGGAAAGCCACCGGCGTCGTACTGGAGAATGGGGATGAGTTGATGGCCAATACGGTCATCTCCAACCTTGACCCGAACAGAACGTATTTGAAAATGATTGGAGCCGACAACCTGGATCCGGATGTGTTAAAAGAGATCAAGCGATTTAAACTACGGGGAAGTTCAGGAAAGGTAAACCTCGCGCTGGACAGTGTGCCGGAGTTCAGTTGCCGGCCCGGTGTTGGAGAGCACCTCAAAGGTGATATCGCTATTGCCCCGGGTATTGACTACCTGGAAAGAGCATTCGACCAGGCAAAGTACGGTGAGTTTTCAACACGACCTTATATTAATGCGGTTATTCCGACGCTCACCGACCCCACCCTTGCTCCTCCCGGCAAGCATATCCTTTCTTGCTTCGTTCAGTACGCACCTTATCATATCAAGGAGGGCGCAGAAAACTGGCCTAAGTACAGAGAAGCGTTTGGCGATACGGTGGTAGATACGCTGGCCGAATATATTCCTGGATTGAAAGAGAAGATATTGTACCGGCAAGTCCTCACACCCTGGGACATTGAAGAAAAAATGGGACTCACGGAAGGGAATATATTCCACGGCGAGCTAAGCCTGGAACAATTACTCTTTCAACGCCCGATGGCTGATTTTTCCAAATACAAGACGTCGGTAGAAAAGCTATGGATGTGCGGTTCGGGTACACACCCCGGTGGTGGCATCATGGGCGCTAGTGGTGAATTGTGCGCGAAGACAATGCTGACGGCACGGGCAGTCTAGACTAGGATTTATAGGATTAGAGGATTGTAGGATTAGAGGGTCGTAGGATTGGAGGATTAATACAGAATACTATGAGTAAGACATACGATATCATTGTCATTGGTGGAGGGCACAACGGGCTGACAGCAGCTACCGTGCTGGCAAAGAAGAACAAGAAAGTTCTACTTCTTGAAAAACGATCCGTGCTGGGTGGAATCGCTGCCGGAGAAGAGTTTCATCCCGGCTATTCAACAACGGGGCTGCTGCATGACACGACCGGCGTGCGGCCTCAGGTGATCAAAGAGTTGAATCTTGAAAAGTTTGGGCTAAAAACGAAGAAAGAGAGACCAACCGTTTCCCTCTTGTCCAAAGATGGAAAGTGCTTGCCATTGAGTTCTGATGTGGATGAGGCCGCTGCATCGATAGCAAAGTTTTCCCAGAAAGATGCGGACGGCTACAGAGCATATCGGGCATTTATTGACAAAATAGCCCCGTTTATTCAAGGCCTGCTGGATGAACTGCCTCCCGATCTTTCAAGCCTTGGCGCCAAACAGCTCTGGGGCCTGGCCAAGAAAGGATTGGCACTGAAGAAGCTTGGCAAGAAGACCATGCTGGAATTCTTAAAGGTAGCGCCTATGAGTGTCGCTGACTTTTTGAATGAAAAGTTTGAAACCCATTTCATCAAGGCCGGTATCGCGGGGCCCGCAATTTATGGATCGTATACGGGCCCCTGGTCATCGTACACCACGCTCAGCCTCTTGGTCTGGGAATGCACAGCGAATGAACGGGTTATTGGAGGACCGCAGGCACTTGTTGCAGCCCTGGAAAAAGCAGCTAAAGATGCAGGTGTGGAAATCAGAACAAACGCTCCGATTGATAAAATCACCCTGGATGTAAACCGGAAAGTAACTGGAATCAGACTGGTTGGTGGAGAAGAAATACAAGCTCCGCTCGTAACTTCCTCGTGTACCCCACACGTGACTTTTTATGACTTGTTGATACCAAGCCAAATTAGCTACGAGCTTGAGCATGGAATCAAACACTACCGGACACGTGGCACTACCGCAAAGGTGAACCTGGCTGTCAAGAAATCAGTTGATTTCAACGGCGTAAGCGGAGTGGAGTTTGCGCGAACCGGGAATTCATTTGATGAAATGGAAAAGGCATTTGATCCAGTGAAGTACAGGAAGTTCTCTGATGAACCCATTCTTGATATGCATGTCCCCTCCGTTGAAAATTCATCGTTGGCACCTGCAGGTCATGCTGTAATCTCCATTCTTGTACACTTTGCACCGCACCATTTTGAGGAGGGTTGGTCAGAGAAAACGAAGGGTAAGTTATTTGACAACGTTATTAAAACATTAAGTCAATACATTCCCGATATCTCTTCCTCGATTGTTGGATCAGAAGTGTTGTCCCCGGTAGACCTGGAAGAACGATATAGTCTTACCCAGGGAAATATTTACCATGGTGAACACGCCATCGATCAGTTGATCACGCGACCCATCCCTTCCTGTGCGCGCTACGCAACTCCCGTTGAAGGTCTTTATCTTTGTGGCAGCGGGTCGCACCCCGGAGGCGGAATTACCTGCATGCCGGGCTACCTGGGAGCGAAGATGATCGTGGAAAGTGAATAGTTAAAAGGGAAAAGTGAATAGTAGAAAATGAAAAGTGAGAAGTGAAAAGTATCAGTACTAATAACCTTCTAGGAATATGGATAACAAGCAATTCAAAAAAAGAGGAGTTGACTACCCCATAGTTGATGGCACCCGAACATTGCCTGGGAAATATTACCACAGCCATGAAATCTATCAAGAGGAAGTGGAGAAGATTTTCTACAAATTTTGGTTATACGCCTGTCGGGCAGAAGAAATTCCATCCGTTGGAGATTTCAAACTTATTCAAGTAGCGGACGAGAGCCTTATCCTGGTTAGGGACAAGTCTGACACAATCAAGGCTCATTTTAATGTTTGCAGCCACAGAGGCACACAACTTTGTGTTGAACCAAAAGGAACCTTCAAATCAAAATCCATACAATGCCCCTACCATGCATGGACCTACGGGCTGGATGGTAAGTTACTCGCTGCACCGCTGATGCAAGAGGGGCATGGGTTCCACAAGAGCGACTGTACACTTCCTCAAGCCAGCGTGCATGTGTGGGAAGGTTTTGTGTTTATTAACCTGAACAAGAACCCCGTTGCTTTTGAGGTGCAGATGGAGGCACTCATGGGAAAATTCGCCGATTGGCGAATGGAAGAGCTCAAGATAGCCCATCATATAAAATACGAATTGAATTGTAACTGGAAACTAATACTCCAGAATTATCAGGAATGCTACCATTGTCCGGGTGTACACCCCTTACTAACCGAGCTGACGCCAGTTCAGTCGGCTCAGCATGATGCCAGCAGCGGAGCAGTAATCGGTGGATATATGGATATCATCAAACATGGAGGAAGCATGACCATGAACGGTGAGGCAGCGGCCCCCCCGGTTTGCAATGTTTCCGGAAACGATTTAAATAGAGTCTACTATTACTCTGTATTCCCAAACATGCTGCTTACCCCGCACCCCGACTTCGTCCTGTTCCACCACATCACACCATTAGGGCCTGATAGAATCATCAATGATTGCTATTGGCTATTCCGCCCAGAAGTCATTAACGACCCAAAGGCGCAGGCTGGAATAAAATCTGCGGTTGATTTCTGGGATTTAACCAACAAGCAGGACTGGCAGGTATGCGAACAAATGCAGACGGGCACAAGATCAAAGAGATTCACCCGCGGCTTTTATTCAGGTCGGGAAGATATTCTTCACCAGCTGGATCAGGAAGTTCTCAAGGCGCTGGGACATCCTGAACCCGAGTAGGCGGGCAAAGCGGAGGTAGTGAAAAGCATCCCGATTTGCAGCCTTCGACTCAACCCGCGATTGATCCATATCATGCGTTTCCAGCATGCCCTCATGGGGGTTGGTATGCCCAGCGACGGTTGGAACTACAAAAGAAATAGGTCAGTCATTAACTAAACAAAAGGCCGGAATCAACCGGCCTTTTCTTGTACAGCACGGTGCAGATCACTTCTTCCGGATATAAATATCCCCGTTATAGTTCTTCATCGTAATCTCCGGGCCGCCACCGTTGATGTCACCGCGCTTCCAT
>JANPES010000121.1:0-4188 GCA_031423035.1 Cyclobacteriaceae bacterium | reverse complement strand
CGAAAAATGAAAAACATCGCCAGGAAATTGAACGACTGCAGCAATTGAAGGAAACTTGGTCAAAGCATGAAGAACTGGTCAAGGCAAGGATCAAAGCCATCTGCAGCCGCCATGGTGTCGAGTATGTGGATAAGGTGCCTTTTCGTGGTAGTCCTGACAATACATTAAAAATCAAGGACGAGTTTATCGTCTTTGACGCTAAAAGCCCCTGGGGAGAAGACTTGTCTAATTTCCCAACTTACCTGAAAAACCAGGTGGAGCACGTCATCAAATACGTTCGTGAAGAAGATGTTAGAAAAGAGGTCTTTCTTGTGGTTCCCACCAATACACTGGAGTACCTAGAACAATTTGAGTTCAAACTTGCAGATTATACCGTCTACGTGATCTCTCTTGATTCACTGGAGCCCATTATTCTTTCATTGAAGAAGATTGAAGACTACGAATTTGCCGACCAGCTAAGTCCGGAGGAGCGCGAAAACATATGCCGGGTGATCGGAAAATTTGTTCATCTCTCGAAGCGCAGAATTCAGATTGACGGGTTCTTTGCAAAACAATTCTTTGAATTGGTTTATCGGAGTGAAGCTGACATTCCAAAAGATCTCTTGGAAAAGGTAGTTGAGTTTGAGAAATCCGAAAAACTCAATCCGCCCATAGAAAAGCGCTCAAAGCAAATCAGCGTAAAAGACCTGGAAAGCGAATCGGAGCGCCTCAAGAGCGAGGCTAACCAAAAGGGCATCCTGACGCAGGACGCCCTGCTCAGCCGGGAGCTAAACAAGCTTCCACTTTATAGCGTTGACCCGGACCTTTCAAAAGACAAGGATCAAGGGAAGTTGTTTAATGAAGGTGAGTAAGCTTCAGACATCAGGCTTCGGCTTAACCCAGTCTGACAAACAGGCAAATCAACATGAAAGTAACATCCGACAATAAACTCAAGAAACTCATCGTCGTAGGTGACCGGGTGTTGATCCGCCCCGCCAAAGAATCTGAAAAAACTGAGAGTGGACTTTACCTTCCGCCCGGTGTACAAGAGAAAGAAAAGATTCAAAAAGGATACGTGATCCGAACGGGGCCTGGCTATCCCCTTCCCATGCCTGCCGATGAAGATGACATGTGGAAAGGGAAAGAAGACCAGGTGAAATACCTCCCCCTCCAGGCTCGGGAAGGAGATTTGGCAATCTTTCTGCAGAAAGGAGCCATCGAGGTTCTATACGAACAAGAAAAGTACTACATCGTCCCCCAATCATCGATCCTCATGCTCGAACGCGAGGAAGATTTATAATATCTCAATATCGAAAGGCACCAAGACACTTTGACAACCAGACACCCTAACACCTCTTCATGAGCGGCCTGTCCCTTGATGTTCTTCGCGTCGGAAAACGATACCGCGTCATCAACTTCGGCGATCGACATGATTTTATAATTGAGCGTGTTTTGGCTCATGGAGATTTTAACGTCAAGGATATTCACACCCTGGAGCGCTATAAGCTCAAGGAGATTTTTCAGTTCGGCAAAGGCCAGGATTTTGAAATTCAGGATCTGGAATAGGCTTGCGCCAAACTTAATGTTTGCAATCAAGGTCTCATTTCCTGAATCCACCTGCGCACCAGATCTACGCCCTCAGCGTGCACCAACTTTCTTCCCATCTCCGGCATCATGATCCCCGGATCTGTCGATTCGATACGGTACAGGAGAATTGACTCATCCGGTCGGGATGGAACAATACTGAATCTCCGGCCGCCCGAACCTTTACCCGCAGCGACAGGCGCTTTGCCAACTCCGATTTCCATAGGGGATAGAACATCTGCCGCCAAATAGAGGCCGGAGGTCTTTGCCTGTCCATCCGGGCGATGACAATGTGCGCAGTTTACTTCCAGCCAGGCCCGAGCACGGTCAGCAGTTATTTCATTCTCATCCTCATAGGAAGCCATTTGGGGAACGGCGGACATATCAGGAAGCCCCGCCAACACACCCCGCTCGTGCCATTCCAATAACTGATTTTTGGGCTCCCCCCGGTTAAGCTGTCGTGCAGAGGGGCCGATCGGCATTACTTTATCTCCTTTCAAGTGACATCCCTTGCATTGGTTAACGCTCGGTACTGAGTAATCAATGCTTCTCAACATACCATCCGTATGCGTCCAGGATACTGGAATTGTTCTTCCAGCTACATCAAGATTAGCTTCAGTTTGTTCATCATTCCATACATACGTCAGCGCGTCCCAGCTATTATCTTTAAGAATCAAAAGCCGGGTTTCCAACAAGCGAATGCGTTCGGTCGGCTGTCGAATGTCTGCCGGATAATAGAAATTCTTAATGAGTATGGATCCTTCCGGAAAATCAAATACATCCTTTCCATCATAAACGAACTTAACTCCGTCCGGAATTTTAACAAACCGTTTCTTGAACGCGTAATCGCTGAACAAAGGAGAGTTGATGGAGTATGGAAGGACGTTAATAGCGGGCTCCAGATTTTTCATATCGCCAACAAAGAAACCGTAGCTCGATAGTGTCAAGTTGCCAAGACTTGACAAATCCGCTTCACCTGCCACTTCAGCTTCAACACGATCGAAGGTTTTTTGCTGTTGGCACCCCAGCCCGCAAGCCAGGGCCATGATCCAGAAGACTCTCATGGCAGCTTTACCGGCGTGCAGGCAAAGGGACTTGCATCCATGGAAAGCGATTCAAATTCATGGCCGGCATCCAGGTTGATAAACGTGATTTGCCCGTTTTCAGAAATACAGATCTTTCGTTCCGCTCGCTTGGGATCTTCAATGCCATCATAGAGCACATCGGGTGGCGAAAATGGAGAATGCCATATCAAGAGTTGCCCAATATCACTTTGTGGCGATGGAAACCAGTGCTTGTTTGTGATTTGATTGTGGTGAAGGGAGACTTCATATGGGAACGGATTATAGAGTGTATCTTCTTTAAATCTATTATTCACCGTCTGGACTCCACCAATAGAATTTTCCTGCTGTTCCGCACCTTCATTTAAGGCGGCCACAAGTTCGTAGCTTACTATTGCAACGCCTACAGTTTGATTGTCCACAACCTCATTCTCATAAAAATCCAGATCATGGGTAGCCAAAATCATCACGCCTGACCCAGGCGGAATACTTGCAACAATATTTCCGGCTTGAGCAAAATTTTCATGATTGTTATCGTGAATGCGGTTGTGGTGAATACGGGTGGTATGCCCGTATTGGGTTAGTCCTGGAAGGTCAAACACGAGCAGCCCACCCGTGTTGTCATATGTTTCATTTCCATAGATCTCCACCCACCGCGAGTTCTCAGCTTCAATGCCTGCCACATTCCAATAGGCTATGTTATTACGGATAACCACAGAATCAGATTGGCCGACATAAATCCCGGCATCTGAGGAGCCCATGGCAATACACTCCTCCATCAGCACGTTGGTACACATCACAGGATATATTGCGTAAGCTCCGTTTTCAGTCGCGGGCCCTCCTGACCAAACGGAACGAATTCGGCGGATGGTAATGCCGCGTGTGTCATTGACTTTGAGGTTATCACCTTTAGCGTCCTCCACCGAAAAATCCTGGAGGATAATATTCCTGCTGTTGCTCACCTGGAGTCCTTGCGCACCTTCTTGCTGGTTCTTCCATGAGAGGATCGTCCGGTCCATCCCCTTGCCCCGAATGACAACATTGGTCTTGCCATCCATCGTGAGGCTGCGGGTAAACATGAAATTTCCTTCGGGCAGGTCGACCGTATCTCCATCAGCCGCTGTAATGAGTTGAGTCTGTAAGGATTTTTCAATGCTTTTCCAGTTCCGGTCTGCTACCGGAGTAGCGCACGATCCGGCAATCAATAGAAAAGCACTGTAAGCAACCAGTTTTTTCATGTGCGTGGATTCTCCTCAAATTTATATAATTCAAATTTGCTCCTGGAAATCGTTAGTTTCTCAGGATTTCTTCGTCGGTTAAAACCTGAAAATGAGTCCATTGGACTACCCTAATTATACATTAACCCCAAATTTAGGTGAATCGCGTACTGCCTTGTCCTCCTGTAAAAGGATTCAATAAAAAATGCTAAAAGGGGCTACATTCACCCATGTAAACCTAGAAAAGCCCATTTGAAGTGAATAAGATATTCTGGATTCTGCTCTTTCTGTCGTGTACCCCAACCCCTCACGCAGACTTTCAATCAAAACTGGATTCCTATTTCCTC
>JANPES010000120.1:0-4672 GCA_031423035.1 Cyclobacteriaceae bacterium | reverse complement strand
TGGGAGGCTGTTACAAGCAGAAATACGGTCAGGAAATGGCCGAAACGGATCATGGAACAAGATAAAACTTGCACAGGGGAATAGAGGATAAGATAGGAGAAAGTCCTATTCACATACTTGGTTTAGCCCTGTCTTGCCATACATTCTCCTTGATCAATCGCCTATGAAATCTATGCGCCGAACTCTCTACCATACCCACATCAAATGCCTGGCCCGGGAGAGACTGCTGTCAGACGACGTCTTGAAACAAATTCCACGGTCCAACATACACCGTTGGAAATCAGAAGGCCCTGACAAGTACCTCGCTTTTGAGCACAATCTTCAAGGCCATGATGAGTACAACCTGATTAGAGAATTCTCACGGCATAAAACCGCCCAACGGGTTTTTGCTGCCTATGTACGAATCATCAAAACAGCGCTCTCCTTTGCCCACGCCTTGCCTGGGTTCCATAAAATTGTGAAAGAACGCAGGAACCAGATTGTGGAAATAATAATTCGGGCCAGGCCTTACCTCGGTCTTCAGAAGTCGTTGCGCTTTTTCAACCTCTCCGTCTCAACGTTCCGTCAGTGGTCACTTCAATCATTCACTGAATGCTTCCAGTCACTCACTCACACATGTAACCGCGTTTACCCCACTCAACTCTCCCGGCCACAAGTTGAGATGCTGAGAAAATCATTGCTCGATCCTGCGTTTCAATATTGGCCCATATCCTCCATTGCGCTTCACATGTTGCGCAAGAATGTGCTTGCCCTCAGCCTTAACACATGGTACAAATACGCACACAAGTTGGGTATCATCCGCCCCAGGCCCAGGTCTCGCAGAAAGAAAAATGCTATCAGTGTTCGGGCTCTGCGGCCGCATCAACTCTGGCATGCCGACATTACTTCCTTCATTACAGCAGACCATGTCCGGCACTTTATCTATCTGGTGGCAGATAACTTCTCACGCAAGATCCTCTCCTGGAAGGTCGCCAACATCGTGAAGGCAGCTTTTCGCCAGGATTCCATCCGGCATGCCCTTGAAAATGCAGCACGCCAAAACCATCGCGTCACGATCATCACCGACGGAGGACCAGAAAACGATCTTCATTCCCTTCTGAACGACCTATCTTGCCCGGTTGATCACAAAAAGGCATTGGTCGATGTTCAATACTCGAACTCGCTCATCGAAGCCCACAACAAGATCATCAAATACAATTATCTCTACCGCATGGATATCCGCAATGGCGAGATGCTTCAAAAAGCACTCTCCCAGATCGTCGAAGACTTCAATAGCCGCCCTCATATCTCCCTGGGAGGTCTTACTCCCAATGAGGCTGAACAGGGTCTCTGCCTCGACCGACTTTTACTTTCCCGGAATATCCGGCAGGCAACGCTCGAGCGGAGGAATTACAACCGCCTGCACCAGTGCGGCCACTGCAAGGGCTGATTGGAAGGATCCAAATCAAAAGGTTGCCATCCCAATTTTGTGTCCAGCCTAGTCCATGCAATGGGATGTCCTCGGTTATGGTGATGTTCCTTGTTAGGAACAGTTAGGTGTAAGATTGTCGTGGGACTGCCGGGGCTGTTGGCAGCACTGTGTAGATCATGTTTAGATAAAAAGTGATTCGGAAAACTTGAACAATTTGTGTTCCATGGGTGAAAGGGTGAAAGACATTGTCCCTGATCGAGATCCGTGGTATCAATGTTTCAAAGAACATTCTCACCGGCACGCGTCACAGACGTCGCGCCAGAGTCATTGTACAAACGCGCGCTATTAGGGGGATGGTGCACTACTCATGCGCGCGCTATACGGGGCCAGAACAATGGGTGAACACGCGCGCTAGATGGGACCCTCTCACCGGCACGCGCCGCAGGCGTCGCGCCATAGCTAAGACGACATGCGCGCGCTATATGGGTCTCTTAAGGCGATTCCAAAAATCTAAAGCTGTAAATAAAGGCTACAATTGACCCAAGAATAAACAGAAAAGCAATTGAACTGTATTTCCACTTCATTTCATTTGACCATTTGTCAAACTGCCTAAAATACAGGATGTATTTATCCTTTTGAAACACTAGCACATGGCATAGGGAGTAAGCTATTGTCATGCACACAGTGAACGATAACAATGAAAAGTTAAATGGATGGTTAAGAAGATTATTAAGTACAAGAAACATTGCCCAGAAAATAAAAAAGACAATTATCGCCAATGCCCCGCCAGAGATCATTATACTAAAGCCATACCTTTTATCACCCCACACTTTATTGACGACTTCAACCTGAGTTACTCCCCGCTCTTCAAATTTTCTTTTAATTGCGGGAATTTTTCCTAATAATAGAAATGGATTCACCTTATTGGAGAGCAAGTGGAGTTTGTAATCAAGTTTATACAAACAGTAGTGTATTACATTGAGAAATAATTCTAAATTTTTCATCATTTTTAACGGCCGTGATAATAATTGACAGCAGCTTCTCCTGCTTGACCACCAAGATACCCCCCTCCAAACCCGAATATCAAACCGCCAGCAACTCCACCAATTACTGCTCCTGGGATTGCTCCGACTCCTCCAAACCACACACCAACTGCCGCGCCAAAAGCAACTCCTGCTTTCGCTCCTGCTATACCTCCTAAAATGCCTCCTGTACTACTAACCGCAGCCATTTGTGTGTTGTAACCAAATTGACCTCCATCTGCCTGATAGCCTTCAATGGTTGAGTAAACACCAATTGCCGCTGACACGAATATTGCAGCTCTTCCCGCGTTCTTATAAAAATTAGCAGCTTTGAATGCCCCAGCTCTACTGCCAGTATGTTGATTGCCGCCCCACCGCTCAGGGTAGTATTTTCCGTTTTTCCCCAACCAATATCCATTGCTTGCTGAAAGGCCCTCCATTGAACCAAAAATGCCTCCACCTATTGACAACGCCCAATTCGAATTAGTAAAGTCAGTTACCCCACCTCCGTTATTAACAAATCGAGTTGTAACATTCAACGTAGGCATCTTATTGCCATACGGATCAAGACCATTATCCTCAGAATAATCCCAATAGTTACTGTTGACCCAGTATCCAAGCTTACCATCCTTTTCTTCATAAACCACTAGGTTGCCATCCTTGATAGCATATAACTCTCCACCCAATTCAGTCAATCCTGCTGCAATCCCACCGCGAAAAATAGCACTACCTCCATACGATGACCAGTCGCTAAACTGCATACCATCAGCCCAGTGCCCGCCCGAGCCACGGGTAATATGCCCACCGTTCATTCCAAAACCAGTTAGAAAACTTCCTGAAATCTTACCATCATCCCTCAAAAATCGCTGGTAGATAACATCATCCTGCATCCTCCCCAAACCATCGAAATACCGGTTCACAGTATAGCCCTCGTAGATCGGTTCGGCCCCGCTCGGATCCGTAAAACTCACCGGGTTGTTAAATGAAAAGTTGTATGGATTAATGCTGGCGTACTTCCCTGCCAACGGATCCACCTGGTTCATCCTGCCCAGCACCGGGTCCCCGCCATAGCCATACTGCTGATAAAGTGAAGTTCCATTAACTTTCATTTTTGCACTGTCAAGATGGAATCTGGTAGGCGGGGCAAGCTCCGTTGCGGTAGTCAAGGTCGTAGAGATAGGAGGTCGTATTCAACTCCGTCCCTCCGTTGGCTAGAAAATTATTGCCCGTAGCGTTCTCTCGCGTCCAGCTATTGGCCGTCTGCATACCCCGCCTACGCCAAGGCTTCGGCGGGCAGGCGAAAGGATAGTACTTGTTTGCCTGTATCAGGTTGGATTTTGAATTGGTCACCTTGAAATCATCAAATTGTAAGTAGTTGTTAGATAGATCTTCATAGCGAAAGTATACTATTGTGAAATAATCCACGGACCAAGATTGTCACTTTTCTTTGCTTGCCCAAAGAAAAGTGCCGCAAAAGAAAGTGCCCCACGAACACTGCGCAGCGAGTCGCGCCGCGCCTAACCACCCCGCATGCCGGCCACCGCACGCATCCCTCGCTTTGCGCCGCGCTGTTCGTGGACACCCGCCCGCTATGCTTCGTTTTACGCTTTAAAGCAGATCTCAACGTGGTATTATATACTAATAGGCAACGATCAAAGTCCTCTGGTATCAATGTTTCTATTTACCCTCTCACCGGCACGCGCCGCAGGTGTCGCGCCATAGCTAAGACGACATGCGCGCGCTATATGGGAACAGTTAGGTGTAAGATTGTCGTGGGACTGCCGGGGGGTGATGGTGCACTACTCATGCGCGCGCTATACGGGGTCCAATTCAAGCCATTATTTGAAGGCGGATCACCTGGCCCACTTCCCTGCGTTTGCTGTTCTTACCTATAAAACTTTTGCCATTAAGATGATTAACAATATTGGCAAAAGATAACCCGACACACTAATAAGAATTCCATTTACATACTTCTTTCTTTGACTTGATTTGTCTAGCTGATTAAAAGCTTCTGCAACCTCCTTATACCTTCCATTCCGTATAAATAGAATATAGTTCAGGATAATTAAAGCACCATAAAGTATCAAAACTCCAATTCTCAAATCAACCACAGAATTTAAATGGCTCGTTAACTCCAATGGAGCCACGATTACGATTAGATAAAGTACAATCATTAAAGAGAAGAGCATAGCCGCATTCCAGTGTGGCATATCACTTCTCCAACTTTTGTAGAATGTTA
>JANPES010000119.1:0-15559 GCA_031423035.1 Cyclobacteriaceae bacterium | reverse complement strand
ACTTTTAACTCTTCACTTCTATGAAAAACATTTCTGTTCCAGGTGCCATACCCCCTGTTGGGCATTACTCAACAGCTATTGAAAGTAAAGGGATGTGCTATGTGTCGGGGATACTGCCCATTGACCCGTTTACTGGAGAGAAATTCACGGCAGGATCATTCACAGATCAAACCACTGTAGTGCTTAGTAATCTAGAGGGCATCTTGCAAGCCGCAGGAAGCTCCCTTCAAAAGTTGGTAAAGGTTACTGTGTTTGTCAGTGACATTGGAAATTGGGATTCATTTAACAGGCTCTACATGGAAAAGCTCGGCAACCACAAGCCTGTGCGGACAGTTGTCCCCACGGCTACCCTGCACTCGGGATTCCTGGTGGAATTGGATGCCATCGCGGAAATGTAATGCGTACCGAAGTTTTTTTCGAACTACCTTTCCAACCCAGTTACGATTTGGGATGGATCAACTTAGCCCTCACTTTTCAACACCTTGACGAATATGCAGTTACTCATCGATATTCTTGGTTGGACCGGCTCCGTGATGGTGATCGCAGCCTATGGCCTTAACAGCTACCAACGCCTGACATCCAACTCCCTTTCCTTTCTCCTTCTTAACCTGATTGGGGGAATACTTTTGATCCTCTATTCCGGTTACTATGCTGCCTTTGCGAACACGTTCATTAATGTGGTGTGGGTAATAATTGCCATACCGGCCCTGATAAAATATTTTACCAGGAAGAACCCGGTTGGTACCTAGTGCCGCTTCGCCTAGCGATCGAACAACGAACAAGCTCCATGGTCATACTTGAAACAGAAAGACTGCGCTTGAGAGAGTTTACACTCGATGACACCCCCTTCATCATTGAGCTTCTCAACAGTCCGGGGTGGCTTATGTATATCGGTGATCGCAATGTTCGGACCGAGGAAGAAGCTCGTTCCTATCTGCAGGACGGCCCTTTAGCAAGCTATCAGGAGAACGGCTTCGGCCTTTGGATGGTTGAACGAAAAGCTGACAACCAGGCTATTGGCATGTGCGGTGTCCTCAAGCGGATAGCACTCGAAAATCCTGATATTGGATTCGCATTCTTGCCAGCCTTTCACGGCAACGGCTATGCCTTCGAAGCAGCAGGTGCGACACTTCGGTTTGCCACTGAAACCCTTAATATTCCGGTGATCGCTGCCATAACATTGGCGGACAATGTGAAATCCATCAGGCTCCTCCAAAAATACGACTTCAAATTCATCAAGCCATTTTGCTTACCAGAAAGCGATGAGGTGCTCCAATTATATGCCAGGGCTAATCCCGTCAGCAATGGATAATTGCCTATTTCATCTTCCCCCACTTACCAGCAATCTCATCTTTCCGCTGACCTAGTTTGGCTACGGCGTCCTTTGCTTGGGTTGTGGGCGCCGCGTCGGCACTTTGAAGAAGATTAAGCATAAAAAGCATCTTTTGCTGGAGACTGACCACCGTTTCCCTATCCAGGGAAGATTCGGTAATACTGCCATAAATAAAATCACCTCCTTCCGGATCCCCTGATCCACGCAACGTTGCTATAGCCTCCTTCTGACCTGGCTTCCACTTCTTTTTAAGGTTTGCAATCACGGCGTCCATCTCTTCCCGGATAACCTGGAGTACGTGATATCCATCGTAGGTACTCATCGTCGCATCAGTCTGTTGCCTGATATCGGTATCACTAGCAGTCACCCTTGGATCCAGTCGCACTGAAATGGGTTTCTCCATGCTCTTTCCATCTACCGTCAACCGTACCGTGTAGACTCCTGGATGCACGTAAGGTCCTTGGGGGCCACTCGGTGTATTTCGATACACTGCGGCAATGGCGAATCCGCGTTCAGCATACCTTGGATTCGTATACCTCAAGTCCCAATGGATTCGGTGATGGCCAGGTGTTATGTTGACACGCTGCGCGGGACGGAACCAATATGTAGGGTGCCCAATATGAGCTGTATCGACATTATCTGCCATATCCTTGCTCGTATATGAACGGACAATTCTGTCGCCATCCAAAATTTCAACCTTCACTTCCCCCGCAACACGCGGCAACAGATAATCAATCGCTGCACCGTCTGCAGGATTCTCTCCTGTTGGTTCTTCTGGCGGCAGTGGTGTGTCGAGGAACATGTTGTAGCGAACGCGTGTAGCAAGGGAAGGACTGAAGAGATGTGGCTCGGCAGACTTTCCCACGGCTGCCATTTCCCGCAGCGGGCTGAGGTCATCCATGACCCATATCGACCGGCCGTGCGTGCCGATCACCAGATCATTTTCATGAATTACCAAATCACGTATGGAAGTTGCCGGCATATTTTGACGGAGGCTCTGCCACTGATCGCCATCGTTTGTTGAGAAAAATACTTCTCGTTCCGTTCCTGCAAACAATAGGCCTTTCTGTTTGATATCCTCGCGCACCGTATTCACAGGACCAAAAGAATACATGCCTGTTGCTACTTCTGTCCAGGTCGTTCCACTGTCATGGGTTCGATAAATATGCGGGCGTTGGTCGTCTTTGCGTATTGCGTTGACTGAAATGTAGGCTGTGACTACCTCAAAATGCCCGGCATCAATTTGAGATATCTTATCCCATGACTTCAATGCAGGAGGCGTTACATCCTTCCAGGTCTTGCCCCCATCGGATGTAAGGTGTACCAGGCCATCGTCTGTGCCTGCCCAAATCACATTCTTATCCAGTGGTGATGGCGCCAGCGAATAAATCACGGCCCGCTGAGGCATCGTATTCATGGCTTCCGTCTTGAAGTCACCCACGCTGGCAGGCACTTCCGGCTGCTTGCGCGTCAGATCAGGACTAATCACCTCCCACGACTGGCCTCCATTGAGCGTGCTCCACAATACATTGGTGGCGAAGAGGAGTTGATCGGGATTGGCTGGATGAAAGACCAGTGGTAGCGTCCGAACTCCGCGGTACTTGCCGGAACGTAAGGCTTCAGGACCCACGTTCATTGACTGACCCGTCTTCTTGTTGAAGCGTATCACCCGGCCGCCGTACACAAGATCCGGGTTCTTCGGATCCGGTGCCACGTACGCATATTCATCAGCGCCCACGCCCATCCAGTCGCGGAAAGAAATCTGGCCTCCGTTACCTCTGCTCAACACACCGATTGCGCCACTCTCCTGCTGTCCACCATACACCATGTAAGGAAACTGGTTATCGGTTGATACATGATACAATTGTGACGTGGGCTGATTATACCAAGAGCTCCAGGTCTTCCCACCATTCACGGTAATGGTGGCACCTTGATCCGCCGCAAAAATCATGATGTCAGGATGTCTGGGGTTGATCCAGATGCGATGATAGTCGTCGCCGCCTGGAGCGCCCTTGATAGATGTCCAGGTTTTTCCGCCGTCAATAGATTTATAAGAAGCTACATTGGCAACGAATAGCACGTTCGGGTTGCTCGGATGCACCTTGATTTCGGCAAAGTCACTACCGCGGCCCCACAGGCGCCCATCGCCCGTCACCTTGCTCCAGTTTTCACCTGCATCATCGCTCCGGTAGATTCCACCGTTCTCGCGCGAATCGACAGTGGCGTACATGTGCTTGGAACTGCTTGGCGCGATGGCAATGCCAATGCGTCCAAGTCCCTGTGCTGCGCCGGGCAACCCCTTTTCAAGTTTTTTCCAGGTAGTTCCTCCATCGATAGATTTGTACAAGCCACTGTTTGTTCCGGAGAACCCCGCATTCTCCCACGGCCCCTCCTGGTGCTCCCACATGTCTGCGAAAAGAACCACCGGGTTTGAGGGATCAAACTCGACCTGGATGCAACCGGTGTGGCTGTTGATATAAAGAACTTTCTCCCATCGTTTTCCGCCATCGACAGAACGAAACACGCCCCGCATCTCGTTGGCTCCGTATGGGTGACCAAGTCCTGCAGCAAAGACAATTTCCGGATTGTTTGGATGCACGATCACGCGTCCAATCTGCTGTATGTCCTCAAGTCCAATGTTCGCCCACGACTTTCCACCATCGCTTGACTTGAACATGCCATCCCCAACCGACAAGTCTGGGCGGTGTAGGCCCTCGCCGGTTCCAACGTAAATGATATTGGGATCCGATGGGGATACTGCAACATCTCCAATGGAACCAGTTGAAGCTTTATCAAAAATCGGCTTCCACGTTCGACCATAGTCGTCGGTCTTCCACACACCGCCATTATTCACGCCCATAAAAAAGATATTGGGCTGAGATGGAATACCGACAGCACCAACGGTCCTGCCAGCACGGAAGGGCCCGATCATACGGTAGCGAAGATCCTGAATAGTTTCGGGAGAAACAGGTTGCGCGGAGGTTAGGCTCGCAAATCCAGAAAGGATGATGAGGGTAAGTAGACGGAAAGCCATAGGAAGTTGGTGATGTTACTTCCAAAATAGGACAAATTCCTTTATGCATCAACCACCAGAAACGCAGGCGGCACTTTCCGGTTGTGACGCTAGTGATAGCTGGCCTTAGCTACCGAAAGAATCAAAGCTCACCCCGCTGAATTTCCCAGGGGCTTTAGATCGTAGATGCTGCGCACCTTCCCGAAGATGGCCTCCATATCGAGTTTCAAGTCGATGAGCTCGCCGCTTCGCACATTGAATACCCAGCCATGAATTTGGGGAAAACCCGTCTTGTACCACATCCGCTGAACATGGTCAATCTTGATGATGTTGATACACTGCTCTGTAACGTTGAGCTCAACCAGCCGGTCAAAGCGCTTATGTTCGTCACCAATAGCGTCCAATTCAATCCGATGATATCGATACACATCGCGGAGCGTTTGCAACCAACTGTTTAATTGTCCCATATCACTTGGATTCAATGCCGCCTTCACCCCGCCACATTCATAATGGCCGCAGACAATGATGTGCTTCACCTTGAGATGTTCGACGGCATATTGAACGACAGCATTCAGGTTGTTGTCAGTACTAACTACCAAATTGGCCACGTTGCGATGGATAAATACCTCGCCTGGCTGCACACCCATCAGGTCCTCCGCGGTCACTCGACTATCGCTACAACCGATATAGAGATACTCCGGATGCTGCCCAGTAGCAAGATTCTTGAAATAGTCCGGATCCAAGGCCAGTTTTTCTGCGATCCACTTTCGGTTGTTCTTGAATATTTCTTCAAACATATAGCTTAAATAAGAATGCTGTTTTCAGGTTTTAGCGCAGGCGGCACATCCTTCATGCGAAACATCTCCCGTAAATCAATCTCGATGTTGCGACTGATGGCCGTAATAGGTACATCATTCGCACTGCCCTCAAAGGGGTTCTCAGTCGACTCTCCTATTTTCTCCATTGTCGTGAACACCCACGATGAGAGCGTGCTGAATGGAATGGACAACCAAATGAGGTCGCCACCTAACTTACTGAACTCCTGGAGCATGCCGAGCGGAACCAGAAAGACAAATATCTTTGTGAAGTAAAGGTTAAGTGTGGCGTATTGGCGAGGATAGGGGAAATTCTTGATTCGCTCGGAAACACCTTGCTGATTGTAGAACTCGAGCAACATTTTTTCCAGTTCCATGTGACGGAAGTCCTCAATAAGCCCTTTCTCCAGCAGGCTCCTGAGATGGGTCGACTGCATGGCAATCAGCTGAGCCGCGCGATTTGAAGTTGCAAGGACTTCCTCAAGTTCAAGTGGTGCGAGATATTTCTGCAATTCAGTTCTTAAATCGCCACGTTGCTCCGGAACCGTAAACCACTTCTCCCGATACTCTTCATTATGTACTTGGTAAATCGCCTCCCACGCCCTTGCCTCGCGTAGCTGAAACCTAAGCGCGGTAAGCCAGGCAAAGTGGCGAAGGATGAATTGCTCTTTCAGGCTTTCCAAATCATGTTCAGACAGAGGGCTAGTCGCGTGTTTGTTTGTGACATAGTCTTTAATCATGATGCCCCAACCCCGACTTCCGTTCACGATAGCACCCCAGGCTTTTCGGGCTTCCCACATTCGGTCGTACGAGGCATTATTTTTAAAGCCCACCACAAAAGCGACGGCCGTACCCAGTAAGGCGATAGGCAGCCATGGAACGGAAAGCCATTGCCATCCGAGAACAGCATAGCAAAAGGTTGGAACTGTTGAAATCAATACCAGGGCGTAAAGGTCGCGGCGTGTCCAGAGGATTACTTCTTTGAAACTAAAGTTCTTACCTGCATGCATGGCGCTGAATTCAATGGAGGGTAAAAAATAGGCAATGATTCTCTCTACTCCAACTTCACGGAATTAGTAATTAACTTCACCAAATGAAGAAGCGCTATATCGTCCTTTCGGCTTTTGCGATCGCTCTGGCTGCCATTGCTGGCTTCTGGGGATACCATGACATTCCCCTTGAAACGCTCCGACTTGAATACGCCAATGAAAATTCGCGATTCTTGCAAATACAGAGTATGCCGGTTCATGTGCGGATAGAAGGTAACCCGGTTGATTCCATTCCATTACTACTATTGCATGGAACTGGGGCGAGTCTTCATACCTGGGATGGATGGGTGAGCGAGATGAAATCCACAAAGCGCCTCATAAGGCTGGACTTGCCTGCCTTTGGACTGACAGGGCCAACGACTGACCGGAAATACTCAATGGATATGTTCCGAAGTGTTCTCTTGGACGTATTGGATAGTCTGGGAGTACATCAAGTAGACATTGCCGGAAATTCACTGGGCGGATACATCGCCTGGTACACCGCACTCCAAAGTCCCACTCGGGTCCGCAAGCTAATTCTCCTTGATGCTGTCGGCTATCCCATGGCAGAGAGCGCCAAGCCGATTGCATTCAAACTGGCAGGCGTTCCATACGTAAATAGGATATTTACCTTTATCACCCCCCGGTTCATCGTCCGGAATAGCATACTTGATTTGTATGCGGATAAATCAAAAGTATCCGAAGACCTGGTGGATCGGTACTTCGAGTTGTCGCTTCGTTCGGGTAACCGACAAGCATTCCTGGACCGCTCACAGTCCTTTTCGATGGACTCGTCCTACATCCACATTCCTTCAATTGTTCAGTCGACGCTAATTCTTTGGGGAAAAGAGGATCGCTTCGTTCCCGTATCGGTAGCCTTGCTGTTTCATCGCGATATGCCCAACGACTCGCTTATTGTACTTCCGAACAATGGCCATATGCCCATGGAAGAATCACCGAAGCTCACTGCTGCAATTGTGTTGGAGTTCCTTTCCAGGAACTAGACAATTGTTGCTACTTGAAACTGCGCTGTAGACCCAGTGCTTTTCTGGATTGTTCTTCCCGCGGAGGTCAATCATATCCTGAACTGAAATGCTGTAGAAGAAATTTGGGTGGTTGTTGTGCGGGATCATTGGAACGCCAGTTTCCTTGCGCTGCGCCAACACCGCGTCGACCTCTATGGCGCGCGTTTGCAACGCATGCTCGTTGCGAACATTACTCGAAAGTATCAATTCCATCATACAAAATCGATAGCAAGGCCGGAACTTATACTTTTTTGACATGGAGCAAATATAGATTGCATGAGGCTTGCCGTTACATCAAGTCAGCGGAAAACAAGACCTGCCTTTGGTTCAAAATGTCAATGTGCCTTCACCTCGAATAAGGTATATGGTATTAGATTTCCGATTAACTAGCACACCGGCACGCGTCGGAGACGTCGCGCCATCCCAGGGCGACAAACGCGCACCATAAGCTAGTGCTGGTTACCCTTGTCGCCAGCGCTCAGTTGTAGCGGGTAAATCTGGCCTGGACTTTCTTTTTATCTTTGAAAGTCAAATACGTCTACAATGCACTCGCGAAAAGGGAGGGCACAAGCACTATACCAGGATTGACCTTGCCAGGCCGATCAAGGTCCAGTCTCATATCGATCCGGTCCCTGAATTCATCATTAAGCAACATCTTAGGGCGATGAGAATGTCCAAGGAAGAGTTCTTGCATACCTTTTACGCAATGTAGCCAGATCCCAACAACAGATAGGGCGAAGCGGACCACGCGTAGGCAGGTTGGTGAAGAACACCAACCTGTGGCGTTAAATAAAAAGAACGCCCAACTAAACACCGGAAGCCAAATAAGCGGGCAGACCGTACACCATGATTTCGATGAATTAGTTGCAAAAAGTGCAACATGCGGCAGCAAACAATGGAGGGATTTGCGATTTGTGCAAAAAGGAGTTTTGGTGGTTGCTTAGATCGGTTATGGAATGGTTGCAAAGGGAAAGACATTTGGACAATCAAAAACACCAAGTTTATGAACATTTTCAAAGGCATTTCAACTCAAGAATCTTCTTTGATGCTTAAAAAACCCATGAACAAATATTCATTCTTTTCGTTGGTCCTACTAATTCTATTTTCTTGTGACGGTGACGGTCCGATTTTCCCGCGACCGAGTTCTTCTGGATGTTGTGGTTCGTCAGGAGGGTCAGGAGGGTCAACAACGACTTTCGACGGTTCTTTTCACTCCTTAGCGTTGAAAACAGACAGCACGATGTGGGCGTGGGGAAGTAATATGCATGGCCAGTTAGGTGATGGTACAAAGCTTGCCAAGCACACTCCTGTAAAGGTAGGTTTCGGTTATGTTTCAATTGCTGCGGGTGGGGCTCACTCCTTAGCGGTGAAAACAGACGGTTCTCTGTGGGCGTGGGGGAATAACTCTAGTGGCGAGTTAGGAGATGGCACATATCTAAGTAAGGATACACCTGTGCAAGTAGGTTCCGGTTATATTTCAATTGCTGCGGGTCGTTCTCACTCCTTAGCGGTGAAAACAAACGGAACTTTGTGGGCATGTGGATGGAACTATCTTGGTCAGCTCGGCGATGGCACCCAAGAGAATAGGATCACACCCGTGCAAGTCGGCTCCGGTTATATATCGATTGCTGCAGGTTACGCGTACTCCCTAGCCCTGAAAACAGACGGCACTCTGTGGGCGTGGGGAACTAACCTTAATGGGGAGTTAGGAGATGGCACAACTCAAAGTACACTCACACCTGTGCTAGTAGGTTCCGGTTATACTTCAATTGCTGCGGGTGGCGGTCACTCTTTGGCCCTGAAAACAGCCGGTACTCTGTGGGCGTCGGGATGGAACATTAATGGCCAGTTAGGAGATGGCACAACTGTTGGTAAGATTACACCTGTGCTGATTGGCTCTGGTTATTCATCGATTGCTGCGGGCTACGCTCACTCCTTAGCGGTGAAGTCAGACGGAACTCTGTGGGCATGGGGAGGGAACTATGCTGGTCAGTTGGGCGATAGCACCATGGTCAATAAGCACACACCCGTGCAAGTCGGCTCTGGTTATGCAACGGTTGCTGCCAAGGCCAGACACTCTTTCGCCCTGAAAACAGACGGTACTTTGTGGGCGTGGGGAGCTGGTAAGATTTCACCTGTGCTGATAGGCTCTGGCTATTCATCGATTGCTGCAGGTAGCTTCGAATAAGAACCCTCCGGCCTGGATGGAAAGCGCCAGGCAACGGTGGCCTTTTTTTCATCGGGTAAGAAACATTGCTAGTCCGGATTTGCAATCCGGAAGTTCTGACCACGCTTTGATCGTTGAGGATTGTAATGCTGCTCCAAGTGACGCGAATGCTCGAACGAAAATCAGATTTAAGCAACCGAAGACGCTTCGTGCCCGGCTAACCCAAGCACGCGTTACAAACGCGCGCCATAAAAAGTTTTGGTAGTTGATTAGATCGGTTATGGAATGGCCGCAAAGGAAAAGACATTTGGACTATCAAAAACACAAAGTTTATGAGCGTTCCCAAAGCCATCATCTCAAATCAGGTATCTTCTTTGATACTTAAAAGTTCATTGAAAAAATATTCAACCTTATCATTGATTATTTTAATTCTATTTTCTTGTCGTAAAGTCATTGCTTTGGGCCAGGCTTTATCCGTAAAGTTTGTGACACCCCAACCAGCATTAGTCATTAAAAAGTCACTTGGTATAGTCCTGATTACGCTGCTTATAGCCAATTCAATTTCGTGTTCTAAGGAGGAAGACGCTGCTCCCAATGGGTCAGAAACAATTACTACAACTCCCGTTACAGATATTTCCGCAACCGAAGCAACGAGCGGTGGTAATATTACTTTGGCTAAAGGGAAAACTGTAACTGAACGAATTCTAGCTTGGCAAAATACACCATTTAAGGATTTCAGTATGACGTGGACAAAAGTTCCGCCGCCCACCACTGGAAGCTTTTCAAGTAGGATAACTGGCTTAAGGCCCAACACCACCTATTATGTCAGGGCTTTTGCGTCGATTGATGCAGGTTATCAGAACCAGTACTCAATTAGGGGCAATCAGGTTAGTTTCAGAACATTGTCTGATATCCCGGAGATTATCCAGGCAACATTTAACGAAGCTTACCTGGAATACCAATTTGGCACGGATAAAGAACATGGTCTTTGTTGGAGCACAAGCCAAAATCCAACTATTACTGACTCAAAGCTAAGTACGAACCTTGATAGTTTGGTTGCGCACCTGACCAACTTATCACCCAACACCACTTACTATGTCCGTGCATATGAAATACCGGAACCAGGCCAAATATCTTATGGAAATGAAACAAACTTTAAGACGCCTATTCCCTTGTATTCGGAAGCAGGCACAATTCAAGACATCGATGGTAACACCTATCGGACAATTCAAATAGGTAGCCAAACCTGGATGGCTGAAAACCTGCGTACCTCTAAATATGCCAATGGTGATGCGATACCAGAATTTACAGGCGTCTCTAACACGGAATGGTTTTCCAAACGTACAGGAGCTTGGCGTCAACCAGAAACCTATAACGGGTTTGCAGTTACGGACGTTCGAAAACTTTGCCCTTCTGGCTGGCATGTTCCAAGTGATCCAGAGTGGACCGTTTTGACAGATTATCTTGGTGGAGAAAAATTGGCTGGCGGTAAGATGAAAATATTTGGCTTAGAATATTGGCGTTATCCAAACAGAGCCGCTAGTAACGAAAGCGGGTTTTCAGCTCTTCCAGTTCCATCTATAATATATATAGGGTTCGGGGGAGGGTTTTCTGGTCCTTCGGGGGGAAGATCGTCCGGTCTTAATAATGAGTTAGGCGTGGGTACATGGTATGCCACAGAGTTTTGGAGTTCTACTCAACATGAACCAGACCCGGATACCAATGCAGCCAGCCTTTCGTATCGTGGGTTGGATTACTCGGATGGCAAAATCAACATGTGGTGGCCTCTTCCGCAGAATCGTGGTCTTTGTGTTCGATGTATTAAAGATTAGATTATTATCTTGTTTTTCCGTGCATTGTTTTACCCTGCCATGCCTGAAGTGGTAGGGTTTTTGCCTGAGGCCCGTGTTGTCGGGGATTGTAAATTCTGTATAACATCTTCACTGCGCATTTCCATAGTTCAGCAACGGAGTAAGTTCCTGTGAGCTTATTTGAAGCTTCCAACTTGTCGTTTAGGTTCTGGATTCTCCGATTCCAAAGTTAGCGAGCGTTTGCAACGCATGTCCACTGCAACTTCATTCCATGCCTCGGTTGAACTATACCCAATCCTGTAATCGCCCATATGCGATCAGCCGGTGGCCATATGATAATAAATCATTTCCTTTCCTCCAGGATTTTCGTAATCTTCAGGATCACCTGAATGCAATCGGTCGCAAGGTTCATACCAAGCTCCAATGCGATATGCCCAACGACTCGCTTATTGTACTTCCGAACAATGGCCATATGCCCATGGAAGAATCACCGAAGCTCACTGCTGCAATTGTTTTGGAATTCCTTTCCAGGAACTAGACAGTTGAGTGGCTCCATCTGAGTCCCAATCTCTCGCATGGTCAAATCAATTTATAACTATTTGAAAAATACGGGTTGCGTCCAGGCCAACTCAAAATCACCCTCCTGGAATGGATTAGGTTTTGCCTTGGTGGATGTAATGCGCGCACGGACAAACAGGTAGTTTTTTGCTACTTGAAACTGCGCTGTGGGCCCAGTGCTTTTCTGGATTGTTACTCCTGTGGCCTCCCCCTTCTTTGCGCCAATGAATTCAATGATATACTGTATGCCCTGTTCAGGGCGAACTGCCACATGTATCGTATTGTTTTTGTATTCGATGCGCTCCAGGGTAACTCCAGTAGACGCATAGAAATCCCCAGCTTCAAGGGCCTTAATCAGTGAGGCGGGCTCAAGAGACTCAGCATTCACCATCACCCATCCCCTGCCTGCATTGCTGTAGGCAGCGCCGAGCTGATGATAGTTGTGACTGTCGTCTGTGGCGAGACCAAACATCAGGGGTTGGTTGCGGAGACGATAGGCGATGTTGATCTTGTCCCACATGACTTCCGTTCCCGGATGTGTGGAATCACCATAGTTATTCACCAGCGGATGGCCGTTGTAAACTTCAAAGAATTGCTCTCCGCGGAGGTCAATCATATCTTGAATAGAAATGCTATAAAAGAAATTTGGGTGGTTGATGTGCGGAATCATTGGAATCCCCGTTTGCTTGCGCTGCGCCAACACGGCATCAACGGAATGCTGCATAACCTCGGCTATTGTGGTGCCTGTCTGTGCGCCGATAACCTCCTGAATATTCGTCGCATTCACGTGCACATGCTTCTCACCAAGACGGGATGTTATCTCTTCCGATTTCAAGATCAGGAACGAAGGACCTTCAAACATAGGCCTGTATTCGTCGAGGGTCTTAAGTCTCGCCGTAATCCGGCCGCTGTCAGAGCGGTAGTTTACCCATGCGCCATACTTTGCGAGGTAGGCCGCAAAACCCTCTTCATAGAGTTTGCTATGTGTTATCTTCTTCCATTTCTCTCCGGACGCCAGCACATTATGATCCGATAAGCCGATAAACTGGTACCCATGACCCTTGTACCAGTCCATAATCATCTCTGGAAACTCATCACCATCGCTCCAGAAGGAGTGTGTGTGGAGATTGCCTTTGAACCAAGACTTCGGCTTTTCCTGTCCGATCGCGGATCCGGCAATGAAGAGGCACAATACGATGACAAGATGTTTTTTGGTCATGGAACTACTTATTTATACTTCTTCACTCCCTTCAGCATGGCAGCCGATGCTGGAGACAGGCTCACCGCAAAACCACCCCCTTCTGCAACCGGAATCTTTAGAACAGTACGATTGTCAACCACAAATCTTTCAATTGCATAATCGGTTGGATTCTTATCCCAGTGTGCAGATGGGCCATCCTTATAGATGGTCGCAAGGTAGTCCTTCCCGGCATCAAGGAACCCAAGTTGAGCCACCGCTTGCCGTTTGTTTTCATCTGTTATCGAACCGATGAACCAACTCGACTTTCCTTTGGCTTTGCGCGCGATCGTGAGGTAGTCGCCGGGCTCTGCTTCAAGAACCTTCGTGTCATCCCAGTCTACTGCCACATCTTTTATAAACTGAAACGCGTCCAGGTGTGCTTCATAGTTTTCTGGCAAGTCGGCAGCCATCTGCAACGGACTGAATAATGTGACGTACAAGGCAAGTTGCTTTGTCAGCGTTGTGTGTGGTCCAAATCCTTTCTTTCCATATTTGTCGAGCTTGATTTGGAAGATTCCAGGCGTGTAGTCAATGGGCCCACCCATAAGTCGTGTAAAGGGTAGAATGGTCTCATGGTCCGGAGGGTTTCCATCGCTCCATGCGTTGAATTCATTGCCGCGGGTAGCTTCGCTGGCCAGCCAGTTCGGATAGGTGCGATGCATACCCGTTGGCCGGGTTGGCTCGTGCATATCAACCATGATTTCATATCCCGCTGTTGTGGCGGCTACACGGTTATAATGATTGATCATCCATTGACCATCATGATGCTCACCTCGGGGGATAATCTTCCCGACGTACCCTGTCTTGACGGCGTCATAGCCGTTGGCTTTCATAAACCTATATGCTTCGTCCATTCGACGCTCATAGTTCGTTACCGAGCCGGAAGTCTCATGGTGCATGATCAACTTAACTCCTTTGGATGCCGCATAGCTGTGAACATCCTGAACATTAAAGTCTGGATACGGCGTAACAAAATCAAAAACGTCCTCTTTCCATTTTCCAAACCAGTCTTCCCAGCCAACGTTCCATCCTTCAACGAGAACACTTTCAAAACCATGTAGCGCCGCAAAATCAATGTAACGTTTGGTATTGATCGTTGTGGCTCCATGTCGACCGTTGGGTTTCACCGTGGTCCAATTAACATTCGAATCAACATCCTTCGGGTCGGCGTATTCCCAAGTGGTCTTGCCGAGATGCAACTCCCACCACACGCCTATCATTTTCTGAGGCCTGATCCACGAGGTTTCTTTGATTTTACAAGGTTCATTCAGGTTAAGAATCAATTTTGAATTCAGAATACCTGCTGCGCTCTCTGAAATGATGATTGTTCTCCAGGGAGTTGCAAAGGGTGCCTGCAGATATGCCATGTTACCCATCACATCAGGCACCAGGTTGCTGGACAACATGAATGTCCGCGTATCGATATGCAATTGCATAGCCGGGTAGTTGACCAGTGCAGCTTCGTGGATGTTGATGTAGAGACCGTCTGCCGTCTTGAGCATCAGTGGCGTCTGGACGGAAGAGGAATCAACTACAAATCGTGTAGAGATTTCGTTATGCTGTCTCACTACCTGCGGATTGATATCGCTAAGTGCAGATGTGGTATATGGATATTCGTTCGTATCATAGTCACCGGGAATCCAGAAGGCCTTATGATTGCCGGTCAAGGCGAAGTGTGTTGTTTCCCGAGTAACGACAAAATGCTGAAGGTTGGGTTGCCCTGGAATGAAATACCTGAAGCCGACTCCGTCATCAAAAACCCGGAAAATCAGATCGAATCGCCTCGATATATCGGTTGTCGTTTGTAGATGAACTACCAACTGGGTGTAGTGGTTGCGTACTTCACTAACTTCACCCCAAACTGGTTTCCAGGTCTCATCCACGGAGGTGGAATCGACCGACAGTATGGCTAAATGATCCGTTAGAGAACCATCCAGCAAAACAAGGCCAACCGGAGAAGGAGAAAGAACAGTTTTGGCTTTGAAGCGCACGCTATATCGGGGTATCCCCGTCTCATCAAGAGAAAATCGCAGCACAATTGCCTTGCTGGGTGAACTGAGGTTGATTTGCTGAGCGCTCGATGGAATTAGAATTCCAGCCAGCAGTGCACTCAAATTCAGAATTCGCAATAGCAAATGCATCGCACAAGGTAAGGTTTCAAAGAACAAGGGTCAATGGGTCTATAGCAGACCGGGCAATCTCAGTTTCTATATGGTTCGTGATTTAAGTCAGCACCTATCAGAAATTATTCCGCCCGTGCTCTGCACCAATACAGGTACCTGAAACCTGAATGTGGAGCCTCTCCCATACTCCGAAGCCACTTCGATATTGCCTTTCAACCGTTGCAGAGCCTCGTTTACAATATACAGACCCAAGCCTGTACCTTTGGAATTGTCGTGCGCCTTGTAGAACATTTCAAAAATGCGCTTGTGGTGCTCCGGCTTAATTCCTATTCCGTTGTCTTCCACTTCCAAGCTCCAGATTTCGTTGTCTGCTGCTGCCCGGACCAGGATATAAGATTTTTTTCCATGATCCCGGTAGTTTACCGCGTTGGTCAGGAGATTGGCCA
>JANPES010000118.1:0-7911 GCA_031423035.1 Cyclobacteriaceae bacterium | reverse complement strand
TGAATCTCCTTTTGATTTCTCCGAAAAAGAGCGAATGCTTATCAATCACTTGCAGGTTGAGTCACTCAGTTATACCGATGTGGCGCGTATACTGGATGCAAAATCCATCTACAGCCTGCTTAAGTCACTCGCTTCTAAAGAGGCCATTATTCTTTTTGAGAAAGTGAAGGGGAAATATAAACCAAAGACAGAAAAGCGAATACGCCTTCATAAAGAATACACACAAAAAGTTAAGTTAGAAGGGCTATTTGAAACCCTTTCTTCCAAACCCAAGCAGGAGGCAGTACTGCTTAAGTACCTTCAGGTGATCCCGGTCTTTCAGGATCCTGAACTCAATAGTACAGGAATTTCCAAGTCGGATTTGCTCGACCAGGATATTTCTGACTCTTCCCTGCAGACGCTCGTTAAGAACCATATTATGGAAGAGTTCGAGCGTGTTGTGCCTCGTTTTGGAGTTGACACGCCGGACGTTGCCCATCCTGTGTTGCTCAGCGAATCCCAGGAACTCGCCAGAAACAAGATTCTAGAGAGTTTTGAAAAGCAGGGTACAGCACTTCTGTACGGCGTAACGGGTAGTGGAAAAACAGAAATTTATATTGACCTCATAAGGCGTGCACTGGACGGCGGGGCTCAGGTTCTCTACCTCCTTCCGGAAATTGCGCTTACTACGCAAATCGTTCATCGGCTAAAGAAGACTTTTGGAACATCCATGGGCGTATATCACTCAAAGTTTTCCGACAATGAACGTGTCGAGGTCTGGAATGGCGTGCTTAGCGGTAAGTTTCGATTTGTCGTGGGCGTGCGATCGGCCGTATTCCTTCCATTTGACAACCTGGGCCTGATCATCACCGATGAAGAGCATGATCCTTCTTATAAGCAGCAGGACCCTGCACCCAGGTACCTTGCCCGTGATGTGGCGCGCATGATGGCGCAACAACACCATGCCAAGGTGCTTATGGGTACAGCAACCCCATCGTGTGAAACATACTACCAGGCGAAAACGGAAAGAATTGGGTTTATTCAACTCCCGGAACGATTTGGAGACGCGCAACTTCCAGAAATCACATTTGCCAACGTATCTCAGGAACGAAAGTACAAGACCATCAAAGGTGAATTCACCTCTGCCCTGCTTCGGGATATCAAAGATACCCTGGATCAGAAAAGCCAGGTGATTATGTTCCAGAACCGGCGGGGACATTCACCCATGGTGCAGTGCGAAGACTGCGCATGGGTACCCAAATGCATAAACTGCGCGGTCAGCCTCACCTATCATCAATATCGGCATGCGCTGATTTGCCATTACTGCGGCTACCGTGAGGAATTGCCAAACCAGTGCCCAACGTGCAGCTCAAAGCGAATCCTTACTCTGGGTTATGGGACAGAGAAAATGGAAGAAGAACTCGGCATCCATTTTCCGGAAGCGAAAATTAGCCGTATGGACCTGGACACCACGCGAACGAAGTCAGCATACGAAACCATCCTGGGAGGCTTTGAACGGGGAGAAACCGACATTCTTGTTGGTACTCAAATGGTGACCAAAGGACTGGATTTTGACCAGGTACGGCTGGTCGGTGTGTTTGATGCCGACCGCATGATGCACTTCCCGGATTTCCGTTCTTATGAACGTGCATTTCAACTTATTGTGCAAGTAAGTGGTCGTGCCGGCAGACGTGACAAGCCAGGGAAGGTCGTCATTCAGACATCCAATCCGCAGCATCCGTTGTTTGCCTACGTGATCGACCACCGGGTAATAGATTTTCTCGAAGAACAGTTAGCTGACCGTGAGTTACATCACTACCCTCCTTTTTCGAGGCTGGTCGAGATTACCCTGAAACATACCGACAAGAGCGTGGTTTCCCGCGCTTCACTGGAGATGGTGACCCTCATCCGGAACAAGGTATCTGGAATTGGGATATTGGGTCCTGGTGAGCCTGCCGTTTCAAGGATCCGAAATGAGTACCTCAACTCCATTCTGATCAAGATACCGAGAAACCAAGGGCGATTAAGCGCTATCAAAGGAGGACTCCTGGCCATCGCCGATCAACTCACTGAGAATAAAGTTTTCCGAAACGTCAAGATTGTCTTTGATGTAGATCCGGTTTAATAGGCTCTGGTTTGACGGCCAACGCAGAGAACGAAGAGCCCAGGGATGCTGCCTCGTTTCTATCTGTGTTGTCGTGCCTCTGGATTTGATCTTCCAGTTGAAGCAAAAATCTCAGTTTGTCAGAATGTCCCATTCATTCAATGCCGGGATAGCATGGTGGGCTGTGAGATCAAACTGGCTTGGCACAACGGAAATATAGTTGTTGGCGATAGCCCACTCATCATTATCCTCCCCCTTGTCGAAATTGACAAAATTGCCTGTCATCCAGAAATACTTTCGGCCATTCGGGTCGCGACGTTCATCAAAATCTTCTACCCATTTGGCATTGGCCTGCCGGCAGATACGGATTCCTTTGATTGCTTCATTTCGCCTGGGAGGGAAATTGACGTTGAGCGCCACGCCTTTTGGAATTTCCTTTCTCAAAACTTGCTGGGTGATCCTCTTTACATATTCCAGCGCTTGAGAGATGTCTGCTTCAGCGCTGTAATCGCAGAGCGAAAAACCAATCGCCGGTGTTCCTTCAATGGCCGCTTCAATGGCTGCGGACATGGTCCCCGAATACAACACGCTGATTGAAGTGTTACTTCCATGATTTATTCCGCTTACTACAACATCCGGTTGTCTCTGATTTTTGAGAACGTAGTGCCGGGCCATCTTAACACAGTCAGCGGGTGTGCCCGAACATTCAAAGGCACGAATTTCCTCAAAGATTCTTGTTTCCTTAATTCGAAGTGTATCCCCAACGGTAATAGCATGGCCCATGCCCGACTGTGGGCGATTGGGTGCCACGACAAGGACCTCTCCCAAACTGCTCATGACCTCCACCAAATGCCCTATTCCCCGGGCGGTAATCCCATCATCATTTGTGACCAAAATCAACGGCTTCGTCATATGCTATAGTGAATTATAATATCGAATTATCTCAGTAAACTCGTTGCGATCATCCAAATTCAGCTTGTTGGTCTTGATGTACTTTTCGACCACGGCGCCTTTGTTTCCCATCAAGAGAATCAAATCGGCCCGTTTTCCATTGAAAGGTTCGTTTGCCCCATTTTCATTCAGCAGATAATAATGGTAAACCAGAACAAGCCTCGTAGATGTTCCATAACTGTAGAAGGAACTATTACTATTGCGGTATTCTATGCTCTCCCGGCAAAGGAGCGTCATTTTTCCTTCGGCTAGTAATTCAAAAAAAATAGGTGCCTTGTAACCGCCCGACGCTGCATAGGGAATAGAATAGAACTGCCTGTAGTGCTTGCTGGTTACGTCAAATATTTCAAAAAAAGTCAGTTTGCGGGCGGTATATGAATCCAGCTTCTCTCCATTAGAAAACTGAACAACGTCATTCTGTAAATCATACTTCACACTGCCAGTCAGGGTATCGCCGCCCTCACGTATTATTTTTCCTTCATGCCAAAATTCGGAAGGAAATTTTTGTGCCTTGGCCTCTAATCCCAAACAAACCAATATCAGCAGCCCGATCCACTTCATAGTTGTTTCAGGATCGTATGACCCAGCTTGTCGCGTTTGGTTGTCAGGTACTTCTCGTTGTGCTTGTTTGGAACTGTCTCAATGGCAACATTCTCAACAATCTCAAGGCCATAACCCATCAGGCCAACGCGCTTCTTGGGGTTGTTGGTAATCAGACGGAGTTTAGTGATTCCAAGATCATTCAATATCTGTGCTCCAATGCCGTAGTCCCTGTTATCCATATCAAAGCCCAGTTGAAGATTTGCTTCGACCGTATCCAGGCCCTCCTCCTGGAGCTTGTAAGCTCTCAATTTGTTTAGCAGGCCAATGCCGCGACCTTCTTGCTTCATATATAACACTACACCAATTCCCGCCTTTTCAACCATGCGCATTGCATCGTGCAATTGCGTGCCACAATCACATCGACACGATCCAAAAATGTCGCCCGTAACGCAGGACGAGTGAACCCGCACCAACACTGGTTCATTCCTTTTCCACTCGCCCTTTATCAACGCGAGGTGCAATTCTCCGGTATCTATCTGTTCATAAGCAGCCAGTTTGAAATCCCCGTAATTCGTGGGGAGCTCAACATCAACACGTCGGCGAACCTGACACTCTGTCTTCAATCGATAGGAAATGAGAT
Source organism: Cyclobacteriaceae bacterium (assembly GCA_031423035.1). GTDB lineage: Bacteria > Bacteroidota > Bacteroidia > Cytophagales > Cyclobacteriaceae > ELB16-189. The sequence continues at coordinate 3,694 of JANPES010000118.1, read as the reverse complement.
CCTTAATGGATACCAACTTGAGCCCAAAGCGTTTTGCGACGATCCGCAATTCAGGCAATCGGGCCATGGAGCCATCCTCATTCATTATTTCCACCAGCACTCCTGCAGGGCGGAAGCCAGCAAGCCGGGCAAAATCAATGGCCGCTTCTGTATGCCCAGACCGGCGGAGCACGCCTTCACGTTGAGCCCGCAAGGGGAAGATGTGACCTGGCCTGCCCAACTCTTCAGGCTTGGTCTCAGGATCTGCAAGGGCCTTGATGGTCTTAAAACGGTCATGGGCGGAAATGCCTGTTGTGCAGCCATGGCCAATCAAATCCACCGACACCGTAAAAGGAGTCTCGTATACTGCCGTGTTCTTTCCCACCATGAGATCAAGTCCTAGCTCTTCGCAACGGTCCTGAACCAAGGGGACGCAAATCAATCCACGTCCCTCCCGGGCCATGAAATTTACAATCTCAGGTGTGATCGCCTCTGCCGCGCAAATGAAATCCCCCTCATTTTCACGATCCTCATCGTCCACGACAATAATCAGCTCTCCATTCTTGATCGCATCGATTGCTTCCTCGATCGTGCTCAATTTGCTTTCGTCACTCATCTTTTGCATTCCTAAATTAACAAAACATCATACACACTGGTTCCTACCGCGCAACAACAATACCGAGAATCTTTGCCAGATCACGCTCTGCTGTCTTCAGGCCTTCCTGTTGACCCAGGCACTTGTCAACCTCCTCCCAGTCGCCCTTCTGCTCCCAAGTCCGAAGTTTGCCCAGGTTTTCTTCCATCATCTTTTGAACAACCCTGAACTTCAAACGAAGGACGTTGGTCAGAGCCATATTATGCAGTATTTCTTCCTCATGTGGGAAGTAGATATGGAATTTCTCCTTCCAATGCGGGCTGATTTCATATCGGGAGGTTATCAACTCCGTTACCATTTTTTTTGTTTCCGCGTTTCCCTTCTCAAGAAAATGCTTGCTGTCAGGCACTTTTCCTTTTTTCAACTCTTTTTCAAATTCATCGTGTATTTCGCGGAACACCACGTTCGAGAACTCAACATCCTCTACTTCATGCAAAAGGAAATCCACAAGCCGTTGATCCTCTACAGCACGATCCGCATAGTTCAAAAGGAGTCGAATAGTTTCTCGCTCCTGATAGTAGATCATGTCTCTAGGATCTGCCAGCGGGGCGACTAAGTTCTGAACCTGCTCAAAATAGGATTCATTTTCAACAGCCGGCGGCGGAATTTGCTGCTGATCTCGCTCCCGCTTACGGCGCTCCTGCACGACTAACTTATTAAGTTCCGTCAGTAATACTCCTTCACCAATCTTCAACTGATTGCTAGTCTCCTGCAAGTACACGGAGCGTTTGACCGGGTCCGGAATCAAGGCGATGCTTCCGATTATCTCCTTGATCGATTCCGCCTTCCGGATCGGATCGTTTCCCGCTTCGCTGGCATACAATCCGGATTTAAACGAAATAAAATCCTGAGTTTTTGTAGCCAGGTATTTGTGAAATTCAGTGGTTCCCACTTTCCGTGAGTAACTATCAGGATCTTCGCCATCCGGTAGCAGTACGACCCGTACATTCAGTCCGCCTTTCAAGATCAAGTCTATTCCGCGAAGTGCCGCCTTAATTCCGGCAGAATCGCCGTCGAAAAGGACGGTGACATTTTCAGTGAAGCGACGGATGAGTCTGATCTGCTCCTCGGTCAGCGCGGTTCCGGATGAAGCCACCACATTTTCAACATCCGCCTGGTGCATCGAAAGCACGTCAGTATACCCTTCGACGAGGTAGCAGGTGTCTTTCTGGCGAATTGCATTCTTTCCCTGGAACAATCCATAAAGGACATTGCTCTTGTGGTAGATTTCTGTTTCAGGAGAGTTAATGTACTTCGGCTGGTTGGCCAGCTTGCCCATCATTCGAGCACCAAAAGCGATGACCTTCCCTGACATTGCGTGGACTGGGAAAATCACACGACCTCGGAATCTGTCATACACTCGGCCATCTTCATTCTTCACTACTAACCCGGCTTTCTCCAACAACTCCTTATTGTAATTATTTTGTATGGCCTGATCCATGAGATGAGACCACCCTTCCAATGCAAAGCCAAGCTCAAATTTTTGAATGGTCTGGTCGTTGAAAGCCCGTTCACGGAAATAGCTAAGGCCAATACCTTTTCCCTCCTCAGTGTTGAAAAGATTCTCTTTATAGTAGTCCTTGGCGAAATTCATGAGGATGTAAAGGCCCTCACGTTCGCTTTGCTGCTCACGCGCTTCCGCTGAGGCAACATCTTCCGTGATCTCCACCCCGTATTTCCTGGCCAGGAACCGGATGGCCTCCATATAGCTCATTCCTTCGTGTTCCATAACGAAGGTTATGGCATCTCCCCCTTTGCCGCTGCTGAAATCCTTAAAAATGCCTTTGGCTGGAACTACATAGAACGAAGGTGTTTTCTCATTGTTAAATGGGCTCAGCGCCTTGTAATTCTGTCCAGAGCGCTTAAGAGAAACAAAATCACTAATTACATCAACGATGTCGATGCGATTCTTGATTTCATCAATAGTTTCCCGGCTGATCAAGGAGAGGGTAAATCAAATGGACTTTAAGGCATCAAAGATAGGTATTCAATAGGCACCGAATACGCTTCTCTGATGGCAAAAAATAAAGCGAAAAAATAAGGTAAGACAACCCTAGCCTTAGCCATAACCCCTAAATTTGCGCCTTAAACGCCCCGCGAATGACCTCAGACGATGTCCTTAAAGCCCTCTCCACTGTCAATGACCCTGACCTGAAAAAGGACTTGGTTACACTTAATATGATAAAAAATGTATCTGTTGTGGGGGATACAATCAGTTTCTCTGTGGTTTTGACCACTCCGGCTTGTCCGTTGAAAGAACTGATTCGCAAGGACTGTGAAAATGCCATCAGGAAAATTGCACCTGTGAATGCAGTTCTGTCCATCTCCATGACATCAGCCGTCACCTCCATTCGTGATAATTCAGTCCTTTTGAAAGGTGTCAAAAACATCATCGCCATTGCTTCAGGCAAAGGCGGCGTTGGAAAATCCACGGTGACCACCAACCTGGCCGTGGCACTGGCACGTTCAGGCGCTAAAGTCGGATTGATCGATGCTGATATCTTTGGCCCTTCAATTCCGGTCATGTTCAATTGTGAACGCGAGCAACCAGAGGTCCAGGTCGTGAACGGTAAGAATGTGATTGCCCCGCTGGAACATTATGGCGTGAAGCTCATGTCAATCGGCTTTCTTGCCCCCCCGGACAGCGCCGTGGTATGGCGCGGACCCATGGCGAGTTCCGCTCTCAAGCAATTTATTACAGACACGGTATGGGGAGAATTGGATTACCTGTTCATAGACTTGCCTCCAGGAACCAGCGATATACACCTTACCCTTGTTCAGACTGTACCGGTCACCGGAGCCGTAATCGTCACCACACCACAGAAGGTGGCGCTTGCTGATGCAACCAAGGGCCTCGCCATGTTCCAACAACCGCAGATTAATGTACCCGTGATTGGAGTCATTGAAAACATGGCCTATTTCACACCGGAAGAATTACCCAACAACAAGTATTTCATTTTCGGCAAGGACGGCGGAAAAAACCTGGCCGAAAAATACAACGTTCCTTTCCTTGGTCAGATCCCCCTCGTTCAGAGTATTCGGGAAAGCGGCGATAGTGGG
>JANPES010000117.1:0-2548 GCA_031423035.1 Cyclobacteriaceae bacterium | reverse complement strand
GCATTTGAAATGCTAATATTGACATAGTTGCTTAGTTAACGTTCTATTTGGGTACTAAATCCAATCCTTCAAAATCCAATAATCCTAATCAAGTAATCCTTCAATCAAGGTCCTACTTGGAATACAATTCAACGATCAACTGCTCATTGATATTTTCTGGGATGTCTGCACGGGGAGGCAGGCTAATTACCTTCCCTGTCATTTCTGAGTTGTCCCACTCCAGCCAGTTGTACTTTTTGGATGTACCAATGGAGAGGCTGAGCGAAATCGTCTCGAGAGACTTCGACTTCTCACGAACCGCCACTGTTTCACCAGGACGCAACGAATAGGAAGGGATATTGACAACGTCTCCGTTGACCAGAATATGCTTGTGTACGACCAGCTGACGGGCAGCGCGTCGTGTAGGGGCAATCCCTAAACGATACACGGTGTTATCCAGGCGGGCTTCCAGTAATTGGAGCAATACTTCGCCAGTCACGCCCTTTTTGCGGGTAGCCTTGTCGAATGTATGCGCAAACTGACGCTCCAGCACACCATAGATGTACTTCGCCTTCTGCTTTTCAGCAAGCTGTATCGCGTATTCCGATTGCTTGCGCTTTTTTGTCTTTCCGTGCTGACCGGGGGGATAGTTTTTCTTTTGGAACGCTTTGCTTTCGCCCATGATCGGTTCGTTGAACCGTCTTGAAATCTTCGCCTTAGGACCTGTGTATCGTGCCATGGTATATTCTCTTCGAAATTATATGCTTAAACTCTTCTCTTTTTGGGCGGGCGGCAACCGTTGTGCGGCAGCGGCGTCATATCCCTGATGGTAAGAACCTCGATTCCCGAATTCTGAATCGCACGGATTGCAGATTCGCGACCGGCACCAGGGCCTTTCACAAATACTTCCACCTTGCGTAATCCCAGTTCGAATGCCTTTGTCGAACATTCCTGAGCAGCCGTCTGGGCTGCGTACGGTGTGTTCTTCTTTGAGCCCTTGAAACCCATTTTGCCAGCAGATGCCCATGCCACTACCTGACCGGTTGAATTGGTCATGGAAATGACAATGTTATTAAACGTTGCCCGGAGGTGCGCCTGACCGACCGCTTCTACCTGGACGGTGCGCTTCTTACTCTTGTCCTTCTTTTTCTCTGGTGTGGGGGCGCCTTGTTGCTCGTTTGCCATGTTTATTTCTTATTCGTTCAAACTAATGATTATCCTTTCGTCGCCTTCTTCTTGTTGGCTACTGTCTTACGCTTGCCCTTGCGGGTACGCGCATTGTTTTTTGTCTTCTGTCCACGCACCGGCAGGCCTTTGCGATGCCGGAGTCCGCGATATGAACCAATGTCCATCAGGCGCTTGATGCTGAGCTGAACCTCGGAACGAAGGGAGCCCTCAATCCGGTGCTTCTCAGAAATGATGGTACGAATGAGGTTAGACTCTTCGTCGTTCCATTCTTTGACTTTCTTGTCAAGGCTTACTCCTGCCTTGGCGAGAATTTTCTGCGCTGACCTGCGGCCAATCCCATAGATATAGGTGAGACCAATCTCTCCTCGCTTGTTATCCGGAATGTCAACCCCTGCTATACGTGCCATGATTTATTTGTTGATTTGTCGATGTCGTGATTTAGCCCTGGCGCTGCTTGTAGCGCGGATTCTTTTTATTGATTACATACAGTTTGCCCTTGCGACGAATGATCTTGCAATCGACGCTGCGCTTCTTGATAGATGATCGTACCTTCATATTACTTATATCTAAACGTTATCCTTCCTTTTGTCAAATCGTACGGCGACATCTCCAGCCTGACCTTGTCTCCTGGCAGAATCCGGATGTAGTGCATCCGCATCTTGCCCGAAATATGAGCCAGGACTTCGTGCCCATTCTCCAATTGGACCCGAAACATGGCATTCGACAATGCCTCCTGTATCGTTCCGTCCTGCTCTATCGACTTTTGTTTCGCCACTTATACGAATAATTCTTTTCTATCTCTTCATGTGTCGTCAAGATCTCCGTCCGGTCCTCGTGGATTGCCACCGTGTGTTCAAAATGTGCCGATGGCTTTCGGTCACTGGTCCGGATCGTCCATCCGTCACGCTCTTGCACTACCTTCCTCGTCCCCAGGTTGATCATCGGCTCAATCGCGAAGACCATCCCGGCTACAATCTTTGGGCCCTTGCCCCGCTTCCCGTAGTTCGGAACCTCCGGATCTTCGTGGAGGCTCTTGCCTACACCGTGTCCGACTAACTCCCGCACTACACCGTACCCGAACTGCTCCACATACGACTGGATGGCGTAACTCACGTCACCAATCCGGTTTCCTGCCCTGGCCTGCTCGATTCCTTTATAAAGTGAATCGTATGTCCGGGTCAGGAGATCCAGCACCTCGTCACCGACACCTTCCAACGGGTAGGTATAGGCCGCGTCGCTGTGATATCCCTTCAGCTTCACCCCACAGTCGATGGAGACAATATCTCCCTCTTTCAACTCATACACTCCCGGAAACCCGTGCACGACCGTTTCATTAACGGAGATGCAAAGCGAAGCCGGGAACCCATTGTAGTTCAAAAAG
>JANPES010000116.1:0-4440 GCA_031423035.1 Cyclobacteriaceae bacterium | reverse complement strand
CCCATTGTCGATGCCGGTATGCGCGAACTCAACACCACTGGATTCATGCACAATCGGGTACGTATGATTGTGGCCAGCTTCCTGACCAAACACCTGCTCATCGACTGGCGGTGGGGCGAAGCGTACTTTGCGAAAAAATTGCTCGACTTTGACATGGCCGCCAACAACGGCGGCTGGCAATGGGCGGCCGGCAGTGGTTGTGATGCCGCTCCCTATTTCAGGGTCTTTAATCCTTATCTACAAACCGAGAAGTTTGACCCGGATAGGATCTATATCAAAAAATGGGTTCCTGAATGGGATACCCTGGGCTATCCTCCCGCTATCGTCAACCACGACCAGGCAAGAGAGCGCGTGCTTTCAGCTTACAAAGTCGCTCTTCAATAGCCAAAACGGTGTAGGTAGGAACAATTCTTGTATATCGCTGTTAGTCCGGTAATGAAAATCTATACGCTCCATCGCAAACAGTTCCTTCCCATTGGCCTGCAAACGGCATGGGATTTCTTTTCCTCACCGAAAAACCTGGGAGAAATCACCCCGAAGCACATGAATTTCACCATTGTCTCACAGTCGGGGGGCGAAAAAATGCACGAGGGCCAAATCATCAAATACAAGATTACCGTGCTCCCGCTGATCCGAGTCACTTGGGTAACAGAGATTACCAGTGTCAACAACCTTGTGAGCTTTACCGACGAACAACGCGTTGGCCCATATGCGCAATGGCACCACACGCACACTTTCATAGAAAAAGACGGTGGCGTGGAAATGACCGACGAAGTGAAATACGCCATACCGTTGGGGTATCTGGGACGCCTGGCCAACTGGCTTTTTGTGGGGCGTGAAGTAAACCGTATTTTTGACCACCGCCTTCAAGTGCTGACGGCTTTCTTCAGGAATTCATGAACCAAATCGATATCGCAACAATTGCGCTTTGCTCCCTGATCACCATCGGGACCTTCCTTTTCTGGGAGTTTGTTGCCTGGTTCACGCACAAATATGTCATGCATGGTTTTCTCTGGATTTGGCATCGTTCGCATCACACCGTGCATGACCATGCCCTGGAGCGCAACGACTGGTTTGCTGTTGTTTTCAGTATTCCATCGATTGCCCTCATCTACTATTTCAGCCTCGTGCAATACAGCCCTTACGGAATCGCTGTGGGAATAGGTATATTCTGTTATGGTCTCTTCTACCTTGTCTTTCATGATATCATCGTTCACCAGCGCTTCAAGTGGAGGCCCGAAAAACGAAGCCAGTACCTACAGCGAATGATACACGCCCACTACATCCACCACAGCAAGCACACCAAAGAAGGATGTGAGGCCTTTGGTTTCCTGATTGCGCCAAAGAAATACGAGCCTAAGTCGTTTACATTCAAGAAGGATCGCCAGGAAACTCAATAACGGCCCTCTCCTATATGCAATCGTACCTATACCTTTCCCTGGATATTGCTTCTGTCCTCTTCCCCCTGATCTTCAGTTTTTACCCGAAGGCGCACTTCGCTTCAACGTGGAAGGCCTGGGCACCTGCCATCATTGTTCCAGCAATCATCTTCATTATTTGGGATGAATGGTTTACCAGCATTGGGGTATGGGGCTTTAATCCACGCTACCTCACAGGCTTCTCGATCGGTCACTTGCCGATCGAAGAGATGTTGTTCTTCATTTGCATCCCGTATGCGTGCTTGTTCACGTATGTGGCCGTCAATTACTTCCGCAAATCTGAACCGCTACCAGACCAGGGAAAGCGTGTTACCTGGATTCTCATCATCGGACTTCTCGCCACCGGCATCAAATATTACGATCACTGGTATACTGCCGTTACATTCATCAGCCTAGCAGTGTTCTTGTTGATCCTGATCATCGCCATTAGGCCCGCTTACCTGGGTAGATTCTATTTCAGCTATCTCTTTATCCTGATTCCGTTCTTCCTTGTCAACGGCGTCTTGACCGGAACAGGCATTGATGAACCGGTGGTTTGGTATAGCAATGCAGAAAATCTCGGTGCGCGGATGGGGACCATCCCCTTTGAAGATACATTTTATGGGATGCTATTGATCCTGATGAATGTGGTGATTTATGAGCACCTATTGAAGAAGTCCAGGAATGAAGGAAAGCAAGTAGGCTAAAGTCCGATTGAGTTTGTTTTACTTGCCTCGCCTTTTAAGGCGAGGCAAGGAAAGCAAAACAAGAACTGGACTTTAGTCCACCCTCTTTCAACCCGAAGCAACTGTGCCTAGTTCACCTTCATCTTCTTCCAGTCGGCATTTTGCTTGAGCAGGTTAAATGCCTTCTCCACTTCGAGTAATTGCTGGTTGGTGATGGCATAGACTTCACGCTGTTGATCGGTAGGTGGACTATCGGCACTTGACACAATACCTTCCTTTCCCATGGCTAGGAAGCGCTCCAGCACCTGAGGCGGGTTGCGGAAGATATCCCAACGTGCGCCGGTAGCATGAACGTCGAGTAGCTTCGCTTCAAGCTGATATACCTTGTCTTCGAGGGCGGTCGCCGACTTCGTCTGCTTCGGGTCTTTCGCCACCGCGAGCAGCCCTGAGCGCTTGCGCTCCATCTCGTCGATTAACTTCAGGGTTTGGCTAATAGAGTTGTACAGCATTACGCCGTGGTCAAATTGACCCTGAATGTCGGCAACGGAAGATTTCGTGTTCGGGTCTTTCAGCACCTGGACAGTGTGTCTGGATTCTTTTCCATGCGCTTTCAATACAACTGCATACTCCCCGGGCGGAACCATTGGAGGAGTCAAACCTGGTCCAATGTCCAGGTCAGGCATGAACAGATCGCGGGTACCGGCCGTATCCAACGGCACCCAATCTTTTCCGCGCGGTTTGGTGCGTAGCCGGGGCATCTCAAATGCATGTAGGCGGAGATTCCAATACACACGGTTGATCCCTGGCCGGTTCCTGCCCTTGATGGTCTGAACGGTTTCACCCTTCTGATTGATAATGATCACTTGTACACTATCTGTTGACTTTGATTGGAGGTAGTAATTGATGTCAGCGCCGTACGGTGGGTTCTGCCCAGCTACAAAACTGCTTCCCGTCTTAATGGCATCCTTCTGCTGAAACCGATAGGAAGGACGCAGGGAGAACAAGTGCGCATCTGCCTTTTGCACAGCTTCAGAATACTCACGGATGGGAGTCAGGTCGTCCAGGATGTAGATGCCTCGCCCATAGGTCGCCAGTACGAGGTCGCGGAAGTTGGGCTGCACGGTGATGCCATAGATCGGAACAGGAGGCAGGTTGTTCTTCAGTCGAACCCATTGCTTTCCGTCATCCGGAGAGAAGTAAAGACCGTTGTCTGTTCCCAGCCAAAGCAAACCTTTCTTGCCCGGATCTTCAATGAGCTGATGAATGGCGTTTGAGTTTGAAGGTGGTAAGTCCACGGTAAGCCGGGTGAATGTCTTGCCAAAATCTGTCGTTTTGTATGCATACGTTCCAAAGTCACCGTTTTGCATCGCATTGACTGCCACGTAGCATGTGCCCGCATCAAAATAGGATGCATCGATATGGCGTATGGTTGCCCACTTGGGAAGTCCCGGCATGTTGGGAGACACGTTGGTCCACGACTTCCCTCCGTCTTGCGTGACGCTGAGGATTCCGTCATTGCTCCCCGTCCACAGCACTCCCGCTTTTACAGGTGATTCAGCCATTGAATACAGGGTGCATCCATCCCATGTCATCAGGTTGTCACTCGCCATGCCGCCAGAATTTTGCTGATGCGTCTTGTCGTTCGTCGTCAAGTCAGGGCTAATGACCTGCCAATTTTGTCCGCGGGCATTTGTCTCATGCACAAACTGGCTTCCGACCCATACCCGCCCAGGGGTATGGCGCGAGAGCACCATTGGAAAGGTCCAGTGCCAGCGGTATTTCGCATTGGCTGGTGTATTGCCTATTTGTGTCTGTGGCCAAACACGTACATCACGCATGTGCCGCGTGGTTAAGTCAAAGATATCCAATCCACCGTCGTAGCATCCAGACCAAACGATATTGTTATCGAACGGATCCGGCTGAGCATATCCGCTTTCACATCCGCCCACGCCATGCCACAGGCTCAGTGGGATTCCCCTACCCTCCAGGCTCCGGCTTGGGCCTCGATATGACCAGGCATCCTGGCGGTTGGAATAAACATAGTATGGAACGCGATCATCCACCGCGATATGGTACATCTGCGCAATGGGGAGATTGATATTCGTCCAGGTTTTTCCATCGTTGAAAGTAAGATTCGCGCAGCCGTCGTGGGCACACATGGCACGGTCAGGTATCTTCGGGTCGAACCACATATCGTGGTTGTCCCCACCGGCTGACCAGGGACTAAATGTCTTGTCGAATGTCTTGCCGCCATCAACTGACTTTTTGATTCCTACGCATATGGTATAGAGTTCATTTTCGTTTTTCGTAGAAACACGAAGGCGTGTGTAGTATCC
>JANPES010000115.1:0-8420 GCA_031423035.1 Cyclobacteriaceae bacterium | reverse complement strand
CTTTCTCCATTACCCGCAAGACATGTGTAATATAGGGCATACCCGCCTTGTCTTTCTGTCCCTTGTGGGCTTCCGTCGCAATTAAAATTGCATTCATCAATGTTGCCATATTTGTCTATTTAATTGACAAAAGTACACATTGACGCATCTACCCCTCTTGTCAACTGTCAACTACTCAGAACGCAATAAAAAAACCCGGAGATCTATTCCCCGGGGCCTCTCGCGTGCAAGCAGAGAGTTAGTACCGATAATAGTCTGGTTTGAAAGGCCCACTGGCATTTACACCAATGTACTTGGCCTGCTCAGCACTTAATTCTTCCAACTCTACTCCGATCTTCTTGAGGTGCAGGCGTGCCACCTTTTCGTCAAGGTGCTTTGGAAGCATGTAAACTTCGTTCTTGTACTTCGACGTATTTGTCCACAACTCCAATTGTGCCAGAGTCTGATTGGTGAATGAGTTTGACATAACAAACGATGGGTGTCCTGTTGCGCAACCCAGATTCACCAGGCGTCCTTCAGCCAGCAGAATAACTTGCTTGCCATTCTTCATGGTATACAAATCAACCTGAGGCTTCACTTCGTCCTTCGACGCGTTTTTGTTTAGCCAGGCTACATCAATCTCATTATCAAAGTGGCCGATGTTACAAACAATGGCCTTATCCTTCATCTTCTCAAAGTGCTTTCCCAAGACAATACCAAAGTTTCCAGTCGCAGTTACAATGATGTCTGCCTCTTTAACGGCATCATCCATTTTCTTAACGGCGAATCCATCCATCGCGGCCTGAAGCGCACAAATGGGATCGATCTCTGTAACCGTAACGCGGGCTCCAGCTCCTCGAAGTGAAGCGGCAGAACCTTTTCCAACATCTCCATATCCTGCTACCAGGGCAACCTTCCCGGCCATCATCACATCTGTTGCGCGGCGAATTGCATCTACCAGCGACTCCTTGCAACCGTACTTGTTGTCAAACTTTGATTTTGTTACCGAGTCATTGATATTGATTGCAGGTAGTGGCAGTTTGCCCGCCTGCATCCGCTCAATCAGGCGATGAACTCCGGTCGTGGTCTCTTCCGAAATCCCACGGATTCCCGCGATCAACTCGGGGTTCCGATCCAACACCATATTGGTGAGGTCACCCCCATCATCAAGGATCATGTTGAGCGGCTTGCTATCGCTAAATGCATACAATGTCTGCTCAATACACCAATCAAATTCCTGTTCGTTCATTCCTTTCCAGGCGAAGACCGGAATTCCAGCTTTGGCAATTGCCGCTGCAGCGTGGTCCTGCGTGGAAAATATGTTACACGACGACCAGGAAACTTCAGCTCCCAGTACGCCAAGCGTTTCAATCAAGACCGCTGTTTGAATGGTCATGTGCAGACAACCCGCAATACGGGCGCCCTTAAGGGGTTTGCTTTGACCAAATTCTTCGCGAAGCGCCATCAGGCCAGGCATCTCAGCTTCGGCCAATCTAATCTCCTTCCGGCCCCACTCGGCCAGGGAAATATCCTTCACTTTGTAGTTCACTTTCTCTGCTACCATGGTTTTTTGCTCTGTTTAGCCGGCAAAGGTAATAAGAAGTTTCAGGTTTCAGAATTCCCGGACATAGCCCCGAAATCTCCAGAATTGGCCCATAGAACTTTGTAGTTCGGAAAGAGGATCGTAATCAATTGCGCTATTTCTCCTTCTCAATCAACTCCGCTTCGGTGATTACCGCCGTCCAAACGCTGAGTTTTCCATTGTCGGTCCGTGACCAAACGGGCACGATGATGCCATCGTGCGCGGAAATGGAAATGTGATCGTAAAACGGAATTGCCGTTGCAGCAAAGGGTGTTTCACTGATCCTTGTCTCTTTAAATGAAGACCCCCCATCCTTGGAATAGGCGAGGTAAACATCGGTTTGATTGTCCTCGTGGTCACGGCGGTCATAGAAGACAACGAAGATGTGGCCCGTTACCTGATCAATGGCCATGGCAGGAGAAAACTGGTGTTTGCCCGCAGCATCCGCATTAATCCGGATTGCCTGCGCCCAACTATCACCGTATCGTGATGACCGGTGAACCCAGATGTCCGTATCGTTTGCACCCGACCGTTGATCGGCGAAAACCAGGTATAGCATGCCGTGAAACCTGCCTGCGCTATTGTCGATCATTAGCATCGGCATGTTATGCGTAATGCCAAACCCCGGTACCTCAAGTGCCCATCCCCCCTGCTGTTTGGCAACCGGGAGGTCGTTAAATAGCCAGGTCTTTCCTTCGTCATAGGAGCGATCGAAATAAATCACCTCACGATTGGACCAGGTGAGATAAATACGACCCTCCATTCCTACCGCAGGCGTTGCCCCGGCGATTGAGGTGTCATCGGTTGAACAATCCCCGGGTTGCTGACTAACAGAGATTGGTTTGTCCCATCGATTACCGGGGTTGGTCGCCATGCTAAACATGACATTTGATTTGCAGTCCGGCTGTTGAGCAGGATACTGATCGTATTGTGTCCAGGTTGCGTAGAGAATCTGTTTTCTGCCATTCACGGCTACCCCGAGTCTGTTGTTCTTCTTTCCCGAGCTTCCTCCGATCGAAGATCCTTCATTCCAGGAAACACCCAGGTCATCTGAACGCTGACAGATGATCTGCTCAAAGCCTTCGCCGGGTTTTTCACTTTCAGCACGGTGAAAATTGTAGATATTTCCTTTCGCATCAATGATCAGGCTCACACTTGCTCCCTTTCCAAGGGGGGAAGAGACAGTAGACTCACCCCAGGTCTTGCCACCATCAAGGGAGTAGACCACCTGGTCGGTTCCCATCGATGCGATGATATTACCCGGATCATGATGGTTGATGATGACAGACGGTTCGCCCGGGGCAGGCCGACCCTCTTTCTGCTCAGCCAGCTGAATGTTTTTGAACTGCGCAGAAGAAGCAAGACTTGACAACAAGAGAAGGAGAAGGATCAAATAATTCATATCGGCCTACAAGCTACACCCAATTTTGCTTTTTCAAATAGGCTATCCAATGCTGATACCCTGCCTGATTCAGGTGAAGGCCATCTGTAGAATATTTCAAGTCCAGCTGATTGCGGCCATCCAGGAAATGCGAAAAAAGGTCAACATATATAAACCTTAACGCCTCGCTGTATTTTTTCAATTGGCGATTGATCTCCTCAATGTTTGACTGCTGCGAAAAAGCCGGTGGAAATTTCTTGTGGCTGGAGTTCACGGGTAGAATACTTTGAACAAACACTTGGGTCTCTGGTGATCTTTCATGAATCCGGCCGACAATCGAAAAGATATTTTCAATAACAACAGAATTAGGGGTCCGCCTGGAGAGGTCATTCACACCAATAAGGAGAAAAACTTTTGATGGCTTGTGACGAGCCACGTCGTCCAGCCGGGCCAATACTCCAAAGGTGTCATCGCCGGATATCCCGCGATTCATCACCGAAGAATCCTTGAGTAAAGTGCGCCACTTTCCTCCTTCTGTAATGCTGTTACCCAGAAAGATAACCTTACCCGAGCTAACCTTTTCAGCTTGAAACCGGGCAACTCTGGCCTTGTAATGCTCCGGCTCGCTTGGTAAAGAATCATAGACCTGGGAAAATCCCGTCACCCAAAACGCCAGAAAAAGAAAAACAAGTATGTTCTTCATTTCTTTACCGCATCAATCTTTGTATTCAGGCTCTGCCCGCCGACCTCTACGACAGAAGAGCCGTATACCCGGATCTCAGCTTTGATGAAATCCTCCGCATTGGCTTTATAAATATTATCCACATACTTCTGTGGGTTCCGATCAATGTATGGGAACCATGTGCTGTGAATTTGAATCATGACACGATGACCCTTCTTGAACGTATGAAGAATATCTTGCAAGGCGAACGCTACATCCGTTACCTCCCCTGGCTTGAATGGCTCCGGCTTCTCTAAACTGTTCCGAAAACGTCCACGAAAAACTTCGTGCCGCACCAACTGTTGATATCCCGCCATGATAATGTTTGCCGGATTTCGCTTATCGTTTGGTTCGTCCCCCGGATAGACATCGATCAGCTTCACCACAAAGTCAGCATCCGTTGAACTGAGGGAGACTTTAAGACGGGCGGCGATCTCTCCCGCGAGGGATATGCTCTCGGAAAGAACCTCGGTCTGAAATGTCAGCACATCCGGCCGTGTGGATGCATGACGTTGATCATCTGACATAAACCTCCTCGGCGTGAAGACAAGTCCCTCGGTTTGCGAGGTATATGGAACCGGCTTGGCAGGATCACTTACATAATCAAAGGAAGCCTCGGCATTCGTTGGGGTGTTGATCGATAACTTTCCGCCCTCGCCGAAATACAATTTCACGGCTGGAATATCCTTTGGCGGCCAAGCCGCAAACTGCTTCCAGGATTTCAATCCACAATCATACATGTACGCCTCTGGCAATCCAGTCTGTTGATTGTTTTTTAGAATGGAATTAAAAAATCTCCGCTCGATCTCCCGCTGATAGAATGTGGAGATACTGTCACCAAAATAGATATGATTGACCATTTGGTAGCCCGTCTCACTCGACCAGTCGCCATGGCTCCACGGTCCCATCACCAGAATATTATTGGCACCGGGACTGGAGTGCTCGATCTTCTTGTAGATATTCAGAGGTCCATAGAGATCTTCCGCGTCATACCATCCCCCGACAGTCATCACGGAATGTTTTACGCCAGTGAGGTGAGGAAGCAGGCTTCGCTCCTGCCAGAATTTGTCGTAGTTGGGATGATCGACGATTTGCTGCCAAAAGAAGTTGTCCTCATGATACTTTTCGGTTGCGTTCTTCAACGGACCGATAGCCAGGTTGAAGTCATAACCATCTTTGGTCTGCCCGTTGCGGAAGCGATCAAATTTGTCATTGTACCAGCTCTTGGTTGTCGGTTCGGGGTGTTGATATCCAAAGACAGCAAACGCGGCGAGGTAGCTCTGCAGAAACGCACCTTGATGGTGAAAGTCGTCAAAGAAAAAATCCGAAACCGGCGCCTGAGGTGAAGATGCTTTCAACGCAGGGTGTGCATCCGGGATTCCTGCAGCTGCGTAGAACCCGGGGTACGAGATTCCCCACATGCCTGCCCGTCCGTTATTCCCCTTGATATTCTTAATGAGCCAGTCGATGGTATCCCAGGTATCGGACGCTTCATCAATTGCCGATTTGTTTTTCCGGTCGTTCCCTGGAATATTCGGCCGCATGTTATCAAATGTGCCTTCACTCATCCACCGTCCCCGAACATCCTGATAGACGAAAATATATCCGTCCTGCATGAGGAATTTGGAGGGACCCAGCAGTCCCGGGAACTTTTCGACACCATATGGGGCAACGCTGTAGCAGGTACGCTCCATCAGCAAAGGATAGGTCTGTGACTTATCCTTGGGGACATAAACGGCCGTGAATAACTTAACCCCGTCCCGCATGGGAATTTGGTATTCCACTTTGTCATAGTGTTGTCGGGCATACACGGAGTCTGGTATTTGTGCCGCCACGGTAACCGAAAGCATTACAACCAAGACGAGGAGAGATAACTTATTCATTGACTCAGGTTTGTTCACCAAGGTAGTCATGGAAGGGTGCAATTTCAACGGAATTTTGTTCAGGCCAATGCAATAATTTGCCGGTGCCTGGCTACTTTTGGCCGTCTAATCAGCCCATGCAATGCGCTCCCAGAAACGTTGGATAATATCGATTCTGCTTTTCCTTTCCTTAACGGCTTGTGGACAGCAAAAGTCTCCCCTTACCCGGATTGCCTTTGGGTCCTGCAGCAACGAAGAACTCCACGAAGAGATGTGGACCGACATCGTAGCACAACAACCCCAGCTCTGCATCCTGCTGGGCGATAACATCTACGGAGATACACATAATATGGACTCCATGCGTGCACAGTATGACATACAGAAGAAAATGCCCTCGTACCAGGCCCTGCTAAAGTACTGCCCCGTGATCGGCACCTGGGATGATCATGACTACGGGCAAAATGATGGCGGCAAGTTCTATTCGAAGAAAAAGGAGAGCAAGGTGGAATTCCTTCGGTTCATGGATATCCCGGCATCCGATCCCATCCAAACACATGAAGGGGTCTATAGTTCACATTCATTTGGCCCCTCTGGTAAGAAAACAAAAGTCATCCTGCTGGATTTGCGCACCTTCCGCGACACGACCATCCGGTCAGCCGTCAAAGGCCGGCGTTACGACCCGAACCCCGATGGCGACATGATGGGTGAGGAACAGTGGGCCTGGTTTGAAAAGGAGATCAGTGAATCGGATGCCGCCGTTCACATCATTGGGTCGAGCATACAATTTATCCCAACCGAACATGGGTTTGAGAAATGGGAAAACTTCCCAAAAGCCCGGAAGCGCATGCTGGATCTTGTCGTGAAGCATAAAATCAAAAAGCCGTTTATCATTTCCGGTGACCGCCATATCGCTGAAGTTTCACGAATGAATGTTGAGGGGCTTCCCTATCCGCTCTATGATATTACCTCAAGCGGTCTGACTCACACCTGGGACATGACCACATGGAAAGACATGCCTGTCAACGAGAAAAACCAATACCGCGTTGGAAATCTCATCATTCAAAAGAATTTCGGGATGATCCTGATCGATTGGTCCGGCAATGAGCCTGAAGTTCGGATCGAAATAAGGGGAAAGGATAACGTCGTGTGGGACACGCCTATCGTCCTGAAATAGGATTCGATTCACGGCTCATGTTGCGTACGCCGGCCTGGTTGAAATCTCGCTGATGTACAGCGACCAGGCGAAGAGTTTTTTGGGATATGTGTGTGGGGGGTTTACATTCTAAAGAGGTTACAAGTCGCAGGTTGCAAGATGCATGTTGGTCCGCGGTGGTTTGACCAAAATTCTATGATTTTCACCGTGGGCTCGTTCCAAGTTCTCAGCCTTCAGTGCATTTCACTATTTTGGAAAGGTTTAGCTTCGTGCAGTCCCATCCTAGTGCCCAGTAACCCGCATCCTGTATCTTGTAACCTGTATCTTGCCATTGCGCAGAAATTTGGCCATGCCCACACAGACTGACAACTCAAAATACTCCCTCACCGTCGGCATTGCCCTGGTCATTGCCAACATGATCGGAACGGGTGTGTTTACTTCGCTGGGCTATCAAGTCGGTCCGCTTCCCTCAGGCTTTGCCATTCTTGTATTGTGGTTGCTCGGCGGCCTCGTCGCCTGGTGCGGCGCGCTTACCTACGCTGAAATCGCGACGACGCTGGAACGCTCTGGTGGCGAGTATCTATACCTCAGCAAGATTTATCACCCAACGCTGGGTTTTGTCAGCGGGTGGATCAGCACCGTGGCCGGCTTTGGCGGGGCCATCTCGGCGGTGGCCATCGCCATCGGATCGTATTCATCGCTGTTGATTCCGCTGCCACAGAAAGTCGTTTCGATCGCCTGCATTGTGGTCATCTCCGGAATTCATCTTCTCGGCGTTAAGACTGGTGGATGGATGCAGACCATTCTCACCTCGCTTAAACTCGGACTCATTGTTTTTTTCTGTCTGGCTCCGGTCTTCATCACCGGCGTACGCAGCGGAATCAGTTTCCTACCCCAGACGGGAGACCTGGAGTTGATTCTTTCGTCAGGCTTCGCGGTTGCCCTGGTGTTCGTGGTGTACGCCTACACTGGATGGAATGCGGCAGCCTACATTGCAGGAAATCTTGAGAATTCAAAAGTAAATCTTCCTCGCGCCCTGTTGATCGGCACAATCACGGTAATCATAGTCTACCTGGCCCTCAACGGCATGTTTCTGTTGACCACACCTTTTTCAGAACTCGCCAATCAAAACGATGTAGGCAATGTGGTTGCCGAAAAGTTGTTTGGCTTTAAGATCGGTCAGGTGTTTTCCGCGCTGTTCAGCATCGCGTTGTTGTCGACGTTAAGCGCCATGACCATCGCCGGATCGCGCGTGAGCGAAGCAATGGGAGAAGACTACAAAGGAATTCGTCTGCTGGCGGTCAAGAACCGATTCCAGATGCCCCATTGGGCTATATTGATCCAGGCCGGGTGGTCCATCTTTCTGGTCACGGTCAGCACGTTTGTAGAAATCATTCAGTACATATCGATCAGTCTTTCCATATTCGCAATGCTGACTGTTGCCGGCATCTTCATTTTACGAAGAAGAAACATGCCGCGTCCCTTCCAGGTACCTTGGTACCCAATTCCTCCAGTGATCTTTATCGGCGTGACCTGTTGGATGATCTACTACATGTTCCGTGAGGATCCGAAGATCATTCTCTACTCCGTGGCGACGATGGTTCCCGGCGCGCTGCTTCATATCTGGCTTTCTCGAAACTCCCCTCTCCTTCCGGAGAGGGGCCGGGGGTGAGGTGAACCGTGCTGGCCACATCCGTGTCATCCGTGGCAAATTTTTCCTCTACTGCACGTTCAATATAAAC
>JANPES010000114.1:0-32186 GCA_031423035.1 Cyclobacteriaceae bacterium | reverse complement strand
CATTTAATAAGGCGTTGGCTTTTTGTATCGACAACAAGCAACGCGTTTCGATGATGTGTGGATCGCACAACGAATACAGCAATCAGTACCTCACTGTTCTGATGCAAAAGCATGGTATGCCGGCCAACGACCAGCGGGTTTGGTTTGCACAATTGCTGGGTATGAGCGATGCCATCTCGTTTAACCTGGCGAGCGATGGATTCAATGTTGCCAAATACGTTCCATACGGTCCGGTGGAATCCGTAATGCCATATCTCTTGCGCCGCGCAACCGAGAATACCTCCGTGGCAGGTCAGAGCAGTCGTGAGCTGTCCATGATCCGCAAAGAACTCGCCCGCAGAAGGCAGTGTGCCCGATAATTCTTTCCTTGCCATTTTCCTCTATTTTTACTCTCCAATTGACATTAACCACACCACCATGCACCTAAGTGAGCAGGAGATCATACGCCGTCAGGCACTGGAGGAGATACAGAAGCGGGGGATAAATCCTTATCCTGCCGATCTTTTTGAAATCACCTCCAGTGCCCGGGACATTCATGAGAAATTCTCCAGTCAGCCAGATCTCTTTAAACAGATTTCCATTGCGGGCCGGATGATGAGCCGTCGGATTATGGGAAATGCCTCCTTTGCAGAATTGCAGGATGAGACGGGGAAAATTCAGATATACTTCAGGAGAGATGATCTCAGCCCGGGCGAGAACAAGGATCTCTATAATGTCGTATTTAAGAAGCTTGTCGACATCGGAGATATCCTTGGCATCAGTGGATTTGTCTTCACCACCCAGACAGGTGAAATTTCAATCCACGCGACATCCCTTACCATTTTGTCCAAGTCGCTGCGTCCGCTACCCGTGGTGAAAGAAACAACAGATGAAATGGGAGTCGTGCATCGACACGACGCGTTTTCCGATCCCGAGCAGCGCTACCGCATGCGCTACGTTGACCTGATCGTAAATCCCAGTGTCCGCGAAGTATTTGTCAAGCGCACGAAGCTGGTAAACTCCATGCGGGAGTACTTGAATGCAAAGGACTATCTGGAAGTGGAGACGCCCGTGTTGCAGCCCTTGTATGGCGGCGCTGCCGCCCGGCCGTTTAGGACGCACCACAACACATTGGACATGACGCTTTACCTGCGAATCGCCAATGAATTATACCTGAAGCGTTTGATTGTTGGAGGTTTCTCGGGGGTGTATGAGTTCTCAAAGGACTTCAGGAACGAGGGAATGTCCCGCTTTCATAATCCTGAATTCACGCAGGTAGAATTGTATGTTGCCTACAAGGACTATCAATGGATGATGAACCTGGTAGAGGAAATGATTGAGAAAGTTGCTCTCGATTTGCATGGAACTACGGCTGTTACCGTGGGCGATAAAGTGATTGATTTCAAAAGGCCCTGGAAGCGTTTTACCATGTTTGAGGCGATAGCTCACTTTACGAGCATTGATATCTCAAACATGGACGAGCGGGCGCTGCGAGATACTTGCAAGGCCCTCCATGTGCCCATGGATGAAACGATGGGCAAAGGAAGACTAATTGACCAGATTTTTGGCGAAAAATGTGAACCGCATCTGATTCAGCCAACTTTCATCACCGATTACCCTGTGGAGATGTCGCCACTGGCCAAGAAGCATCGCACGAAGGAGGGTCTGGTAGAACGATTTGAGGCTATTTGTAACGGCAAGGAAATATGCAATGCCTTCTCTGAATTGAACGATCCCATCGATCAGCGGAGACGTTTTGAGGAGCAGCTTGAATTGGGCAAGCGCGGGGATGAAGAGGCAATGACACTGGATGAAGATTTCCTTCGCGCGTTGGAGTACGGTATGCCCCCAACCGCTGGGCTGGGAATCGGAATTGACCGCCTTTCGATGGTGATGACAAACTCGGCATCCATCCAGGATGTGATCTTCTTTCCGCAGATGAAGCCGGAAAAACATACCCCTGAATTCGATGACCAATCATTTATCGAATTGGGTGTGCGGCTGGAACTCCTGCCGATCCTGCAAAAGATAGGAATCACCACCGTGGCTCAACTTCGTGACACAAAAGCGAGTAAACTGCTCAATGATGTGGGCGGAATGCGCAAGAAACTGAAGTTGGATCAGGTGCCGCCGGTGACCCTCCCGGAAATAGAAAGCTGGCTGAAGTAGTCCGTCAATTGTCGAAGAATGACTTCGTCCGGTTTAACTTCAGATCCTTCAGCAGCGAAGACTTAACTCCAATGAAGAAGGAGTACGACTGGTATTTTCCAAACGGAACCCAGCTCAGGTTGACTTGCCAGCAGTGCAGGTCCCTGGCAATCGTGATGTAGGTTTGTGTTATTTCTTGTTTTTCGAAGTCAAAACCGGAGTTAAAGGCAATCTTCCACTGCTTTGAAAGAGAGAAGTCGCCGTCAAAACGCATTGCTTGTGTCACCCGCGGTGTGCTGTTGACACCGTGACCATAGTCAATGTTATAATTAATGCGCAGGTTCCAGGGAATATCAAAATCAATATAGGCATCCGGGTTTGCGAGGATGATTTTTTTGTCGGCATCAGTAAGGTTAGTAGCCTTTCCTACCTTGGCACGCAGGTCGTTGTCTTTGGACTGCCCCTTGGGGCTGAGGTTGGTGCTCATGGCCAGACTTGCGTTGGTGATTCTTCCAATGCCAAACCCATCATCAATTACATCATACCCGGCAGGAGGCGTATAGGGATTCCAGGCATATTGACTAGTCCTTATTTCCCTGCCGACTTGCGATGTCCCGGGGTCTTTGGAAACTAGCGTCACGTGTTTGTATGGATCCAGAGACGCTGAAATATTAATGTTCAACTTATCATTGAGGACATTGGTATTGGCTGCCAGGCTAAACGGAGACAGCTTGAAGGAATCGGCTTTGAAATTGTAGCCACTGCTTATTGACAAGGTATTGAACAAGCTGATTTTTCGAGCTACCGTGTCCTTCTTGCTTTTCACTTTCATTTCCACCGTATTGTTGATGCCGAAACTCATGGTGGCGCTTTCCCCAAATTTGGATGGTCCATACACGTAACCATCATGAACTGATTTGTAAACGGGATTGGGGTTGCCGGACAATTGAAGCTTTTGGTAGTAGCCATAACTTGGGTCACCAAAGTTTGGCTGGAATGACATTGAAACAGACGGGTTGATGATGTGCCGGATTGCCTGGACGCCCGATTCTCCTTTGAAGAAATAGGTCCCGTAAATACGTGTCGTCAACGCGATATTAGCCGAATAATTGAATACACGGTTAAATCCTTTGACCGTGTCAATGACAATGGCACTCTTCTGATCCGGTGAAACGCCCCAGGTCAGTTTGTCGAAATACCATAATTCATCAATCGAAATTCCGGGACTTACTGTAAAAAAATTAAGGATTTTGAACGATGTTCCTATGGGCACACTGTGTCGGACTCCTTTTCTTGCATTTTCCAGAAGCGTCGGAAGTGTCGCTGAGTTTAGCGGGGCGATGCTGTCATAGGTGAGCTTGGTGCCTTCAGCATCTGTAAAGTTTCTACCCAGGTTGTTGGTAATCTGGTTAGTTGCCGAAGTGGATAGTCGCAAGGAAAGATTTTGCAGGAACATTCCTTCTGCTTTCTTGAAAGGGTAGGCATTGTTGATGTTGAATGTAAGATCCGGCAGCGCAAGGTCAGCCTGTTTTGTGGTGAGGTCCTGATTGAGTCGCATGTTTGCGCCCAGATTGATAAGTTTTCCAAAAGTCTTCGAATAGGAGACATTGGAACTGAGCTTCCGCGTTGTGTTATCCAGCCTCGGAGAGGAGGGGTTTGTGTTGTAGGCCAGGAGGTTGTTGGTATTATAGGTAGCGGTGGCGGCATTGACAGATGCTGAAAACCGGCTTGTGCCTTTGGATTGCGG
Organism: Cyclobacteriaceae bacterium; assembly: GCA_031423035.1. Taxonomy (GTDB): domain Bacteria; phylum Bacteroidota; class Bacteroidia; order Cytophagales; family Cyclobacteriaceae; genus ELB16-189. The sequence continues at coordinate 28,312 of JANPES010000114.1, read as the reverse complement.
AGTATGACTCCAGGTGATCCGGTAGTCTTGCACGGTGCTGTTGTCTTCGACGTTATCGCTGGTGCGGTTGTTTGAAGAACTGAAATTAAAAGTACCACCGTACTGGTACCTTTTGGTATAATTTGAATTGACGTAGAAGGCGGAGGAGCCCTTCGAGTAGATATCGCCTGTGAGCTGTAGTTTTACGTAATCGTTGATGTCAAAAAAGTAGCCTCCATTTCGCAAAAAGAACCCCCTGTTTTTTTCTTCGCCATAACTGGGAATAATTACACCGGATGCACTGCTTCGGGGAGAAGGGAAAATGCCGAAAAAGAATCCGAGCGGCATGGGCACATCGTTTAACTCCATGTAGAAAGGTCCGACAACCATCTTGTCGCCTGGGATGGCTTTGGCTTTGGTGGCAATTATTTGATAATGAGGATGAGAAAGGTTGCAGGTCGTATAGGCATTCCGGACACTGAGGAGTTCATCTTTGTCATTTTTCATAACAGCCTCTCCGTGAAGAAATCCTTCATCCTGTTTTGTAACTACATCGGAGATTCGTGCTTTCCTGTTCTTGAAATTGTAATCTATACTTCTTGTCTCATACTTTTCGGCTCCGTTTATGAAGATGGGGTACCCCACGCGACGACCAGCGGAGTCAAGTTTTCCCCTGGCAGAGATCGTGGATTTCTCATAGTCGATGACTATCTGCTCAGCCATCAGTTCAATCTCTCCGTACTTGATTTTAGCATCCCCATAGAGATAGACGATCTTCCGGTCTACACGCGAATTGATGGAATCCCGGGCAGAATAAGTGATGGTAGTTTGAATCTCGCTTTTACGTCTTCTGGAGAGTGTGTCTGTTTTGATGGTGTCGGTAAGATTTGAAGCTGTGTCGAGCCCAGTTGGAGAGACAATGGGCGGACGGGACGGTAAGTTGTTGGGGGAGGGTGCCTGTGCCAGGCCGCTCAAACCGCTCAATAGTGCAATTACAAGAAGTGAAAATCGCGTTATCATGCTGGGCATGCTACTAATCAAAATTTAACTTTTAGCGAAAAATTCACGATTTTGTCCGAATTTATGTCAAATTAGCTCGTATCGCATCCCTTGAACCTTCGAACTAAGGTCTTTTTGTTAGCAATAACCTTGCTAAACTCTTCAGCGGCCACTAAGCACACCGTAAATACGGTCGATACAGTGGTCATTGATGCTGGCCATGGGGGCAAGGATCCGGGCACCCATGGGCAATCAGTGAAGGAAAAGGATGTTGCCTTAAAAATTGCCCTGAGGGTGGGAGCCTACATTGAGAAAAACATACCGGGAGTTAAGGTAATTTATACCCGGAAAACGGATTTGTATCTTGGACTGGATGAGCGTGCGGCGATTGCCAACAAGCATAAGGCAGACCTGTTTATTTGCATTCATGCCAATGCGGTACCAAAAGAAGAAGTCTATGGTACAGAAACTTATGTAATGGGACTGCACAAGTCAGAAGGCAACCTTGATGTTGCAAAACGGGAGAATGCGGTAATTCTGCTGGATAATAATTACGAGGAGCGATATGAGGGGTTTGATCCCAATAGCCCGGAATCCTATATCTTGTTCTCGGTGGCACAGAGCGCCTACCAGGAAAGCAGTCTTAAGTTTGCGGGTAAGGTGGAATCGCAATTTAAGGGAAGACTTGGCCGCAAGAGCCATGGGGTCAAGCAGGCAGGTTTCATGGTATTATGGAGAACGGCAATGCCAGCGGTATTAATTGAAGTTGGCTTTTTGACGAATAGAAAGGAGGAGAAATTCCTGAGTGAAACGAGTGGACAGGATCTCATTGCATCGGGTATTTATCGGGCGTTCAAAGAATATAAGGCTCAAGTGGAGGCCATAAACTAGTAAGTGTGAGAAACAGAGAATTTAAAGTTGGCCTATTTGCCCTGCTGGCCATGGCGGCGCTGTATTATGGATTCTATTTCCTGAAGGGAATTGATTTCTTTACAACTACGACAAAATACTATGTCATTTATGAAAATGTCGATAACCTGGCGGTGTCTAATCCAGTGCAGGTAAGCGGATATGCAGTTGGCCGGGTAAGTGACATTCGCATACTTACCAACAAAAACCATAGCGTCCTGGTTGAAATTGACATTGACACAAACATAAAACTCGGTGATTCCACCAAAGCAATTTTGGATAGTGAGCTGCTAGGCGGGAAATTTATTGTACTCTCCATTGGCGATGTAAAGACTCCCAAAAAGCCCGGGGACACAATTTATTCAGAACTCGCCAAAGGAATGTTTGACCTTTTGAAAAACACAGCAGAACCGGTCGCGAGCAATCTTCAAACTACCCTCGGGAAATTCAATATCGTTATTGATAACCTGAGTAGGAATTCCCAACGCCTGGATTCCATTTTTAAGAAACTTCAGAAAACACCGGATATACTCAATACCACGCTCTTAAACGCAAATGATCAAATTACAGTAGTTTCAACGACCTTCACCGACGTGGCGGCCAATCTGAATGGCACGTTGAACGAACTCAAACCTACACTCAGAAATTTCGCGGTGTTGTCTGACTCCCTCAAGCAAATGGAACTCAACAAGACCATTGCCAAAACGCAGCAAACCCTCACCAGTTTGAATGAAACGCTGGGTAGGCTCAAGAAAGGAGACAATACGATGAGTAAGCTGATGACTGAGGATACCTTGTACGTCAATCTCAACCGATTACTTTTGCGCATGGACAGTCTGGTTGAGCACATCAATCATTACCCCAAGCACTTTACTTCTCCCCTTGGAAAAAGCCATAAGAAAGTGGAACGCGACATGCTGAAGTTGGAAGAAGAGAAGAAGGCAAAAGCCGCGGCGTCAAAGAAATCAAACTAACTCGACGTTACCACTTCCCATGGACCTGGAATTCAACCGGAACGAGGATTTTTTTAAGCAACTCTGTTTTCAGCTCGGCACGCGGATAAAGCGTGTAAGCCTGGGCGGCGGCGAAAAGAAAATTGAGGAACAACATCAAAAAGGCAAACTCACAGCCCGCGAGCGCATCGCTTATCTGACCGACAAGGATTCTCCATTCATTGAAGTAGGCACATTGGCGGGTGAAGAAATGTACACCGATGTGGGTGGCTGTCCGGGCGGTGGCGTGGTTATCGGCTTGGGCAGGGTGTCCGGAAGGCTGTGCGCAATTGCTGCCAACGACGCAACGGTAAAGGCAGGAGCCTGGTTTCCGATCACGGCAAAAAAGAATTTGCGGATCCAGGAAATCGCCATGGAGAATCACCTGCCGATCATTTACCTCGTTGACAGTGCAGGCGTATTCCTTCCTATGCAGGATGAAATTTTCCCCGACAAAGAGCACTTTGGCCGCCAGTTCCGCAATAACGCCAAGATGTCATCCATGGGCATTGTACAAATTGCAGCCATCATGGGAAGTTGCGTAGCGGGAGGAGCCTACCTGCCCATCATGTCGGATGAAGCCATGATTGTCGACAAGACGGGGTCCATATTCCTGGCTGGATCGTATCTTGTTAAAGCTGCGATTGGTGAAGAGATCGACAATGAAACCCTGGGTGGCGCCACGACCCACTGCGAGATCTCCGGAGTCACTGACAACAAGTTTCCCAACGACCAGTCATGTCTTGATTATATCCGGTCCATCATGAGCAAAATCGGCGCACATACGCCCGCTGGGTTCGACCGAATTGAATCCGCTTTACCTAAGGATAATCCGGCGGATATTTATGGCATTATTCCAGCAGACAGGACCAAGCCTTATGATACACTTGAGATTATCCGGCGCCTGGTTGACGGTTCGGAATTTGATGAGTACAAAGCACTCTTTGGAAAGACCCTGCTTTGCGGATATGCACGGATCGAAGGTTGGGCCGTTGGCATTGTTGCAAACCAGCGCAAGGTGGTTAAGACAAAAAAGGGGGAGATGCAGATGGGGGGCGTAATCTATTCTGATTCTGCCGACAAGGCAGCCCGGTTTATTATGAACTGCAATCAACGTAAAATTCCGTTGGTATTCCTGCAGGACGTAAGCGGGTTCATGGTTGGGAGCAAGGCGGAACAGGGCGGAATCATCAAGGACGGCGCTAAAATGGTTAATGCAGTGGCCAACTCGACCGTGCCGAAGTTTACGATCATCATCGGAAATTCCTATGGCGCAGGCAACTATGCCATGTGTGGAAAGGCCTACGATCCCCGTTTAATCCTGGCTTGGCCAACGGCTCAGATTGCCGTGATGAGTGGTGCTGCTGCTGCCAAGACCCTTCTTCAGATCCGCGTAAGCACACTCAAAACAAAGGGACAGAAGATTACGAAAGAAGAGGAGGCCGCCCTGCTAAAGGAAATAACGGATCGTTACAATGAACAACTTTCACCGTACTACGCAGCAGCAAGGTTGTGGGTAGACCAGCTCATCGACCCCCTCGAAACAAGATCCTACATTTCTACCGGCATTGATGCCGCTAATCATGCCCGGGTTAAGAAATTCAATGTCGGGGTAATACAGACCTAGGATGGAGGAAAAGGAGATTAAAGCACTCATCTCACTTCTTGACGATGAAGACAAACAAGTAGTGGCACACGTAGAGGAGAAGATCCTTTCCCTCGGTAAACAAGCGATCCCATTTCTAGAGAGAGAGTGGGAATCCAGTTTCAGCCCGACACTTCAGGCGCGTATCGAAGAGATAATTCATACCCTTCAGTATGACTTGCTTAAAGAACGGCTCCTTACCTGGTATCAGGGGGAACAAAAAGACCTCCTGGAGGGCATGTGGATTGTCGCTACTTTTCAGTATCCAGACCTCGAGTTGGAGAAACTGAAGCATGAACTTGAGCAAATCTACTACGAGACTTGGCTGGAGTTTCGCCCTGATCTACACCCTATGGATCAAATCAAAGTAGTCAATGGCGTGCTCTTCAATAAACTGAAGTTTGGGGCAAACACAAAGAATTTTCATTCCCCGGGAAACTCCATGATCAATATTGTACTTGAGACGCGAAAAGGGAACCCAATCACACTATGTGTTATCTATATGTTGGTGGCCCAGAAGCTCAAGTTGCCGGTGTATGGGGTAAACCTTCCAAACTTATTTATCCTGACCTACAAGGACGCACAGAATACCCCTTTTTATATCAATGCATTTAACCGGGGTCTTATTTTTACCCGGCAGGACATTGAAAATTATATTCATGAGCTGCATTTGGTTCCGCAGAATTCTTTCTTTGAGCCTTGCGACAGCCTGGAGATTATACGACGCGCTTTGCGGAACCTGATTATGTCTTTTGAAAAAATAGGCGAGCACGCAAAGGCCGAGGAAGTGAAGCTCTTGCTGGTAGAGATTTCTGCCGGCGGAGATCTTGGCGTTTAACGTCTATTCTATTTCTTCCGAATTGAACAACCGGCGGCCCGTATCGTGGTATTCATCAGGGGCTTCCCGGCCAGGAGATTATCAATTGCATCTTTCAGGTACCGGGTCGTAACGCCCGCGGCCTCTTGCGGACTATCGTCCAAAGCCCCACTGTAAAAGGTCACAAAACCAGCGTTGCCATGCTTGAGCAGAAATGCTTCCGGGCTCCGCTTCGCGCCAAAGGCATCCATGGCGAGCTGATCCTTGTCAGCCAGATATGGGATCGAATAAGCCCAGCCCGTTGATGCCAGTTTCATTTGTTCCGCAGTTTCCTCCGGATCCAGATGAGCGTTAATAAGCAAAAAAGAAACCTTGCCGGAATACTGAGCAATCATATCCTTTAGCCGATCGGCATAATAGCCGTCATAGGGGCAGACGTTGCTGGTGAAGATAACGACTACGGCACGGGCTGAGGAATACTGATCCAGAGAAACAGGGGTTCCCCGGACAACATCCGTGAGCGTGAAATTCTCGATGACAGACTGGCCATTCGTTGCCACAGCGGCCAAAAGAAAAGTAATCAGGAGGAGGGACTTCATGACTGGGTCAAGGTTTGGGTGGCTGTATATACCAGAACGTAGTCTTTGGTAACGTGATAACCGAGTCTCACGGTAATTGTTTTAGGAACTACAAGGATTTGCCCGGTTAAATTTCCTGTATCGGCCAGCGTGAAGGGTTGAATGCGAAGGTGATCACTAAACATAAGATTTCTTCGGCCATAAATCTTGTACAAGGCCTCCTTGGCACACCAGTAGATGCAAAGTTTGACGAGATCCCCCTGGGCATCAACGACCTCTTCCGGCGCGAGAACACGCGGACCTACTTGTCTCAATTTTTCCTTTACTTGCTCTACATCAATCCCTACCGGCTGTAGCGCGTCGATCTGTGCTGCTACAAAAGGATAAGAATGCGACAGCGAAATAGCATGAGGATGCTTTTTCAGAAATGGTTTTCCAAACTCATCCTTTCGTATGCCTTCGTACGAAAGGTCAATTGATTCAACGAGCGTGCGGATCAATGCGCGTCCGGCAAGCCACTCCAATCTCTTCTGAGGATAAATAATGTCTTCGGGGCACGTTTCGAAAGAGAGAAAGGAAAGGTCCGGCTCGGGCTCATCAATGTTCCAAAGGCCCCAGGCTCGTTCTATTCCCAGCGTTTCGATTCTTGACAGGGGCATTAGGTAATTCTTGGAATGTGATTCACTTTTGTGAAGTTACTTTTAATCGAGATACTTTCTATGAACCAGGTGCAGGTAAAGAAGGCAGTCACATTAACGGGCCACCAGGACTGTGTCTATGCGCTGGAAGAAATTCCCCAGTCTCCGGTTTTTTTCTCCAGCTCAGGTGATGGCATGATTGTGCAGTGGAGATTGGGCGAGGAAGAGGGAGCGCGTGTGGCGCAAATGGCCGCATCTGTCTATGCCCTTTGTTATTCACCGGTTACCGGGTTGTTGTTTGCCGGGCATAACTTCGAGGGGCTTCATGTTTTGGATTGGCAGGCAAGAAAGGAAGTGGCGTCATTGAAACTTTCGGCCAGCGCAGTCTTTGACATCAAGATATCCGCCGGCCGGGTGCTTGTCGCCAGCGGAGACGGGAGTGTTTCTATTGTGGATGCTGAAAACCTTACCGTAGTCAAGCGGTTGGAGGCCGCTGCGCAAAGCGCCCGGACCATCGCTGTGCACCCCAAGGCGGAAGAAATGGCCGTGGGCTACAGCGACTTTCATATCCGAATTTTTAGCCTGGACGACTACTCGCTTCGAAAAGAATTCCGGGCACATGAAAATTCGGTCTTTAGCCTGAGGTATTCGCCGGATGGGCAGTTGCTCCTCAGCGGTGCCCGTGATGCCCGGCTGAAAGCATGGAATGTGGCCGAAAACTACCTGTTGCAGCAAGAAATCGCCGCACATTTGTATGCGATCAATGACATCCGATTTAGCCCGGATGGGAAACATTTTGTAACTTGCAGCATGGATAAGTCGGTCAAGGTCTGGCGTACCGATGACTTGATGCTTCTGAAAGTTATTGACAAAGCACGGCACGCGGGCCACGGAACTTCGGTAAATAAACTGCTCTGGTGCTCGTATAACAATCAGATCGTGAGCGCCAGCGATGACCGGTCGATCTCTATTTGGGACGTAATTTTTTAAACTACATTTTAACCCGCTGCGTCATGAAAGTAACACCGCTGGAAATCCGTCAAAAGACATTCGAGCGTACCCTGAGAGGGTATGATAAGGATGAAGTCAATGCGTTTCTCCTGTCGCTCTCCCAGGAATGGGAACGTATGATGGATGAGGCAAAAGACCTCCGCTCGAAGCTAGAAAGTTGCGAACGCGAGATATCCAAATTGCGCGAAGTCGAGACCTCCCTGTTCAAGACCCTCAAAACAGCCGAGGATACTGGAGCCAATGTAATCGATCAGGCCAACAAGGCTGCTGAACTTCACTTGCGTGAAGCGCAGTTGAGCGCGGAAGCAATTCTCAATGAGGCTAAAGACAAAGCCAGGAATACGATCGAAGATGCAGATGCCACCTCCAGACAAATTCTTGCCGAAATGGAAGACAGCCTCAAAGAGCTCGTGCAGCATTATAAGTCGCTGGAATCGCACCGCAACAACCTGGCGGATGATTTGAAAAGGCTGGCGAATGAAGTTTTGGATAGGACTGAGCGGTCAAAGCAGGCGATAACCCGATTCAACGTAGATGATCACCTCACGCTCGCAAAACGTGAAGCGAAGAAGTTGACATTCTCCGGTGAGAGTGAAAACCGAAGATTGCGCGTGTCTGCACCCTCCAATACACCTCCTGCAGCGTCGGTCAATGAGCAAACCCGATCATTCTTTGATGAGGTGGCATGACCGGAAGGATTATCCTTGAAGGGCTGGAGTTTCATGCTTACCACGGAGTCTATCCGCACGAGCGATCATCAGGAAATAAATTTGAAGTGGATGTCTCTGTAGAGACCGCGATCAATCCCTCTGCATTTGAAGATGACCTGGGGGGTACCATTAATTACGAGGCCTTGTATGATTTGGTGAAATTAGAGATGGCCAAGCCGTCTAAACTGCTGGAGCGCGTGGGTCATGCAATTGCCGGCCGGATCCTGTCAACTTTTCCGCATGCCCTTTCGGTACAAATCAATATTGCCAAATTCAATCCACCCATTGGGGGCGTGTGCCGCAAGGCATCTGTTACGATTAGTCAGGTGCGAAACGGTTAACCTTCAGGCTGTGTGGCCTGTGGGGGCATCAACAAATACAAATCCACGCGCATCTGCCCCTTCATGGAAGTCAACTTCCTTGCCCACAACGTACAGCATGTGCTTTTTGTCGATGTAGAGCGGAATTCCTTCCATCGGGTAAGCTAAGTCACCCTCTTTTTTTTTGTCAAATCCCAGAATGAGTTGGGCTCCTCCACACCCGCTTCCACCCCTGATACCAATACGCAGGCCATAGTCTGCAGGAATATTCTTTGTCCGCATGATCTTTTGGACCTCCTCAGCGGCTTTCTTGCTTAGGGTTACCGGATGAAGTAGTGTCACAGACCAGGCGTTAATTTTATTCGTTTGTTTCCTTAACCTCGCGTAGTCAAAATTATCTATTTTTAGACAGCTTTAACGAACGAATCGCTATGGATGCCTTGATTGAATATGGAAAAATCCTCCTGCCGGCCTCAATTGTCCTATATGGTGTTTATTTGATGGTGAAATCCTTCATCAACAAGGAGATTGAATTAAAGCGATTGGAAGTCCGTAGCCGGTCGATCGAGACCATCTTGCCCAATCGCCTTCAGGCCTATGAGCGTATATGCCTCTTTCTCGAGCGTATTTCTCCTCCGAATTTGCTCCTTCGGCTGAACAATCCCATTTATTCTGCACGGGAGTTGCACAAGATCTTGCTGGATGAAATCAGAAACGAGTATAATCACAACGTTTCGCAGCAAATATACATGAGCGAGGAAGTGTGGAATATGGTGCGTAACGCCAAAGAAGATCTCGTTATCATGATCAATGAGGGCTCTGCCGCTATGGGCCCCGAATCTACCGGTCTTGATCTTTCCCGTAAGATCTTTGAGCTTACGATGGAGAAAAACGTCGAGCCGATCAGCCATGCCCTCGGTGAACTCAAGAAGGAAATCCAGCAAACATTCTGATGTCTGTCGCCGTGATTGCTGGTTCGACCGGCCTTGTAGGCTCACACTTGCTAAACCTCTTGCTTGACGATGTGTCCTGCAGCCGTGTTATTGCCTTATCCAGAAAACCTCTTTCAAGGGAGCACCCCAAGTTGCAGAACATGGTCATTGAATTTGATTCATTGGAGACCATTTCGGTGGACCTCAAAGCAGATGACGTATTTTGTTGTCTGGGCACGACCATTCGTCAAGCGGGTAGCCAGGCCGCGTTCAGAAAAGTGGATTATGATTATCCTGTAAAACTCGCTCAGATTACCAAAGAGCAAGGTGCCAGGCAGTATCTCCTGATTACTGCACTGGGAAGTGACAAGAATTCTTCCATCTTCTACAACCGTGTGAAAGGCGAGGTGGAAGAAGCTATTGGTTCCATTGGTTTTGACAGCTATCACATTTTCCAACCTTCGATGCTCCTCGGAGAACGGAAGGAGGAGCGGGGAGGAGAATCGGCAGGCAAATTGGTGATGAAGATTCTTGGTTTTGCTATACCCAAAAGGTACAAGGCTGTTGACGCTGCGAAGGTCGCCAAGGGGATGCTCAAATCGGCAACGAAGAAGCAACCGGGTACGCACATTCATTCCTCCGCCGAACTTCAGGATTTCTGATTATGATCAGTGTGATTCAACGCGTAACACAAGCGTCCGTAGCGATCGATGGGAGGCAATTTGCAGCCATCGACAAGGGAATGATGATTTTAGTCGGAATTGAGGAAACTGACGGAGTGGAAGACCTCGATTGGCTCTCAGCCAAAATTGTGAACCTGCGGATATTCAACGATGCGGAAGGGGTAATGAACCTCTCTGTGAAAGAGGTGAATGGAGAACTGCTTGTTGTCAGCCAGTTCACGCTACATGCCAGCACCAAAAAGGGAAACCGGCCGTCCTACATCCAGGCCGCCCGCCCGGAAGTGGCCATTCCGATCTATGAAAAATTTATTAAGGCACTTGAAACCAACCTGGGAAAGCCGGTTCAAACCGGGGCGTTTGGAGCCGATATGAAAGTCGGCCTGATCAATGATGGTCCAGTGACCATCCTCATCAATTCGAAGGATCGTAAATAGGATTAGATTACGGCGAGCGTAACAAACACGATGTTCAGGAACACATAGACTGCGACAACAGACCTGGCGCCCCGGCGGTTGGTACGCTCAGCCAACTCTTTATTTCCGTTATCATATTGTTTAAGCGCGATGGCGGATACCAGTAAGGTTCCAAAAATGGCAATGAAGGTCAGGGCGTGAAGTGTGTCTACCAATGAAAAGGAAGATGATTCCGGAAGGAGGGAATCAATGATGTATTTATTACCCACCGCAGCAAACAAACCGCCTACGGGTAGACCAAATCGAGGTTCCATTTCGGAAGGATGCGGTGTGAAGCTGATGCACGCAATGAAGAAGGCGATATACATTCCGAGAAAGATCTTCATGAACAAGCCCCAGGCATCACGTTCGATATCCATGTCAATAGTAAACTGGGAAAATGTCTGATGGTCCCGGCCTGCCCGCGGATCTCCGAACCCTGTGGAGTAACTATTGTCACGCACACCAACCCTGAAGTCTTTAATGGTCCAGCCATCAATGGCTTCTTCATCGTCGAATTTGCTGCCCGCATAATCGGGATCAAAAATCAGGACGGTGTTATCCAGGATACTGTTTTCAATTTGGACCCTCAGGTGCTGCTTATCAAACGGAAAATCCTGAACAGACCAGTTTTCCTTCATCGTGCATTTCATTTTCAGCATGACCCACGCCTTGCCGTCTACGGTATCAATAATCGACTCCGGCGGCTCAATGGTCTTGGCATTGGGGATGTCAAGCTGGGTGGTAAAATCAAACTCAGGATTTTCGTATAGAAACCACAGCCAGAACCGGGCCGTGTATTCCTTTTCATGAAAATTAATATCATGAACGCTGATGACATAAGCTCCTACCCGGGCTGTATCCGGACCTTGCGCCTGAGTAAACAGGGGCAGTGCGACAAACACGCAACACAGGAACCGTGACTTCATGAGCATGACAGCAAGATAGTGGATATGGAATTATTTTGATTCAATCTTGGCCTTCATTCCCGGATCACCTTTTACATAGGTTTCGAGCATGTTGTCCATTTCCCACAACATGTGCAGGATGGATTCCTTGGCGCGATAGCCGTGACTTTCATACGGTAACAATACATACCGGGCCGTCCCGCCGTGCCCCTTGATGGCATTGTAGAACCGTTCGGTCTGAATGGGGAATGTACCCGAATTGTTGTCTGCCTCTCCGTGGACCAGCAGAATAGGGGTCTTGATCTTGTCTGCGTGGGAGAAAGGTGACATCGTGGCGTACACCTCAGGCGCTTCCCAATACGTACGCTCCTCACTTTGAAAGCCAAACGGAGTCAGGGTACGATTATAAGCTCCGCTACGTGCGATGCCAGCCTTAAACATGTCTGAGTGTGCAAGCAGGTTAGCGGTCATAAAGGCACCATAACTGTGACCACCCACGCCAACGCGCTTCGGGTCTACTACACCCAGGGATGCTCCGTAGTCGATGGCGGCTTTGGCACTGGCTACCAATTGCTCGACGTAGGTGTCGTTAGGTTCTTTGTCCCCTTCCCCGACAATCGGAATGGAAACATTATCCAGCACTGCGTAACCACGAACAACCCAAAATATGGGACTACCTGAACTGATTCGTGTAAATGTGTGTGGGGAGCCCTTCACCTGTCCTGCATTTTCTTTCGACTTAAACTCCTCGGGATATGCCCAGAAAAACGTAGGCAAAGGGCCCTTGTCCTTGGTGTAGCCCGGTGGCAAGTACAGGTCCGCGGTAAGGTCAACGCCATCCGATCTTTTGAATTTTAACACTTGCTTCTTAACATCCTTGATTTGCGGATAAGGGTGCGGGAAGGAGGTTATCTGGATTGGCGCTTTTGAACCGATAGATCGCAGGAAGTAGTTTTGATTTTCTGATTGTGACTCGCGTGAGGTGATTATTGTTACTTTCTTGGGATCAGTAAGAGCAACTACATACTCATAGTAGGGCGCTTCGCTTCTCCATAAGCGCGTAGTCTTTCCCGACGCGAGATCCATCTTGTCCAGAAAAGGCCGGTCGCCTTCAGGCGATGAGCCGCTGCCGTCAAGGAATACTGAATTATCAGGGTTGATTTGCATGACAACCCGGCCGTTGACATTCATGGTCATGATCACATCGCCCGGATCGGTATACGCAACTTCGGAAGAGCGGTCAAAAATTGTTTTCTTTTTTAACGGATTGGAGGGATCGATCTGATAAGTCCGGACTTTTCGATCAGCCCACCAGGATTCATACACCCATGCGATTTTTTCGTTGCCCCAAGCGATACCAGAATATCGCAAGGGTAAGCTGATAAGTTCGTTTGGCGTACCCGAGAAAGGAGCGCTCAGCGTCATGACTTTGTCCCGTACGGCTGCCTTTACTTTAGGATCTCCTTCATCCTGCGCTTCCACCCAATGCAATGTGGCCGGGTGATCAGATCGCCACCCGTAATTGCGCGGGCCTTTCATTACGGCGCTGAATCCTACAGGTATATTGTCACCGAGCGGAATGTCAGCCAACTTCCGGACAAGCTTTCCACTCATGTCCGTCAAGTTGACGGTCTGAGGGAATAGGTTAGCGGGTACCAAATAAGAGTATGGCCGGTTGATTGCGCGGGTAAGAAGCACAGCGCCATCGGGTGATGTGCTGAATGAAGTGTAGATACCCGGGTTGCCAATTGCTTTCTCAGTTCCATCCAGCGAAGCCACATAAAGTTGAGATGTGCAATAAAAGTCAAAGGCTGATTCGTCGTATGGATTTTTCAGCAAATCCTGATAAGTGCGGGATGGCGCTTTCTTTCCAAGGTTCTCTTCAATCACCGGTCCAGCGGGTACGCGGGGTTTGACTGGCAAATTCTTGCCCTCATTGGCAGTAGCAAGGAAGACCACCTGATTTGAATTCGATGCCCATGAGACCGGATTGCCGTAAGTGGCATTAATCTTCCGTTTGGTTAGTTGACGGGCGCTTAAGCTTGTGAGATCCACCAGCCAGAGTTCGATGCGGTCGGGATATGTCTGTAAAAAAACAGCTTTCTTGCTGTCTGGCGAGAAGAACATATTGCTGAGCTGTACAGGATTGGGTAGCCCCGTTACGCTGTACTCTTTCATGTCCTTGAGGTTTTTAAACTTCAGGCCGATGAAGAGGTTGGCTCGGCTGGGTCCGAAATTGTCGGGATTTATGCGAAGCCCTGCAATGCGTAATTCAGTACGAGAGAGCTCTTCGATGGTTGGGAAATCAGATCGGTCCAAAAGTGCCATCCACGTCTTGTCCGGCGAGACCGAGATAGTCGGCGTAAGCGGTGCTTCGACAAGTTTGGTAATTTCTTCCGGAGGCTGCTGATATCCCAGGCTATTTTGTGCATTTGCTGACCACGTAACTAGCGCGATGAGAACGACAAGGCTATTTTTCATATCGATGAATTTGGAGTAAGGTACACATCAACGTGGATTCCCATAGGTTTTATTTGATGAGAGACTGTGATAAATGCGCTATTCAGGCTTATTAATTGGCCCCAATGATTTATTTTTGACCAAACAAAAACCGACCATGTACACCGGACTCATCCATACGCATTCCCTGCTTCGTTACCTCGTTCTAATTCTTCTCATACTCGTAATCATCAATGCTTTGCTCGGACTCATTAATAAGAGACCGTTTGGGAAGACTGACAATTTGCTGAGCCTTTCTCTATTCTCTGTAACGCACACGCAATTGCTGGTAGCCTTACTACTTTATTTTGTTAGTCCACGTGTTTCTTTTGGTCCCGATACAATGAAGAATGCCGACTTGCGATACTGGACGGTTGAGCACAGCCTGATGATGTTTATCGCCATTGTCTTTATCACGCTGGCACGCATCACGGCGAAGAAATTGAAAGATGACGTCGCCAAACATAGCCGGATCCTTATCTTCAATGCAATTGCGCTGGTGTTGATCCTCGCGGCTATTGCGGCCAGCCACCGCGGCTTCTTCTCCATACCCGGAAGCGCCTCCTGAACTTCTCAGACCAGATAGGTATAAGTACCTAGACACCTAGGCACATGGACACTTAGGCATTTAGGCACCTAGGCACATGGACACCTAGACACTTTTTCACATAGACACTTAATAGGATTCTGCTAACTTTACTAGCTAATTGTATCTGCATGAGACTTGTTACGTGGGTTGTCTGTTGGCTTGTATATTCAGCTGGGTTTTCCCAAACCTTTGCCCCACGGTATGAATTAACTAAAGTCAAGGAGGTGAACTCCCCCTATCATGATGCGGCACCTGTGGTTTCCCCAGATGGCAAGAAGCTATACTTCTTCGTTGTAGATCATCCATCCAATACATATGGGAAAACGGGAACCCAGGACATCTGGACGAGCACCAAAGATGATAAAGGAGTCTGGTCCCCGCCGCAACATTTGGCAGCGCCATTCAATCAGAGCAAGAGTAACCAGGTGTTTCAGGTCTTATCGGATGGCGCCTTGCTCGTGCGTGGGAGTCGTTCGAAGAATGAGAAGGGATTCTCTCTGGTCGGTGCCGGAGGCAGTTGGAGTGAACTTAAGATCAAGGACTTTGAAGACATGGCCAAGGGTCGCTTCAACGGCGCCACAATTTCATCAGACCTCAAGCACATGGTCCTGTATTTTTCGGAGCTGCCCACTGCGGTGAAGAGTGATTTGTACGTTTCACATGAGCAAGGAGGAAGTTGGTCACGTCCTGAGAAAATGAAGTTCAGCAATGCCACGGATGAGTTTGCGCCATTCATTGGCCCGGACAACAAGACCTTATTTTTTGCCAGCGACCGGATTGCCGCCGGGAAGCAAGGCGGGGCAGACATTTACAAAGCAACGCGCCTGGATGATTCCTGGAACTCGTGGTCGGAGGTTACAAACGTAGGGAAACCGGTAAACACGGCTGCATCAGATGACTATTTTTCCATGGACGCCAACGGCAATGTATACACTGCACGTGCCAATAGTCGGGTGGACGGAGGCAACCTGGATATCTTTATTTTAATTCCGCGGTCAATCAAGATTCTTGTGGCTGGAACAGTATTCGATGAAAAAACGAATCAACCCATTTCCTCCACGGTGACTGTGACCGTCAAGGAGATGAAACCAATTGGGATCAAGACTCCGGCTACCGGAAAGTTTGAAACGCGTATTCCTGAAATAAATGAATATCAAGTTAGTGCAAGCGCCTCCGGGTATCAACCGAAAGATTTGACTATTACGGTACCTGTTTTGGGCAACGACACCACGCTGACGACCGATGTTTTTCTTACGCCCATTGCAAAGAAACTGCTGCTAACTGGGGCAGTCTACAATAAGAAGACCAATCAACCCATTAATTCAAAGGTAGATTTTACCTGGAGGCCTGAGACGAAAAGCAGCTATTCAATCTCTGCCGAAGCGGGGAAATATTCCCTGGAAGTCGGAAAGCTTGGCTGGTATGTACTCGCGGCCTCGGCCGAAGGATTCCTTACTGCTACAGACAGCATTGCTTTCAGCTCCGAGGAGTTGTCGCCATTAACAAAAGACCTGTATCTGGAACCGATCGAAGTTGGTCTTACCGTGCGATTGAAGAATATCTATTTTGATTTTAACAAGACGACACTCAAGCCGGAGTCCTTTGTTGAGCTCAACAAAGTGGTAGATTTTTTGGAAAGAAACCCATCCATTGAAATCGAAATCTCCGGGCACACCGACAGCAAGGGAACCGATGAGTACAACATTAGTTTATCCCAGGGCAGGTCACAGTCTGTAGTCGATTATATATCCAGGCAAGGCATTTCCAGATCGCGACTGACAGCCAAAGGATATGGCGAGTCGAAGCCAATTGATACCAACGATACACCCGAAGGCCAGGCCAACAACCGAAGGGTTGAGTTTACCGTGCTTAAAATGTGATAGCTCTTTCGTTCTAAAATGAATTTCCCAAAACCATTAACCATAGCCTAACATGAAACTATTTATCGGCCTGATGCTCGTCGTATCCCATAACCTGTTCGCGACTGACACAACTCGTTACGTTGTCATGTCTGCTAGTAAGATTGCCGGGAAACAAATAACCTGGTCAGACGGACAAGGACGCGTTTCGTACCGG
Organism: Cyclobacteriaceae bacterium; assembly: GCA_031423035.1. GTDB lineage: Bacteria > Bacteroidota > Bacteroidia > Cytophagales > Cyclobacteriaceae > ELB16-189. The sequence continues at coordinate 11,575 of JANPES010000114.1, read as the reverse complement.
TTTGAGTTCAACGACAGGGGCCGTGGGCCAAAGCTTCAGGTTGATCTTGTGATGGCCGGCGGCCAGGTCGTATCTAGGAAAGCAACAGGCGTCGATTACTTTAAGGGAGCTGTCAACGAAACTTTCGACCTCACAAACGGACTTGCGAAATGGAAAAACAAGATTGAGGATGACCAAAAGCAAGTAAGCGGCAATGTTCTTTACTCTCCGATGGAGGGAGCCCCTGGAGAGATTGAGTGGAGCCTTAAACAAATGCTGAAGCAGCATGCCCATATTCATGAAATGGACATGGTCCCTTCCGGGAAGATGAAAGCCGTCCATGTCAAAAGCCACAAAGCGTTGGTTAATACGTTTGAAGAGGAGTTGGAGCTCTATGCTTTCACTGGTTCCGGTGGCCCCCCACAATATGTCTGGGTGACACCGAACAAGACTTACTTCGCGAGCATCAGCGGCTGGATGTCTGTGATCAAACTGGGATATGAATTTCTGATTCCGGAACTGCAAAAGCTGCAGGATCAGGTAGAAGAAGAATATTACGCATTGCAAGAGGACAACCTGACACAGCGTAATGATACGCCGGTCGCCATTGTCAATGTTAATCTTTTTGATTCAAAGTCCGGCAAGGTCCTGGCAGACCAAACGGTCGTGTTCGACAAAGGGAAGATCACACAGGTCGGTAAATCGGCAAGCGTGAAAGCCCCGGCCAATTCGAAGATAATCGCTGGAAATGGAAAGATGCTTCTCCCAGGCTTGTGGGACAACCATGCACACTTTTCCAAGTCACAGGGACTGTATCACCTGGCCGGTGGCGTCACAAACATCAAAGACATGGCGAACTCTCTTGATCTGCCCACGATCAAGAAGAAAGTGGACGGGGATATTTTGCTAGGTCCCGAAATCTCGATCATGTCGGGATTCATAGACTTCGCTGGGCCCTTCGCCGGGCCTACGGGAAAGATCGTGAGCACACTTGACGAGGGTAAACAGGCCGTGAACTACTATGCGGACAACGGCTACCAGCAGGTGAAGTTGTACAGTTCGATACCTGTAGATTGGGTTAAGCCTTTGGCCGCCGAAGCCCACAAACGAGGAATGAAAGTATGCGGCCACGTGCCTTCGTTTATGACTGCCGAGCGCGCCGTGAACGATGGCTACGATGAAATCATTCACCTCAACATGATCATGCTGAACTTTATGGGTGATACGATTGACACGCGCTCCATGGGCCGGTTCATCAAGGTAGCAGAGCGAAGCAAAGATATTAACCTGAGCAGCCCTGAAGTGAAGCGGTTCGTGAAACTACTGAAAGACAAAAAGATTGTTGTGGATCCTACGGCTGCAATCTTCGAAGGTATGTTTACCAATGAACCGGGTAAGTTGGCGGCGGGCTATGCACCCATTCTTTCAATGTTCCCTCCGGAATTCAAGCGTGGGCTCTACAGCGGCGGACTGCCAACGATGGAAGGCCATGAGGCAGAGTACAAGCAGTCTTTCGATAACATGCTAAAGATGCTTAAACTGTTGCATACCAACGGCATTACATTCGTTCCTGGTACGGACGATTTTCCCGGCTTTGCGCTGCATCGCGAACTTGAGTTGTATGCCAAGGCTGGCATTTCCAACAAGGAAGTGCTTCAGAAGGCCACCTTGCTTTCAGCCCGCATCGCCGGGAAGGAGAAGGAGTTGGGATCGATCGAGGTGGGCAAGAAAGCCAACCTTATCCTCGTTGATGGAGACCCGGTGAAGAACATCTCTGACATCCGGCGTGTTGAACTCACGATGAAAGGCGGTCATGTGTATGACAACAAAGCCTTGTATGCTTCGTATGGGTTTGGGTTCTGGAAGTAACGAATCATTTTGGGGATTAGTCAATTTGGGAATTTGGGGATGCGCGCGGAGAGCTCACGGATAACTTCGCCAGACACTCGAAGAGAACTGAAACAGAGCTAATCTGCCTCTTCAGTGAGGATTTCAACTACCCTCGGCTTGTCTTTCTCAAAAATGTGGAGCCTGACACCGGGAAAGATATCGTTTCGGAATGGATATAGACTGGTAAAGTTCTCTTCGGTCAGGAAACAGGGGATGCCGTATGCATCCAATTTCGTCTTGGCCAGATTGGCCTGAATGCCGGTGTCGTAGGATTGGTAGATAATGATCTTGTCTTCGTCCATGAGAATGCAAGTTCTCGCAAAGGCACGAAGAACGCTAAGAAAAGCATCAGAAGATTTTGAGAGAAGTCATGGACACCGAACCCATGGCAAGTTTATCGTTGAAGAACGCGATCGACTCTGACTTGCCTTTCAGCCCAAGCGTATAGAGCAATGGAAAGTAATGCTCCGGGGTTGGTATGGCGAGCTTTGCAGCCAAGCCCAGTGATTCATAGTTCAACAGGGACGCATAGTCTTCGTTCTCAATGAGCGACTTGAAGGTCTCGTTCATCTCGATCGCCCAGTCAAATCCGCAGTTGGGCTCGCGCCAATTCAGCAGCCCGAGGTTGTGCACCATATTTCCGCTCCCAATGATCAGGACCCCTTTGTCGCGGAGTGCAGCAAGTTCTTTCGCCAGCTCATAATGAAAGACTGCGGGCTTGGAGTAATCAATGCTCAATTGAAGTACCGGAACGGTGGCTTCAGGAAACATTTGCCTGACCACAGACCATGTTCCATGGTCGAGGCCCCATTCGTGATCGAGTTCAATATTTGTTTTGGTTGCCAGCAATGCGGCTTCTTTGGCTATAGCGGGGCTGCCTGGAGCCGGGTAGTTGACATTGAAGAGCGCCTGCGGGAATCCATAAAAATCATGGATGGTCCTGGGTTTCTCCATGGCGGTAATGAATGTTCCATCCGTAAGCCAATGTGCTGAAATGCAAAGTACAGCTGCAGGAGGGGTAAGCGAGCGTCCGAGGTCAGCCCAACTCTTGCTGAATTCATTGTCTTCAATGCCGTTCATGGGAGAACCATGTCCAATAAAGAAAGCAGGCATTCGGATGCCCTGCATAGGCAGACTGTCGTGGAGGTTCTTAAGATTTCTAAGATTGTTCATGGTTGGCATGCTAACTTGATTCCGGCCCCTTAAGTTCTGCTATCGTGTTGAATAATCGTTTGTTTTAGGCCTGAAATGACCCGAGGATAACTAATTTCGTTCCCTTGTAACAAACCCCGTTCACCCACCGTCTAGCTCCTGTAATCAATGACCTTGGAAACATTCCAAAACATGGTATTTCCCGTTAAGAACAAGCTTTATCGCTTTGCGTTCAGGCTTTTAGGGAATAATGAAGAGGCCAAGGACATCGTACAGGAGGTATTTATCAAGGTGTGGAATGGCCGTGAGCAGTTGGATGAAATACAGAATATGGAGGCCTGGTGTATGCGGATCACCAAAAACCTATCTCTGGACCGGCTGCGCCAACAGCAACGGAGGCCTACCGATTCAATCGAAAAGGGAATGCATATTTCCCATAATAGTTTATCACCGGCAGACTCGACAGAAATAAGTGAGCGCATGAAACGTATAGGTGAGTTGATGGCTGAATTGCCTGAAAAGCAGCGGCAGGTGATGCACCTTCGCGATATTGAGGGGTATAGTTACAATGAGATTTGTGAAATACTGGAGATTGATATGAGTCAGGTTAAGGTGAGTCTCTTTAGGGCCCGGAACGCGGTGCGGGAAAAGCTACAAAAATTGGATGCGTATGGACTTGCATGAAGTAGAACAGTTGCTGGGGAAATACTGGCAATGCGAAACATCGGTAGAAGACGAGCAGAAGCTGCGTGATTTCTTTGCCGCTGGAAATATTCCTTCTTCCCTGAAGGGTGCTTCTGATTTGTTCCTGTTCTTGAATGCGGAGAAAGGAAAGGCACTGGCATCAAATTTTGAAACCACTGTAACAAAGAAGCTTCAGGCTCGTCAAGGAGGAAAGGTTGTTCATATGCTCAGTTACGGAAATATGGCAAGGATCGCGGCGGGGATTGTAGTGGTTGTAGCCGCAACATTTTTGATCCGCCAGGAGATCCGGAAGTCGTATCCCCAAGAGATCCAGGACACGTACTCCGATCCGCAAATTGCTTTTGAAGAAACAAAGCGGGCGCTGCAGATGATATCGAATAGTTTTGGGAAGGCGAAAAAGGAGGCGAGTAAAATACAAATGTTGAATGAAGCAGAAAAGAAGATTCAGACAAAACCCAGTAAAGAGAAAATAAATATTTGATGGGTTCGTCTTTGGAAGTAGAAAAAAAGTAAAAACTTTAATCAATACAATATGAAAAAGTTAATGATGGCAGTTGTGATGTTGGCTGTGTCTGTCGCCTCGCAGGGGCAGAGTGATGCGGTAACCAAATTTTTCGGCAAATACCAGGACAACCCTGAATTCACGCAAGTGACGGTCAGCAGCAAAATGTTCGGGCTATTCACCAACATGGATGTGGAGAAGCCGGAGGACAAGGAGATCCTGGAGGCAATCAGCAAGATCAAAGGGCTGCGTGTACTTGCCAAGGATGATGCCCGTGATTCCCGGGAGCTTTACAAGGAGGCACTTTCCATTGTTCCCAAAGACTATGAAGAGCTGATGTTCGTCCGTGATAAGGACCAGGATATGAAATTCCTCATCAAGGAATCGGGTGGAAAGATCAGCGACCTGCTGATGATCGCTGCGGGCAATGATGACTTCAAGATGTTGAGCCTCTTTGGGGAAATCGACCTGAAGAAGGTAAGTAAGATTGGCAGCAAAATGAGCATCGATGGGCTCCAGCATCTGAACAAGATGGACAAGGGAGATAAGAAGAAGGATGACGATAAGGAATAGATCGCTTTTTTTAAGGAATAGGAAACCCCGCATAGGGGTTTCCGTTTTAAGATCATGATTGTTTGTTATTTTTAGTTTTCCAGCCATGAAAAAAATTATTCTATTCATTTGTTTGTCTTCCTTCGGATGGATGGCCCATGCGCAAAGTAAGACGACACTGGCCCTTCAGGAGAAACACGAGGAATCGCTCAATCTTTATTTTTACAAGAATACGCTGCGGATGCTCAATCAGCAGGAGAACAAGGAATTTGATCAGCTTATTGAGAATATCGAGAAAATGAAGTTTCTCATGATTGACAAAGTTGCAGAGAAATTCGGTTCTGACGAGTATGAGAAACTCGTCAAGGACTACCGGAAGGAAGCGTTCGAGCCAATCGTAACCAGCCGGATGGACGGCAAGAGTTTTGATATCTATCTTCGAGATGCCAAGGGAGCAAAGCCTGGTACCATTGCATTGGTGGATGACTCCACGAGCTTGTTTGTGCTGGATATCGTCGGTACCATTGATATAAGCAAAGTGGGGTCTCTCTTCTCAACGATAGACGGAAGCACCGACATTGGCAAACGGATCCGGAATTTCGCTAATCAGAAGAGCGACACGGTTCGAGGTAAAAGCAAGAAGGAAAAGGTTAATTAATCCCTGGGTATTTGGAAACGGTCTTATCCATTCAACAGCTGACCAAGAATTTTGGAAGGCTTTGCGCAGTCAATAAACTTGATCTGGAGGTAAAGCGCGGCCAGGTTTTTGGCATGCTCGGCCCCAATGGAAGCGGAAAAACAACTACACTCGGAATGCTGATGGGGGTAACAAATCCAACCGCTGGCTCCTTTTCCTGGTTTGGTCAGACTCCCACCAGTCAATTGCGCAAGAAAATCGGCGCTGTGCTGGAGCACCCGATATTTTATCCTTACCTCAGTGGGCAGAAGAACCTGGAGCTAATGGCGTTGATCAAGGAAGCCCCGGTGGATAACATCCCCAAGGTGCTTGAGCTTGTTGAGTTGACCCAAAGGAGAGACGACAAGTACAGAACGTATTCCCTTGGGATGAAGCAGCGACTGGCGATTGCCTCAGCCTTGCTGAATGATCCTATTGTCTTGATCCTGGATGAACCAACCAATGGGCTTGACCCCATGGGGATTGCAGAAATCCGTGAGATCATCAAACGGATTGCCAATGACGGAAAGACGATTATCCTGGCAAGTCATCTGCTGGACGAAGTGCAGAAAGTTTGTTCACACTTTGCTGTCCTTCGAAAAGGCAACCTGGTGCACTACGGCCCGGTAGATGATGTAGGCAGGGGCGAGGAAACCGTCGAAATAACAGCATTTCATGATGACCTGCCGGTTATCCTCGGTTCATTTCCCGGGACAGCGAGTGTACGCAAGGACGGTGCTAACTATGTCGTGAAGATGAAGGATGGGTTTCACAGTATAGACCTCAATCGGTTCTTGTTTGAAAAGGGGATCGTGGCCTCCCACCTGGTGACCCAGAAGAAGAGCCTGGAAAAACAATTTTTGGAAATTCTAGCCGAAGCCGATCATGCTGCACTTGCTAAAGGTTGACCTGAAAAAACTTTTCGACTACCGCACCTTCTGGATCATCTGCGGGCTGTATTTTTTTACCCTTTGCATGGGCGCGGCCAGCGGGATGGAGTTCCTCAAGTGGCTCGCACAATTGATTGAAGGATTTGGTCAGCAAATCAATATCACCCGGATTCCCCTTTATCATTTTCCCGATATCTGGCAGAACCTCGCGTGGAGCGGAGGATTGCTTAAGATGGGACTGGCCATCATGACGGTAATCTCAATCACCAATGAATACACCTATCGGACCGTGCGGCAAAACATCATCGACGGATTGAGTCGGGAGCAGTTCCTAATGTCAAAAGTGATGACCAACCTGGTCCTCAGCGCACTGAGCATGGTCATGGTTTTCCTGATTGCGGTTGTTACGGGGTTGATCTATTCCCCGGCCCTGGATTTCCCTTACGGATTCACGGGGATTGGCTTTTACCCGGCCTATTTTCTGGAGGTATTTGCCTTCTTATCATTTGCCTTGATGCTTGGATTTTTCATCCAGCGCTCAGGCCTTACGATCATCCTGTTATTGAATTCTTATTTGATAGAATTAATTATCACGAAGAACATTGATGATTACGTCCCAGGAATTATTCCCTTCTTCCCGCTTGAGTCAATTATGAATCTGGTCCCGATGCCGTTTGCCCGGTATGCCTTCCAGGAGATTCGTGATTACGTGACGTTTAGCTCGGTGGCCATCGCGCTGGTCTGGGCCGCACTCTTCAACTATTTTGCCTACCTGAAGTTGAAGAAGTCAGACATCTGAGTTAGCTACAAGTTGCCAGCCACAAGCCGCAAGCGCGCCTCTCCAAGTTTTGACTCTCTGGTATTAGCAGTCCTTCGACTCGCAGGGCTCGTTCTCCCATTCGGTTTCCAATGTAACGTGCTGGATGTTCCGGTGTAACAGCCCGTGCCTGAATTTTTCCTTGATAACATGCTCCTGACCGTGGGCAAGGTCTCGTTTCAGCACAAGGTGAGCGGTCATGGCGTTTTCCGTCGAGCTGAGTGCCCACACGTGGACATGGTGAAGTCCAGCAACGCCCTCAAGTTCCATGGCATGTGCGGTGAGGTCGTTTACAGAAACATTGTCCGGAACGCCGTCAAGCGATAGTTTCAGGCTTTCCCGGAGCAACCTCCAGGTGCTGATGAGAATAACCAGGACAACGATCAGGCTCAGGGCGCTATCAATCCAATACCAGCCAGTAAAGAACATGGCAACTCCACCCACCACAATTCCAACCGAGACGAGCGTATCACTTAACAAATGCAGATAGGCGCTTTTGATGTTGATGTCTTTTTCTTTTTCACTTCGAAAAAACAGGGCGGTGGTGCCATTGATCAGGATGCCAATGCCCGCCACGATGGCGATGGTAGCTCCGGGCATTGGCTCCGGGTTGAATGACTTGTGGATGGCTTCGAAGGCGATTGCGCCAATGGAGACCAGTAAAATCACGGAATTGAACAGCGCCACAAGAATGGATGTTTTTCGATACCCGTAAGTGTAGCGTTCATTCGCTTTCACCTTGAGAAGACGAAAAGCGACGAGTGACAAAACAAGCGTGCCAACGTCTGCGAGGTTGTGCGCCGCGTCAGAAAGGAGGGAGAGGGAGTGGATGGAGAAACCCACGCCCGCCTCGATTACGACAAAAATGAAGTTTAGCCAGATGCCTACGGTAAACGCGGTAGTGACCTTGGCCCAGGCAGGAGTCGGATGGTGATGATCGTGTCCCATCAATGCAAAAGTAGAGAAAAAGTAAGGTGCGCGCTAAGGCAACTTGATTCTATCCAGCTTAAGAATGGTACTTAGGAGTACACTTGCTCCATTGGCCATATCTTCCGGTGAAGTATACTCATCTGGCGCATGACTGACACCTTTCTTGCTGGGTACAAAGATCATTCCGGTGGGAGCGATAGTGGCCATGTCCTGTGAATCATGCCCCGCGCCACTCGGCATGGTAGCCGAAGAGAACCCGAGCTCTTTGGCTGCCAGCGTGATCTGCTCCTGGATCCGCTTGTCGGTCATCGCCGGCATATTCTCAGTGGTTAAAGCATACGCGATTGTGGTACCAGTTTCAGTCTCAATTTGTTTGCCTTGGCCTTGAATTATCTTAAACACACTGATAACCTTCTCATGAGATAAATCCCGGATCTCCAGCGACATGACCACTTTACCTGGAATTACATTCGGTGCACCGGGTTCTGCACGGATCTTCCCCACGGTTGCCACCTGGCGCCCAGGTATTCCTGCTGCTGCTGCCTGATTAATTGCCAGGGTCAATTTTGCTGCAGCAAGCATCGCATCCTGACGCTGATTCATCGGAGTCGTTCCGGCATGATTGGCCTTTCCGGTAATCGTAACCTCCCATTGATTGATACCAACAATGCCTTCCACAACACCGATGTTCACACCCGTTTTGTCAAGTATCCCGCCCTGTTCTATATGGAGTTCAAGAAAGGCTTTGTAGTATCCTTTTTTCCGGATGGCTTCAAAAATCTTCTCCGGGTTACCTCCAATATCAAGGGTTCCCTGGCGAATGGTCTTCCCGCTGTTGCTTACCAAGTCCAGGGTAGCCGGCGGAAGGATGCCGCAAATGGCCTCGCTTCCAACCAGCCCTCCTTCTTCATTCTGAAAAATGATGACCTCCAGGGGATGCTGTGTCATGATCTTGCCTTCGTTCAAAAGTTCAATACATTCAATCGCACCCAGTGAGCCAACATCACCATCATAGTTTCCTCCGCCGGGGACGCTGTCAATGTGCGAACCAAAAGCGATGACGGGTAGTGCGTTGTCTTGTCCTTTGCGCTTTCCGATGATATTTCCCGCCGCGTCTATGCTCACCTCTAGTTTTGCTGCTTTCATGAGCCCCATCACATAGGCTCTGCCGGCTTTGTCAGCTTCACTATAGGCTACGCGACTGACGCCCCCTTCCGGGTTTGCTCCGAAGCGGCCCAAGGCGAGTATCCTTTCTTCCATTCGGGCAGCGTTTCCGCGCAGTGCATTTTGGGCAAGGCCCGTCAGTGTAGAAATAGCAAGGATGACTGTAAGCAGGGATTTCATGGGTGTTTTATTTATTAAATGCGGTTTCGCCAACGCGAGTTAGCTGAATGTTGATGGTGTGGGGATGCGTACAATAGACAACCTTAATATAATCCTTATTTTGCATTGCGATTACGGCTTCAAACACGTTTTCATATTTTTCATTCGGAGCAACCGCCCGCATTGCGTTGATCATGGCTTCCGGCCGACTCTCCTGGATCAAGGCGTTGAGTAAGGTATATTCAATTTCCTGATAAGACATCGGCCTACCGTTTTAAGATTGCCGCAACACCCATCCCGCCGCCGGTGCAGATCGAGATCAGGCCGGTCCCGCTGCCTTTTTTGTCCAACAATTTTGCCAATGTACTGACGCATCGGGCGCCCGTGCCCCCGAACGGATGTCCCAACGCCAGGCTTCCGCCTTTGACGTTCATTTTGCTGCGGTCTATCGAGCCCAGGGCCTGATCGAGACCGAGTTCCTTTTTACAGAAGGGATCACTCTCCCATGCCTTCAGTGTGCAGAGGACCTGACCGGCAAACGCTTCATGGATTTCATAGTAATCGAAGTCGTGAAGGCGCATGTTGTTTCTCTTCAGGAGTTGGGCAACCGCCGCAGCTGGCGCCATAAGCAAACCTGCTCCTTTATTCACATAGTCTACGGCCGTCGCCTGCACATCTTGCAGGAAGGCCAATATTGGCAAGTTGTTACGCTGTGCAAAAGTTTCAGAGGCAAGGAGAACAGCACCGGCGCCATCGGTGAATGCAGTGCTATTGCCAGCTGTGAGCGTTCCTTTTTCACTTCGATCGAATGCTGGCTTCAACGCACCGAGCTTTTCCATCGTTGTATCGGCCCGTACCATGGGGTCGCGGGCAACTCCCTTGAACTCAAAAACAAGGTCATTGTAAAATCCATCCGCATATGCTTTTGCTGCTTTCCCGTGACTTTCAAATGCCAGCTGATCCTGTTCAGCACGGGTGACTCCCCATTCTTTCACCATTTTTTCTGTATGCTGTCCCATAGAGAGGCCGGTGCGCGGCTCCACGATGACCGGATAGGCTGGCGAGAGTTCTTGAAAGCGGATACTAAGAAGTTTGGAAAGGCGCTGTCCAATACTTTTTGCCTGGTTAATGTCGATGAGTTTCCAGGCTAGCGCGCGCTGAATCATGATGGGCAGGTCGCTGTTGGTGTCACTTCCACCTGCGATTCCACAATCAATCTGGCCGGCAGCAATTTTCAGTGCGATGAGGTTAATGGTCTCCAGGCTCGTGGCGCACGCTCGCTGCACGTTGAAGGCCGGAGTAGCTGAATCGAGCGTGCTTCCCAGGACTATTTCTCGCCCGATGTTCCAATCTATGGAACTGGTCATGACGGCGCCCAGCGCCACATCGCCGAGTTGTCGGCCTTCGAGGTTGAACTTTTTTGCCAGGGCATTGAGGGTGGCAATAAGCATTTCCTGATTGGTGGTTCGGCTGTATTCGCGGAAGGATCGGACAAACGGCGTCCGCAGGCCTCCAATGATACCTACCCGTTGTGCGTTGTTCAGCATGATTGGGACGTTAGGAGTAACATGTAGGGAAGATATCAAAATTTCGCTGATAGGCGATTTGAAAAATGAACTGCCCGGACCGATAAAATTTGGTGTTCTTTCTTTAATCTATTACATTGAACAATAAACTTATGGAACCAGCATCAGAAATTTATAATCTTGTGGCTGCGAAAGCAGCGGACATAGAAGCAGAGTTAAAAAATCTGAATCGGTGGGATGACCAGCCCCTGGCTGAGGATAAGTTCGTGGACATGGGCGCTTTCGGTTCACGAACGATGGCCTTTGAGCAATGGATTCAATTCATACTGTTGCCACGGATCAATCAGATCATCAGTGAACAGGGAGATTTTCCGGAGAAAAGTAGTGTGGCCACTTATGCGATTCGGAATTTTGATGGCGACCCTGCAGCTGATCGTCTTTGCGATTTGCTTTCCGACCTGGATCAGTTCTTCAATAAGTAGTCTAAAGACCACTCCGCCATCTTAACCGTATTCTTTTGAAGTTCGGGATATAGCGGGCATTTCCCTCAGCCCCCGCCAGGGTTTTTCAGGAGGCCGCTCTCATTTCGCTTATCATTTCACGTTCGCGGTATGTAAACCCGGATTCCTCGGG